>DASXWH010000175.1:0-46958 GCA_036503775.1 Ohtaekwangia sp.
TACGCGATCAACAGCGGTTATCAATAGCGCGAAGTTCAAGGTTCCGGAGTTTGGCATCGACAGCCTGTGTACCATTCAATTGAAAGAACACAGACCCAACTTCCTGAAATATGAAAGTCAATCGACAGCCAACGGTTTGGCCGTGTTCTCTGAGATTTACTATCCAAAGGGTTGGAAAGCATTCATTGACGGAACGGAAAGTGAGATAATCCAGGCAAACTATGTGTTGAGGGCGCTTTCAATTCCTTCCGGAAAGCATACCATCGAATTTAAATTCGCACCGGATGCCTATGTGATCGGAAATAAAGTAACGATGGCATCATCCTGGCTAACCCTGCTGATCCTGCTGGGAAGCCTAGGGTGGAGTCTGAAGAAAGACGAGTAAAAATATAGGACAGTTTTAAAAACTAAAGAGGCTGCATCATATGAAGCAGCCTCTTTTAGTTTATCGATAATCCGGATTATCCCAGCTTCTCCAGTACGTCCATTACTTCACGTACCGCCTTACGGCTTGATTCGAGAAGGGCTTTTTCACCCGCATTAAGATCAAGCTCAATAACTTTCTCAATACCGTTCTTGCCCAGAATAACCGGTACACCCAGGTAGCAGTCTTTAATGCCATATTCGCCATCCAGTTTCATACATACGGGGAACACCCTGCGTTGGTCTTTCACAATAGCTTCAACCATCTGAGCAGCAGCAGAACCCGGAGCATACCACGCTGACGTACCCATCAGTTTCACCAGTTCACCTCCACCTACTTTTGTTCTTTCCAGAATGGCATTAAGCTTATCCTTATCGATCATTTCTGTAACCGGAATACCGGCAACCGTTGTGTACCGAGGCAGCGGAACCATAGTATCCCCATGACCGCCCAGCAGCATCGCCTGAATATCTTTTGGAGAAACGTTCAACGCTTCGGCCAGGAAAGCACGATAGCGGGCTGTATCGAGGATACCCGCCATACCCATGATCTTGGTGCGTGGAAGTTTTGATGTGATGTGAGCCTGATACGTCATTACATCCAGCGGATTAGATACCACGATGATGATCGCTTCAGGAGAGTATTTTATAACATTTTCCGTTACCGACTTCACGATACCGGCATTTGTTCCGATGAGATCATCACGGCTCATCCCGGGTTTACGGGGAAGACCGGAAGTAATCACGACTACATCCGAACCGGCACTTTTTGAATAGTCATTGGTAGAACCTATGGTACGGCTGTCATACAGATCAATTGGTGCTTTTTGCCAGATGTCAAGCGACTTGCCTTCAGCGAGTCCTTCTTTTATATCCACCAGCACGATTTCGTTGGCCACCTCGCGGTAGGCCAGTACATCAGCACAAGTAGCGCCAACATTACCAGCGCCAACTACGGTTACTTTCATAAGAATATGGATTTAGGTTTTTGTATATCAACAGGATAATTCGCAGGAACGGCATTTGGAGAAACAGTATAACTTTAGTTGTGAGCACGTATTTGTAAACAGGGAGAAGCCCTGCAAACGGGCACGAATTTAGGGTAGGAATCACCAAAAGAAAAAGGATAATCACATAAAATATGACCCTACGGTGAATACCAGTGCAGAGCGGGTTTGATCGGTGATCTTGAAGCGGTTATCAATGCGGTAACCGATCACCCACGCAATTTCGCCACCTGATTCAAGTACCGTAACGGTGTCTTTGTCGGCCAGCGACACTTTCTTGTCGATCAGGAAATCACTGAGCTTTCGCTTGTGCTCCATGCCAAGCGGGAAGAAAAAATCCCCCGGTTTCCACCTGCGCAACCGCAGTGGAAATTGCAGCTTCGCTTCATCCAGTACAGCCTCATAGGAATCTGTCTTTACGGTAAAATCATAGGTCCGCTCAATGGAAATTTCCATGGCGGCAAACACGGCTGATGACTGACCTTGATCGATCACCACTTCGTTCCAGTGACCCACATGCGGTGTGATGATCAGCTGACTGCGGTCAATGATCAGTTGATGAGTGGGTGATAAAAAACGTTTACCGGGTTGACCATTTAGTCCATGAATCACTTCAACACATTGCTCAAAATTAAATCCTGCATCACGGATCACCCGCCAAAGCAAATGCGCACCCTGCTTCAATCCGTCAAAACCTTTCTTCTCCAGAGTGATGCGTTCGTTCGATTGTGTTAAAAATTGCTGACGCCAGTCATGCACAAACGCATGGATCAGTTCAACATCGCCATGAAGTTTCTCCAGGCCTGCGTGAAGGGTTGTTTCCAGTGAAGGGTTCAGCTCCTTAAGTTTAGGCACTACCTGATGACGAATGAAATTGCGTTGGTAATCATCCGTGAGATTGCTTTGATCTGTACGCCACGATATTCCTTTTTCAACCGCATACTTTTCAACATCTGCACGCGTGGCAAACAGCAGAGGCCTGATGATCTTGTTATTCTTTACCGGAATTCCGCTGAGTCCTTCAACCGATGATCCGCGGGTCAGATTAAGAATAATGGTTTCAATGGTATCATCAAAATGATGACCCGTGGCGATCCGTGTATAGTGGTGTTTCTCGAGCAGCGAATCAAACCACGTATAGCGTAACTCACGCGCGGCCATTTGTGTTGAAATTCCATTTTCCCAGGCATAGGCCTCGGTTTCAAACCGGTTGAAAAAGAAGGGAACATTCAGGCCGAGACAGAGTTGCCGGACAAATTCTTCATCTCCATCCGATTCCTTTCCACGCAATTGAAAGTTACAATGGGCAACACCGATTGTAAATCCGGCTTCTCTGAATAAGTGAAGCATCACCACAGAATCCACACCTCCGCTAACCGTTACCAGAATGGGTTCCTGTAGGGTACACAGTTCATGATTCTTAATATGGTTCAGAAATTGCTCCTGCACGCCCAAAAGTACGAATTACCAACAGAAGGCCTGAAGGATTGAATTTTGTAGCTTGCAGCGTGATGAAAATACAAGAAGCCAGAAGTAAGAAGTCCCCAGTCAGCAGCCAGGCGTCAGGAGCCGGAAAGCTTTGGCTGATCCTTATCGTGTTACTTGGCATGATGACCACACCTGCGCTTGCTCAGAAAAAAGTAAAACTGAAACAGGCTGATAAACTTCAGGGTGGAAGAATAGGTGATGAACGCTTTGACCGTTTGGTGGGAAATGTGATCCTCACGCAAAACAAAACCACCATCTATTGCGACTCCGCTCACTTCTTTAAGAAACGTAACTTCATCGAAGCCTTTGGGCGTGTACGCATTCACGAAGGAGATTCAGTTACCATCACCGGAAGAAAACTGGAATACGATGGCAATACCAAAAAGGCCAAGCTGCGTTCAAATGTTGTTTTCACCAAACTGCAGACCGCCACATTGTACACCGATTACCTCGACTTTGACCGGCCTTCAAACCTCGCCTATTATTACAATGGCGGCCGGCTCGTGGATAGCATCAACGTACTTACCAGTAGCAAGGGATATTACAATGTAAACAGCAACCTCGCAGCTTTTAAGAAGAATGTAGATGTAAAAAACCCGGAGTATACCATGACCGCTGATAGCCTCCAGTATAACTCTCGCACCAAGATCATCTACTTTGTAAGCCCGACAACCGTAGTTCGCAGTGACAGCAGTACCGCGGTGTATGAAAAGGGATTTTACCAGACTACCACCAAGCAATCTGACCTGAAGGTAAGCCGCGTGGAATCTCCGGATTACATTCTTGAAGCCATCGATAACAAGATCGATGACATCCAGAAAAAGTATTTGTTCAGCGGGAATGTGGTCATGACCTACAAAAAAGAAAACCTGATCATCTACGGGCAGAATGCAGACTACTATCGCGGCCAGGGTATCGCGAAGGTTTACAACCAGGCCTATGTTGCCAAGGTAACAGAGAATAACGATACACTTTTCATGACTGCTGATACACTGGTTTCCATTGACAATGTAGATCCGGCCAAAAAGAAATTGCTTGCCTACAACAATGTCAAGATCTATAAAACTGACATGCAGGGATTGGCCGATTCGCTTGAATACCGATCCATTGATTCAACCCTGTACTTCTATAACAATCCGGTGCTGTGGTCTGAAGGAAATCAGATGACTGCAGATTCCATCCGGATGCTGATTAAAAATAATACGATCGACAGGGTCTTTATGGTCAGCAAAGCCTTTGTGATCTCACGGGATACCCTCATTAACTTCAACCAGATCAAGGGAAGGCGCATGACCACCTATTTCCGGGATAAAAAAATAAATAAGATCGATGTTGATGGCAACGGAGAGAGTCTCTATTTCGCGCTGGATGAAAAAACAAATGCAGCCATGGGCATGAATAAAATCATCTGCAGCAAGATCACCATCCGTTTTCGGAATGGCCGCATTGACAACCTGAGTTTCTATACCAAACCGGACGCTAATTTCATTCCCCCGCATGAGCTTAATCCCGAAGACATGACCCTGGAGGGATTTGCGTGGAAGGAAAAAGAAAAACCAAGCCGAAATGATGTGGTGAAACCGCAAACTCCCCTTCAGGCACCTGAAAAATCGGAGCGTAAACGAATGTGATGTAAAATAATTGTTATATCACATCAAAAATGTCTTTAAACATTATGACAATCCCCTGAAATGTTTAAATTTTGTACTTCTATGAAGTATTTATGAAACTGACCCTGTTGTTGGCGATGATGATGTTCCTGGCAGTAGTCTCCTACAGTCAGGGGTTTGAGATCGTCACCCCTCAGGAATCCTACAAAGGCCTTATCGGAGAAACCATCAAGGCTCCCATCAAATTCAAAAACACTTCCGACAAACCTATCGTATTGATCATCCGGAAACTGGACGCACAGATCGGTACTTCCCAACGGAATTTTTTCTGCCTCGACAATAACTGCCTCGATCAAAAAATTGAGGACTACATGCTTAAGATTGAGCCAGGTCAGACCCTGAGCTCGTTTCAGATCGCCCTGGAGTCAGGTCTCTCAGCCGGTGAAAGTGCTATCCGGTATGTGGTTTTTAATAAGAGCTTACCCAACCAGCCAATAGAATTTGGTGTCAACTTTACTGTAGAAGAACGACCTGAGAAACAAAGTATTTATAACTCACGCCACATCATTATCCAGGATGTCTACCCTAACCCTGTGACAGGCAACTCATTCACCCTTCAGTACAAGATCCTGGATGACCGCGCAAATGCCCGGGTAATCATTCATAACCTTTTAGGCAATATTGTTGATGAATTTAACCTTGAAACCGGTGAGACCCTGATGCGGGTAAGAACCGATGATCTGAGTGCGGGTATCTATTTCTATACCCTCTATCTGGACAATGAGAGTGTAATGACCCGAAAGCTCCTGGTCAGAAAGGATTAATCAACTTTTTACCCCCATTACCCATCTTCTTTTAGCGGAAAACCGCGTTTTTCAGTTCTAAACTCTTCTACTATATTTGCGGGCTTATGCGGAATCTATCATCGCTTTTTGGGGCTATTTTCATCGTTTTAGTGGTTGCTTCGTGCAGCAAATTCAGGAAAATTGAAAAAAGCCTGGATTGGCGGGTAAAGTATGAGGCTGCCCTGACCTATTACGAGAAAGAAGACTACTATAAAGCTTCTATCCTTTTTGAGCAGATTCTTCCCATTGTTCGCGGTCTTCCCGAAGGTGAACGTGTGCAGTTTTACCTGGCCTACTGCCAGTATTATGATAAACTATATCTTCTCTCCTCTGAACAATTTAAAACCTTCTACGAGACCTATGGTCGCAGTACTATGGCTGAAGAGGCCCGGTATATGTATGCCTATTCCTTATACGCATCATCACCCAATACCAACCTCGACCAGACCAGCAGCATAGAAGCCATGGCGGCCATGCAGGAATTTCTTAACCGGTATCCCAACAGCAAATTCAAGGAAAAAGCAATTGAGGTGATTTTTACCACACAGGATAAACTGGAGAAAAAAGGATTTGATAATGCCTATCAGTACTACCGGATGAGAAGTTATAAAGCGGCCATTGTTGCGCTAAATAACTTCAAGGATAACTTTCCGGATTCTGAGTATATTGAGGAAACATACTACCTGGTTGTTGTAGCCGAATATCGCCTGGCACAACAGAGTATTTATTCCAAGCAACCGGAACGATACAAAGCCGTAGTAGACCATTACAAGGAATTTGTCGATAAGTATCCGGAGAGCAAATTCCTCAGAGATGCGGAGAAGTATTACGCAGAAAGTCTTGAAAAATTAAATCAGTCAAAAAATACAAATTCATAAATCGTATGGCAGTTCAATCATCAGTTATAACCCGCGATGTAGAAAAAATCGCAGCGCCATCAGGCAATGTTTACGAGTCCGTAGTAATCATCTCCAGACGTGCACGTCAGATTGCCGTGAACATGAAGGAAGAGCTTAACAACAAGCTCGCGGAGTTTGCTACAACGGTAGATAACCTCGAAGAAGTTTTCGAAAACCGCGAGCAGATTGAGATCTCCAAGTTCTACGAAAGAATGCCGAAGCCTACTAACATCGCTACGGATGAATTTCTCGAAGGAGAACTGAGTTTCCGCATGCGTGGCGAAACTGACTTTAAGCAGGACTAATCATCCTGCCGGCAGTCTCAACGAAATCAACATGTACTGCTATGCTCAGGGGTAAAAAGATCATACTTGGCGTTTCCGGAAGTATTGCAGCCTACAAATCTGCCGTGCTTACGCGTTTGCTGGTAAAAGCCGGAGCTGAAGTAAAGGTGGTCATGACGTCATCAGCGCATGATTTCATCACTCCGCTTACCCTTTCCACCTTATCCAAAAATCCTGTACTCACTGAATTCAGCAAAGATTCCACAGGTCAATGGAATAATCATGTCGAGCTGGGGCTCTGGGGAGATGCTTTGGTAATTGCACCCGCATCAGCCAATACTCTGGCCAAGATGTCACACGGACTCTGCGACAATCTTTTGCTTGCCGTATACCTGTCGTCCCGTTGCCCTGTATTTTTTGCTCCGGCTATGGATCTGGATATGCTTCAGCATCCATCCACACAATCCAATTTATCAAGACTTAAAGAATTCGGGAATATCCAGATAGATACTGCCTTTGGTGAATTGGCCAGTGGTCTGGTGGGCAATGGAAGAATGGCTGAGCCGGAGGAAATTATTCAACGTCTGGAACATCATTTCTCCGCCTCTTCAAAGCTTCGGGGCAAAAAAGTTCTGATAACAGCCGGTCCTACACATGAAGCCCTTGACCCGGTACGGTTCATCGGAAACCACTCCAGTGGCAAAATGGGGTTTGCGCTGGCCGAAGAGCTGGCTAATCAGGGAGCAACCGTGAATCTTGTTACGGGTCCAACACACCAACATACCAATCACCCGGGTATTACCGTTAAGAAGGTAACATCTGCAGAAGAAATGTATACCCTTTGCAACGACCTCTTCCCCGCATCTGATATTACCGTTCTGGCTGCCGCTGTAGCAGATTATAAACCCGCTGAGGTGGCCAGTCAGAAAATCAAAAAGAAAGACGAGGATCTGACCATCACGTTAACCAAAACGAGAGATATCGCAGCCTCCCTCGGAAAACTGAAACACAACGGCCAGGTAATTGTTGGCTTCGCGCTGGAAACGGAGAACGAGCAAACCAATGCGTTGAAAAAACTGGAAGCCAAGAATTTTGATCTCATCGTGTTAAATTCACTGAACGACAAAGGTGCCGGCTTCGGTCATGACACGAACAAGATCACAATCATGGATAAGAATAATCAGATAAAAAACTTTGATCTGAAGGATAAGAAAGCCGTTGCCAAAGATATTGTTCAGGCTATTTTAGAAAAGGTTCATGATTAAGTATACCCTGCTCGCATTTCTGCTCTTTCTGGCCGGATCAAGTCAGGCACAGGAATTAAACTGCATCGTTTCCATCAACGCTACACAGATACAGACTACCGATCGGGGAATTTTCCGCGACATGAAAACCGCCATTGAGCAATTCATGAATTCGAGGAAGTGGTCGAACGATGCCTACAAATCGCACGAGAAGATTGCCTGCAGCATGCTGATCACAATCACGCGAATGCCTTCGGTAGGTAACTTTGCAGCCACGGTACAGGTGCAATCGGCACGGCCTGTATTCAATACAAATTACTCCAGCCTGGTGTTCAACTTTGCCGATCGCGATTGGGAGTTTGAATACATCGAATCGCTCCCGCTGGAATACAACGACAACACGTATACCACCAACCTTACATCGCTACTGGCCTTATACGCTTATCTGATCATTGGCGTAGATTACGATACCTTCAGTGAACTGGGGGGAACACCGTATTTTCAAAAAGCACAGCAAGTAGTAAACAACTCCCAGCAATCCAACAGACCCGGGTGGCAATCACTCGGCAGTAATCGTAACCGCTACTGGATAGTAGAGAATTTCAACAATTCGCAGATGACGGACTTGCGCAAGGCAATGTATACCTACCACCGGCAGGGACTTGATACCTTCGATACGGACCCGGACAAAAGCAGGGATGCTATCCTGAAGGGTTTAAAAGACATCAAGAAGGTGCGTGATATAAATCCCAGCGCCATCATTGTGATCAGCTTTTTTGATGCCAAAGGCAAAGAACTGGCTAATGTCTTTTCTGATGGAAATATTCAAACCAGACGTGAAGCATACGACATAATCACAGCCATTGACCCGTCTAACCGATCCAGTTACTCTAAAATCATAGAGAACTAAGTTTTTTACGTCCCAATACTTCCTTGTCCAAATTGAATTAGCCAGATTTACAATTGTAGCATTACGTTCTCCCATGGGTACCCGGCAATTACGAATCAGTGATCCAGATCAAATCCGAAAACGGGTTCAGGAATTCCTGGGCAAGTCAATCAATATTGTACTTACCAATGGCATGATCATGACGGGGAAACTTGATGCCATTAAGAATTCTGAGATCATTCTTCAGAATATGCGTCTTCAAAAGATGCCGTATTCCTTTGACTCAATTGCTGAACTATACGTTGATTCCTTATCCTGATCCATGCTGAAACATCTCACCATAAAAAACTATGCATTGATCAGGCACCTGGAGCTTCAGCCTTCAAATCACCTGAATGTTATCACCGGAGAAACGGGTGCCGGAAAATCCATTATGCTAGGTGCACTGGGTTTGCTGATGGGGAACCGCGCAGATACAAAAGTATTGTGGGATGAAAATGAAAAATGTGTAACAGAAGGTATTTTTGATATCCGTACCTATAAACTAAAATCATTCTTCAAAGCTGAAGACCTCGATTATGATGACGACACGGTGATTCGGAGAGAGATCAGTCCGGGTGGAAAATCAAGAGCCTTCATCAATGATACTCCGGTAACGCTGGAGGTCATGAAGAAAATCGGAAGCCTGTTGATGGACGTTCATTCTCAGCACGAAACCCTTCAGCTCGGCAATCAATCCTTTCAGTTAAAACTCATTGATTCCTTTGCAGAGAACCAAACGCTGCTTGACCAATATCAGCAACAGTGGAGTGATTTCGTAAAAGCAAAGAAAGCGTTTGAAACTATTCAGCAGGAAGCTGACATATTACGACAAGAGGCAGACTATATACGTTTCCAACTGGAGGAATTGGATCAGGCTGGTTTCGGAGAACAGGAACAGGAAACACTGGAGTCAGAATTAAAAATCGCAGAGCACGCAGAAGAAATCAAAAACCGGTTTCAGGCTATCCTGGAATTATTAAGTGCATCTGAATATGCATCGATGAATGGCTTGCGAGAAGCACGAACCAATCTTCAGGCAATCTCAGCGTATTCACCAGCCTACGAACTACTTCACAAACGGCTCGACAGCCTGATCATTGAGTTGGATGATATCCTGAATGAGGTTGAAAAAGAAGAAGGCACTATAGAATTTGATCCCAAACGCTCAACATTTGTCAGTGAGCGGTTAAGTACATTATACAAACTCCTCAAAAAACATCATGCTGACAATGTGGGTGGATTACTCCGTATCCAGGAAGATCTCCGTCAAAAGAATGATATCACATCAAACCTCGATGAAGCAATCTCAAAGGCAGAGAAAGCATTCAGAGATACTGATCAGCAGGTAAGAGCAACTGCATCACGGTTAAGTGAGACCAGAAAAAAAGCGATTAAACCCTTAAGCTCACAGATCACAAAACTTCTGCAGGAACTGGGAATTCCCAATGCTACGCTGCAGATAGAAATGCAATCTATTGACCCATCACCGACCGGAATGGATAAAGTTGAAATTCTGTTTAGCGCCAACAAGGGGATACCGGCAAGACCACTAGCCCAGGTAGCATCAGGAGGTGAATTTTCCAGGCTGATGTTCAGCATCAAGTATGTGATGGCTGAAAAAACAGCCATGCCTACATTAGTGCTGGATGAAATTGATACAGGAGTTTCAGGAGAAGTAGCCATCAAGCTTGGAGCGTTAATGAAAGCCATGGCTAAGAAACATCAGCTGCTGACAATTACTCACCTACCACAGATTGCCGCAAAAGGGAATGCTCACTTTTACGTGTTCAAAGATAACTCCGCTGCTAAAACCATCAGTACAATTCGTCAATTAAAAGAAGAGGAACGGATCGAAGAAATTGCCAAGATGATTGGCGGAGCGAAACCTTCAAAAATAGCACTCGAAAATGCACAGGAACTTCTAGCGCAATAGTATATCTAGCTTTCTTTTAAACACACGTGAAAAAACCCACCATTTTTTTCGCTGTGATGATGATGTCAACCTGCGTCTTTGCGCAAGAAACTCATTCACAGTTACTATACTGGTTACGTTACCAGAACATGCTCATATTTTCTCCTCAGGTATACTGGACGAATGAATTTGACAATCGGAGGTTTATTGATCCGGATGTGGAGAATCAGTTCATTATGCACTCCAGGGTCCATTACAAAAAAGATCGATGGGATTTTGCCACCGGCCTTACTTATTCACTGGCCTATGCTGCCATTCCTGAGAACGGTTTTAAAGAACCCGTTGAAGAGATCAGACCTGTTATGGAAGCAAGCTATGAGGTTCCCGTGAAGAAAATGTTCATTGCTAACCGTGTTCGGATCGATTATCGCTTTTTTCAATCTGATCCGGAACAAAGCGTATTTGAAGAATCCTTTTTTGTCATGCGTTTCCGGTACCGGTTACAATTACGAATCCCGTTAAAGGTAAATGAAGACAACGTCACCACCATTGGCTTACGTTTAGCAGACGAGATCATGTTCAACAATAAAGAGAACACCTATGATCAAAACCGCATTTATGTTACAGGTGAATTTTACCTCTCCAAAAAATTCTCCGTAGAATGTGGATATATCTATATCCATCAGCAACGCTATGGTACAGAAGATTTTTTCGAACGGAATGTTCTCCGCTTCTCTATTCTTCACAGAGTATTTGCGAGGTGAAAGAAACCATCTGAACTCCGGCCCTCTTTTACTACCCCGCTGACAGCTTCCAGATTAATACTTCCATAGACATGTGGGAAGAGTTCACCACCGGTGGAAGGCTCATAGATCAACCGGGAAGTTAATTTCTCTTCTTCAATCTGCAGGATAAGTATGACCGGCAGATCCATAAAATAACGATTCGCGGTTTTGACAACCTGATCACGGGAGGAGCAATGGATAAATCCTTCGCTATCCAGACTTTGATGTTTGTATTCACCCAGCCGCTTCGCTTCTGCCCATTGTTCGTCAGTAGTAATATGATAGATCATGACTTTACAGCAAGGTGTAAATGCCAGGCATCGTCATAGATAAGCTTTTCCTCATCCACCAGTTCTCTGACAACATCTGTAAATAATTCCTGATCACGTGGCGCGATGTGTTCTTCAAGCTTTTCGATAGTAATGGGATTACCTTTCAATACAGCCAGTATTTCTTCACGCAATGAGTCAATATCTTCAAGGCTTTCCTTTTTGCGTTGTTGAATACAGACATCACAAATACCACAGGCCTTGTAAGCTTCTTCGTTAAAATATTCCTGGATACGTAACATGCGGCACCGTTGAGCGGATACTGTAAAATCTACCATAGCATTCATCTTATCCACGGTCAGTTTCTTCCGGTACTCCATGCGCGAAAGATTTAACGGCAAGCGGTCAGCATCCTGCCGGGGAAGAACAAACGTAACCTGGGGCTTGTTCTTCATCGGTTGATACACCAGAACGTTGAGCTGATGCAGGTGTTTCAGAATGTTTACAACATTGGGTTCGGAGATTTTCAAGCCCTTTGCCAAGTAAGCTTCGGAAATTTTTACAAACCCTGAAAACAATTCTCCACCATACAATCGCAAAAGCATTTTGATAGGAATATCAAACTGTGCATGTGCAATCTGGAATTCATACAATTTTGTTTTGTCCATCGCCACGTACACATGCGATGGACTGTAAAAACTCTCATTGAATTGAACCAACCCTTCTTCTTCCAGCTTCTTCAACGCTACATATACTTCAGACTGATGGTAGTCGAAGCGCTCGGCAAAAGCATGCAAATCGAAATCATAACTTTCACCGGCTGCTGTTCCGATCGCGAGCTGATAATAGTTAGCCAACGCCTGATACACTTTCTTTAACACTTCCGGTGCCGGATGAGCCTGCTCCGTTTTGAATTGAAGATTAATAACATCTGCCTCTTGGTATAGAATTGCAGCATATGACCGTAGTCCATCACGACCCGCACGACCAGCTTCCTGATAATAAGATTCCAGATTCTCCGGAAGATCCAGGTGAATAACAACCCGTACATCCGGCTTATCGATGCCCATACCAAACGCATTGGTAGCAACAATCACCCGGCTTCGGTTCTGAATCCATTCACTTTGTTTCTGGTTACGTTCTTCAAAAGACAATCCCGCATGGTAGTAACTGGCGCTGATATTCCTGCGTGTGAGTCGCTCAGCTATTTCCTGTGTAGCTTTTCGTGAGCGGACGTAAACGATCGCTGATCCTTTTACCTTCTGCAGGATCTCGAGAAGTTTTCTTTCCTTATTCTCACCCTTCCGGACCACAAAAGACAGATTGTCTCTGGCAAACGACTTCTGAAAAATACCCTCCGGCTTTCTGAAGCCCAGCTTATCCATAATGTCATCCCGGACTTCGCGTGTAGCTGTTGCCGTCAGCGCTATTACCGGAGTCTGATGTTTTAATTCGCGCAGGTTTCTGATCTTCAGGTAAGGCGGCCGGAAATCGTAACCCCATTGTGAGATACAATGTGCTTCATCCACAGCAATGAGCCCCACATTCATTTTCCTGAACCGCTCGATAAATATTTCGGTCAACAGCCGTTCGGGTGATACATATAAGAATTTAACAGGGCCATAAATACAATTATCCAGGAGAATATCAATTTCTGAACGGGTCATCCCGGAATGTATCGCCACAGCCAGAATACCTCGCTTCTTTAATTGATCAACCTGATCATTCATTAATGCTATCAGTGGTGTAATAACCAGGCATATTCCCTCGAGCAATAACCCGGGAACCTGGAAACAAACTGACTTCCCTCCTCCTGTAGGTAACAACGCAAGCGTGTCATTGCCTTCGATCACCGACTGAATGATATCTTCCTGCAACGGCCGAAAGGCTGAATGCTTCCAATACTTTTTTAATATATCAAGGGGTGTTTCCAAGAGAGACTAAGATAGGTAATTCATGGATTCAGTAAGAAAGACCTTGACTCAACAGCTACCAGGTGATTTTCTCTTTCTTCAAAAATGAATCAATACCTTTTTTACAATCATCGCTGCCGCGGGCATTGGCGTTCATCTTGGAAGCAAATACCAGAGCATCTTCAAGTTTCATGGATTGCACGGAAGCAATCATTTGCTTGGTTAGCATCAGTGCATGCGCAGAGTTACTGGTAATTATCCGCTGGGCAAAAGACAAGACCTCGACTTCTAATTTTTCCTTCTGAATGACCTGGTAGATCAACCCCATGTTCTTTACGTCATTGGCAGGTAGTAAGTCACCCGTTAAAACGAGATGTCTGGCATTCGCTTCACCTACCTTACGAATTAAAAAGACCATTACGATAGCGGGTATAAAACCTATGCGAACTTCCGTGTAACCAAACCTGGCTTCAGGCACAGCAAAGGCAAAGTCGCAGACATTAACCAGCCCACAACCTCCGGCCAGTGCATTTCCCTGTACCTGAGCAATAACGACTTTCTTTAATGTATAGATCTGATGAAATAATTCTTTCAGATGATTGGAGTCAGCCAGATTTTCCTCCACCGAAAAATGCTGAAGTTGCTGAAGATAGGCCAGATCTGCACCAGCACAAAATGATTCTCCTATTGCCCGGAGTATAACAACTTTCACCTGATCGTCAGCCTCGGCCTGGGCAAAAGCTGTTTTTAATTCAGCGACTACCTCAAAGTTCAAAGCATTCCTTTTTTCCGGCCGGTTTAACGTGATGTACCCAATACGATCAGATACGGTATATTGAATATAGTTCATAAGGTTTGTGTTCTATATCGTATGATCAAAAGCACCCTGGTGCCAGACCGAATAAATCAATCCGGGTGACGTAAAATTCTTTAACAGGCGATCAGCATAGTAAAAGGAATTACTGCTATCCAGAATAATGCGGGTGGCTTCTACTTTTTTCAGGAAAGCTGGTAAGTCATGAACCGAATTATTGGAAATAATCAAGTAATCAACTTTAACATGATCGGGTTCTGGTGAACCTTCATCTGTTCGAATGAGAATAAGGCGTCCATTCCAGGAGATAAGTTTACCGTATTCCGTTTCGCGCACAAATGTACTTTCATCACCCGGAGTTACTTCGTCAACACCACAGATCAGCCTGTTGGGGTTTACATGAAACCGCATTCGTTCCGCATCAGAAGCTAAAACCGAATCACTGATAAAACAGGTTTTACCTCTGTCGATCAGATCAACAGCCGTGTGTCCTGACACTTTGTAAACCGTAAGCCTGGTGCGATTGAATGCTGAATTATAATGACTCCATTGTACAATACTAAAGCCGAATATCAGTCCACCGGTTATCCATATGTAATTGAACCTGCGTCTTTCGAACAGCAGAATAATACTTACGATCGCTAGCATCATCAACCAGCATTGCAGGGTAGAAATTTGAATATTACTCACCAGACTGAAAGGCAGATCTTCTACGAATAGGACAACAAAATTCATTGCTTTGATCAACCCCTCAAGGACAATTCCAATCAGCCAGGCAAGGGGTTGAATAAAACTGACAGCCAGAACGATCAGACCAGAAACCAATACTCCGAACGAAATGGGAATCACCAATAAGTTCGACAGCAAAAAATAATTTGGGAACTGATGAAAATAAAGCAAGCCCAGCGAAAATGTAGCAATCTGCGCTGCCAATGAAACACAGGTGATCTTCCATACTTCGTCCAGAAAGCGACTGCGTGGTTCCCACCATCGATAAAATACAGGCTGAAGGTAAACGATACCCAACACAGCCAGATAGGAAAGCTGGAATCCTACAGACATAATCATATACGGATCATACAACAGCAGACAGAAAGCGGATGCCGCCAGTGTATTGTAAATATTCGTTCGCTGGTTCCAGGGTTGCGCTATGGCAACAAAGGAGAACATGGTTACTGCACGAAGAACAGAAGGAGAAAGCCCGGTAACAAAAGCGTATATCCATAAAATGAGAATGCTGAGACCAGCGATAATCCATTTACCACTTCTCATCTGGCTTACCGGTTTCAGGAGGAAAACTATGATCATGTAAATTATCCCGACATGCAACCCTGAAACAGATAAGACATGCATAGCCCCTGTAGCGGAGTATGCCTTAAGAAGTTCATTGTCTATGTCATCAGTAATACCTAATACGAGAGCGGAGGCAATGTCTTGCTCCTGTTCACCCGATACATGTTGTTTAAGAATATTGTCCGCCCATGACCTTGCCCGGATAGCATAGTACATTACCAGATTCGGTGGGACATTCTCAATCCAGTGTACTCCATCTGCCTGAACGAAATGCTGGTGATTGATATTACGAAACGTTAGAAACCGTTTATAATCAAACTCTCCCGGATTCTGCGGCCCGGTTAATACCTGCGGTGAGTCCTTTATCAGAAGTACATCACCGTATGTAAATGGCGTTGGGAAAGATTCCTTGGAAAAGTACAACAATACATTGCCAGTACACGAAGTCCATTGCCCGTTTGATTGGACATCCGTAACACGTGCTTCAAATTTCCAGGATCTGTTTTTTTCCTGAGGGTACTTCGAAATTACTGCGCGATAGTACGCGACTTCCTCCGCGAAATGAGTAAGGTGATCTTCCCTCCTGCTGTCAGTTTGTTCAAGAAGGTGAATATATCCGGCTAAAAAGATAACACATAAGCCTGTGAATCCCGGGTTAAGTATTTCATTGTTTTTCCAAAGCCTGATGATGAACAGAATACAATAACACGCGGCCAGAGCCAGCATGGATATCGTTGCTACTGATGATGAAATGCTATCCGGCCAATAGATACCCAACAAAATTCCTCCAATGAAAAACAATACAATCCGGATGAAGGCGTAAGGTATCCAATGAAACATGCCTAAGAATTAGGGTTAGGTGGTGATTGTTTCTCGTAAGCTTCGATAATATCACGCACCAGTTTGTGCCGCACAACATCTTTTTCATTGAGAGATACAAAGCCAATACCTTTTACACTACCCAGGATGCGCGCTGCTTCCTTTAATCCCGAGCGTTGGTTTCCGGGAAGGTCAATTTGAGAAGTATCACCAGTAATGATCATTTTGGAATCCGGACCCATGCGCGTCAAAAACATTTTCATTTGCATGGGTGTGGTATTCTGCGCCTCGTCAAGCAGAATAAAGGCATTGTTCAATGTCCGTCCGCGCATATAAGCAAGAGGTGCAATTTCAATGATCTCACGCTCCATGTAATAGCGAAGTTTTTCAAACGGGATCATATCATTCAGGCCATCATAGATAGGCCGCAGATACGGATCAATTTTTTCTTTCAGATCACCCGGGAGAAAACCCAGGTTTTCACCTGCCTCTACGGCTGGCCTGGTAATGATGATTTTCTTAACCTGTTTGTTCTTCAGCGCACGCACTGCCAGTGCAACGGATATATAGGTTTTACCCGTACCGGCCGGTCCGAGTGCAAACACCAGGTCGTTTTCGCGAACGAGGTCAACAAGCCGTTGCTGATTAACCGTCTTGGGCTTTATAGGCGCACCTTTTGTGCCATACACCAGCACATCATCACCCGTTTGCTGATTTTCAGGAAGCATGATTTCCTGTTCACGGGAAATGTAATTCTGAACATTCTCCTCTGTCACCTTGCCATACTTGTGGTAGTGATCAATCAATGAATTCAGGATATCATCGATCTGTACAATCTCTGAGGTGGTGCCTTTTATATGGATCTGATTACCGCGCGACACGATCCGGCTTTTCGGGAAAGCCGCAGCCAGCGAATCAATGGTCTTGTTTTCGACTCCCAGAAAATCAATCAGGGATATATTCTCAAGTGTTACTGTTTTTTCGATCAACGAAGTGATATTAGTAGTAGTACATGTTAATACGTTTCTAACCGGGAGAAACCTGACAAAGTTCAGTTCGGGCAAATGCCTTAAAAATGTTTACTTTGCTAATCAAAATTAGTGAATATCCGCGGCAGCATCAACCATGGCCATTGTTACCCTTCTTACTGACTCAGGCGAAAGTGACCATTACGTAGCCGCCATCAAAGCGCGAATCATCAGTATCAATCCCGGCATCCGTATCGAGGATATCAGTCATAAAATCAAACCCTCAGACATTGCCCATGCAGCCTTCGTGCTGCGTTCTGTATTCAGGGATTTTCCTAAAGGTACCGTCCACCTGGTTGGCGTAGATGCTACCGGCAACCGCGGTGATGCATTTATTGCTGTACAGCTTGAAGATCATTTTTTTGTTGGATGCGATAATGGCCTCTTTGGACTGATCAGCGAAAAACCACATCAACAGCTCGTAGAATTAAATGCCATCAATACAGTAAGTACTACATTCCCGGAACGCGATGTCTTTGCCCCAACTGCCGTGAAACTGGCCAGCGGTGTATCAATCACAAACTTAGGTATACCTATGTCTGTGTTTAAAAAGATGATCGATCGCCAGGTAAAGGCTACAAAAAAACAGATCACCGGAACGGTAGTCCGTGTAGACCGGGCGGGTAACCTGATCACCAATATCCCGAAAGAGACGTTCGAAATATTAAGCAAGGACAAAGTATACACCATTCAGTTTGGCGGAGAGAAATTCCGCAGGATTCACAATCAATATAACCAGGCTGAGCAGGGAGAGTGTTTTATTCTCTTCAACAGCCTCGGCTTACTGGAAATTGGTATCTATAAGGGCAATGCATCGCAGCTTCTCGGGCTGGATTACGATAGCACGGTGAATATTATTTTTGAAGAATAAGGGGTGGTTCAGTTGACAATTGACAAAATTCAATTGACAACCAAAGTCGGGCGCGATCTTACTCCTTGTCAATTGCTAATTGTTAACTGTCAACTAATATGATCATCCGCATTGTCCGTATGCATTTTACAGAAGCCGGTGTCGAAGAATTTCTGGCTATTTTTGACCAGAATAAAAGGGCCATCCGGAATTTTGAGGGCTGCACCCACCTGGAACTCCTGAAGGATGTCAATGATCCCCATACCTACACTACCCTGAGTCATTGGAAAGCTGCGGATAACCTTGAAGCCTACCGGAAATCGGAGCTCTTTGGCAGTGTGTGGGGAAGGGTAAAAACCCTGTTTTCAGAGCGATCACAGGCCTTTTCGCTGGAGAAATTTATCGAACTGTAAATTGTTCAAAACTTAAAGTTTGACCATATTTGCACCCCGATCAACAAGACGGTTGATCATTTGCCTGAGTGGCGGAACTGGTAGACGCGCACGACTCAAAATCGTGTGCCTTCGGGCGTGTCGGTTCGATTCCGACCTTAGGTACTAAAGGATGGCAAATGCGTCATCCTTTTTTTTGTTTACCTAAATTTATCGGAGCAAAATCGTGTGCCTTCAGGCGTTTCGGTTCGCCCCGATAGCTATCGGGGCCGACCTTGGGTAGTAATAAGAATAGTGGAAGCCATCGTTTTCGATAGCAATATTTGATAGTTATGGCAGCCGTTTACATTCTTTATTCCGGAAAACTTAACAAATTCTACACGGGAAGTTGTCAGCACTTCCAATTTCGGTTTGAAGAACATCTTCATAAAGTTTATCCTGAAAGTTTCACATCAAATTCAGATGACTGGGAGCTTTTTCTTTTAGTTGAAAATCTCACCTATGACCAGGCTCGATCCATAGAAAGCCATATTAAGAAGATGAAGAGCAGAATTTATATACAGAATTTGATAAAATATCCTGATATCGTGAGCAGGCTAAAAGAGAAATATATGTGAGTAAGGCTGTTTTGGAGCGTGTCGGTTCGCCCCGATAGCTATCGGGGCCGACCTTAAGGTACTAAAAGGATGGTGGAAGCCATCCTTTTTTCTTTGGTGGACTTCTTAATGTTGTGAGGTATTCTACCTCCGATTTTCGATAAGTAATCAAATGTTGAAGGTATATTTGTTGATCAGAAAAATCTCTGAAAGCGATTCCACCAGCGCTGAATTTTAAATCATCAAATTTTTGTAAGAATGAAAAAAAGATTGTGGTTTTTAGTTGCTGTAGGCGGACTTTACTTTACTAGCTGCGGAAATCAAAAAACAGAGAATGCTGTATCCGATAAACCATCAGAGCTACCCGCTGACAAACCTGAAGGAATGGTGTGGATACCTGGAGGTAAATTCAGCATGGGAGCGGCCGAACAATGCAACACCAACGATGCACAACCTTTCCATGAAGTTGAGACCAGCGGGTTTTGGATGGACCAAACCGAAGTAACAAACGATCAGTTTGAAATCTTCGTAAAGGCAACGAATTATATTACACTGGCAGAACGCCCGGTCAATTGGGAGGAGATGAAAAAAATAGTTCCTCCCGGTACACCTAAACCCAGTGATGACCTGTTACAACCGGGGTCTCTGGTTTTTACACCTCCTGATCATCCGGTGATGTTAAATGATTACACACAATGGTGGCGCTGGACAACCGGAGCAAACTGGAAACATCCCTGGGGACCAGAAAGCTCAATCGAAGGAATAGGCAATCATCCGGTGGTTCACATTGCCTATGAAGATGCAGAAGCATATGCTAAATGGGCCGGCAAACGTATTCCTACCGAAGCTGAGTTTGAATTTGCGGCCCGCGGAGGTATGGATCAAAAAAAATATGCGTGGGGAGATGAACTCACACCTCAGGGCAGGTATATGGCCAATTATTTTCAAGGTGCATTTCCAAATCAAAATACGAAAGACGATGGCTTTGAGAATACCGCTCCTGTGAAATCCTATCAGCCAAACGCATACGGCCTTTATGATATGGTGGGCAATGTCTGGGAACTCTGTTCAGACTTCTATAGTGTTGATGATTTTCAAAACGCCAGTTATCCCCAACTCGTTAAAAATCCAACTGGCCCGATGAAGACTTCAGATCCTAATGATCCGCTTGCCATTAAGCATGTTTCAAAAGGTGGATCTTTTCTTTGCAGTGATATGTACTGCAGTAATTACAAACCCAGTGGAAGACAAGGTTCTGCGTATGACACCGGAATGAATCATACGGGATTCCGGTGCGTAAAAGATGTTTCTAAATAACAACCGTCTGACTCACACATTCAGATAAATACGTTAACTTTATTTCCGGAAGCCCATCCTGGATCTCTGTGAGATCCAGGATGGGCTTTTTACTTAACCCCTCTCTATCGTTATGGCCACGTATAATCACCTTGGCTACAACAAGGATTTCCTTGTCAAGCCCCTTCCCCTGCCGAAGATCAAAAAATCGTTACTGGCTCCTCTTATCAAGCCACCCGGTAATGAAATAAAATATACACACTACAGCGTGGTGGTGAACACCAAAAGATTGTTGCCGCTTATGAGTGCCGTGAATATCCGCGGTGAAGATTTCAAAAACATTACCCGGACAGGAAATGAACCCTGGGATTTTTCTGATCAGATTAAAGAACAGTATCAGATTGATGACCGGTTCTATGGTGCCGATGATAGTACGTTTGATCGAGGCCATCTGGTAAGACGATTAGATCCCTGCTGGGGAACCAAGGCAGTGGCAAAGAAAGCGGAGCATGAAACATTTCGTTGGGTGAATTGTACACCCCAGCACAGAAAATTAAACCGTAATGGCGGAGTATGGTTTGAGCTCGAGCAGCATGTATTGGAAAACGGAGTAAAGGATAAAATATCGGATATCAGCGTCTTTGCGGGACCTATATTGGCATCGACTGATCAATTCTTTATCAAACCCTATTTAGAAAAAGATGTTGCTATTCCTGCGGCATTCTGGAAAGTGATTGTCTGGAGAAAACAGGATGGCAATCTGTATGCTGTTGGCTTTATGATGAGTCAACTGGATTTCATCAAATCAAAACTCAAAAAAAATAGAAGGAGTAACTCCACTGGTGAAGACCGCTTTATCGGATGACTACTTTGAAAAACTAAAATTCAAAAATGGAAAATCGTATCAGGTGCCTGTTTCCGCTATCGAAAAAGCTACCGGTATAAAATTTTCAGCATGGAAGAACGTCAACTTTCCCTATACCTCAGGCACATTCCGTTTGGTGAAAGGAAGTAAACTTAAAAAACCAAGAGCGCTCGCTTCTATCAGGAAAGCCAAAGAAGAATTGACAAAAAAGAAACTGACACCAACGGAAAAGCGGATGTCAGTTCAATTGCGAAAGGTAAAATCTCTATCCGGTAAACTGGTGAAAGAAATCGAAAAGCGAGGTCCATCTGTTCTGCTGAAAAAATATTCACTCAAAAACGTTACCCTCTGACATCATGGAAAAACAAAAATTCATTTTGCTGCCCGTGAAGACAACACTGGCTCTTCGCTCAGAAGACAAGACTATCAATCCGAAAGTAACCAACTTCTTTGGAAGGTTGTCTTCCGTTCGCTCAAAACCCATGCGCCTCGTAAAACGGCTGGACAAACCCCTGCCGGTAAAAGTGATTGATTCGGTTCATGAACAGGGAGCAAAACTCGTGGAACTCAGTCTCGATAAACTTCCGGATTTTCAAATGGCCTATCCGGGCATGCGGTTAGTTCCTGAAGTTTTTTATAAGAAGGCAATTCAACCTCCTCAACCTCTGAACCGGTTAGTTTCAGTGGCTGCATCGACACGAAAAAAAACCATATTGACGGTGACTGATGAAACCGGAGTTCCTGTAAAAGGAGCAAGTGTATACGCCTACTCAGATGTTCAGTCAGGTTCCGGTGTGGATGGAAAAACTAACTCGAAGGGAAAATTCACGATCAGCCTTCCGGGTTCCGTAAAAAAACTGGAACAAATCTTAATCTATCCGCCACATTCATACTGGCCTTCCTGTTCTAAAAACGTTTCATTAAACCAGCCAATAACAATATCTCTTCAGCCTATTGATGTCAACTATGAGGATGGCGTGCGACATTTTTATAAAACGTCTTCGTTACCGGTTATTCAAAAAGACATAAAAGTTGGCGTGATTGACACGGGCGTTGGACCTCATGCCAGCCTTAAAGTAGAAGGCGGGGCCTGCACAATTCCCCGTAATCGCAAGAGTGACTACAAAGATGTTGATAATCACGGCACACACGTGGCGGGAATCATTGCATCAACAAAAGACCCTATTGGTGTTGCACCCGGAGTCAAGCTATATGCTTACCGGGTATTTCCAAAAAACGGAGATGCATCAAATTATTCGATAATGAAAGCAATCAGTCAGGCCGTTGATGATGGTTGCCTGCTCATCAATTTAAGTCTGGGCATGGATGAAGCCGATGAAGCCACCAACTCGCAAATTGCAGATGCGTATTCACGAGGAGTTATTTGTTTTGCTGCCACCGGTAATGAAGGACGGCAACCGGTGTTTTTTCCTGCGGCTTACAGTCTTGCTATTGCTGTTACGGCTATGGGCCGCAAAGGCACCTTTCCTCCAAATACAGAACCAATCGTAGATGTAAAAGCTCCCTATGGAAAGGATAAAAAGAATTTTGTAGCGGCCTTTTCCAATATCGGCCCTCAGGTAAAAATGACGGCTCCCGGTGTTGGAATTATAAGTTGCTATCCTGGAAATAAATTTCAGGTCTTAAGCGGAACATCTATGGCTTGTCCTGCTGCGACAGGAATAGCCGCGCGGCTTTTGGCCAAAGAGGGAAAGATCATAAAAAAGGCGCCAACAGCTCAGCGGTCAGACGAGATGGTTAAATTCTTACTCACCAAATTACAGCTTATGGGATTTGGACCCCGCTATGAAGGTAAAGGAATGCTGAAAGTATGAATCTAACCGGATCAAAAGTTGTAATTTTGTTTATGGCTCAGAAGCGATGGATACTTTTATTCTCCGGTGGCACTACAGCCATTTCCAAAAGAAAGATAAGTGCGCTCATCAGGAGCAAGTCGGTGAACATTATTGATACATCCTTATTTCCTAAGTCGCTCTTAATTGAAGGATCTGATACGAGCATAAATGCGTTAGCATCAGAATCTGATCAATGGTCAATCTTGCCGGAAAAAAACTATAAAATCCCGGAGACGAAAAAAAAGATCTCCAACTGACTTAAGCGTTTAACCTTTATTTCAAAAGAATTAGTTGCCCGTAAACGATTTCACCCGGTGAAATTATTCTTTATTCCCAAATACCTTACGTGACCCAATAAAT
Source organism: Ohtaekwangia sp. (assembly GCA_036503775.1). Taxonomy (GTDB): domain Bacteria; phylum Bacteroidota; class Bacteroidia; order Cytophagales; family Cyclobacteriaceae; genus Ohtaekwangia. The sequence goes on from DASXWH010000175.1 coordinate 23,780, forward strand.
TGTTCTTTATGCATACCGTCAGATTGCAGTCAGATCATACCTTCACAAAAAAAAGAAACATGAAAACAAGTTGCCTTACCTCAAGGCTTGCCCTTACAAGTTTACTACTCATTCTGGTCTCTTCCCTTCAGGGTCAAAACCTCAATCCCAACTGGAATGCGGAGCTTAAAAGTTCGCTTCAACAATTCCTGTCTTGTCAGGGAGGATCTCAGGCCTGTGGTAAATTTATTGGTGAATCGCTGAACACTGTGTATCGGGTGAATGATTTTTATTCTGCCAAGTCAGGTCGCTATATGTTACCCGGTGAGATTGCCGGTTTTCTGAAAGAAAGCAAACAATGGAAAATGCTTGGCCATTCTTATGATCAGAAAGTTCTGTCACAGGCTCAGGATCACGCGAATTCCAAAAAAGCAGTCGTTGCAGTTTATATGAACGAAAGCGGAATCGGGCACGTGGTGGTCATCACCCCGGGGCAGTTACAACGGTCAGGCTCATGGGGTCTTGATGTTCCCAATGCGGCTTCTTTCTTTCCAACACAACCCGACAAGTCATTTGTTGACAAAGGCCTTTCATTTGCCTTTGGAAAAACCATGCTGAAGGATGTTGTGATCTATGCACGGAACTAATACCTCCGTCTGACTACCAAAGTTTGTAGTCTCGATTAGTACTTTTTTACTATCACCCTCTATTGCATAAGCTGTCAATTCAGTACATTAGATTGTACCAGATAAGTCAGGCTTATGAAAAGACGAGTCTTTATATCGCTATCCACTGTCGGAGTAGCTCTGCTGGGAGTTCCCTGGATTACAGGTTGCAACCAAAATAACGATTTACATGAAGCCTTGTCTCAGCCAGGGATTCTCGGTCATCTATGCGATGAAAAAGGTATTCTTGAGATTGGGAAAAAGTATATAAAGCAAGTCCCAGAAGAAGCCAGTCTCGACCAGCTTATACAACTTTTGCTTACCACCGATGGAACGACATTACCTCGTTCCAGTGAAAGGACCGCAATACAATCTTTGCTCGATAAAAAAATAGAAGAAGATTTTCAGGCTAACAGAACCAGGGTAGTGAACGGCTGGGTTCTTTCTGTTACTGAAGCACGTCAGTGCGCGGTCTATTCTCTTATTCAATAAAACATGTTATGCACATAGACGCGCGTACCCTTTCCAATGAATCTGTAATAGAAGGTGATATCTGTATTGTAGGAGCCGGTGCTGCCGGAATAAGCATGGCCCTGGATTGGGTCAACACACCTTACAAAGTAATTCTGCTGGAAGGCGGAGGATTTGCTTACGATGAAAAAGTTCAGGACCTCTATGCCGGAAAAACCACAGGACAAAAATATTATCCCCTCAAGTCTGCACGGCTCCATTATTTCGGAGGAACTACAGGACACTGGGCTGGGTTCTGCGCACCATTCGATGAAATTGATTTTGTTAAACGCGATTGGGTTGAACACAGTGGATGGCCTATTCAGCGTAAAGATCTTGATCCTTACTATGAACGCGCGCACCCACTAATAGAGCTAGGCCCGTATCAGTATGATTTTAAGTATTGGCAAAAACAAGATCCTTCACTGAAGTCATTAGTCCCGGATGACTCAGTGGTGTGGAATAAAATGTGGCAGTTCAGTCCTCCGACCCGGTTTGGTGAAAAATATAAAAACACTATCGTTAATGCCAAAAATATCCATCTGTATACCTATGCAAATGTTACTGACATACTGACAACTGAAAATGTTTCAGCGGTAACTTCCGTTACGATTAAAAACTATGCAGGTAAAAAACATGCCGTTAAAGCCAAGCACTTTGTGTTGGCGTGTTGCTCCGTTCAAAATGCAAGGCTGCTGCTGGCGGCCAACAGCCAGGCATCAAAAGGATTAGGCAATGATCATGACATTGTAGGACGATATTTTATGGAACACCTGGAGGTAAAGTCAGCACACCTCTGGTTAAGAAACGCTGATCCCTTGAAACTATATGGATTTGATTTCGGCATTGTAAAGTCAAGAGCTGAGTTGGCTATCACGGCTTCAAAACAAACGGAAGAAAGAATCCTGAATGGCACTGCGTCACTGATGCCCATGGCGATGGCTAAAAAATTGAAACCTATGATCGAAATGTGGTCAAAGGAAGATCCCCGGGAAAACAGTGATTACGTTTCAAAAGAATTTGAAAAGACGTTCTCTGATCCGGCTGAAAATTCAGACAATCATAAAGCATATGAATTATTCACCCGGATTGAACAGGCACCCAATCCTGCTTCTCGCGTAACATTGGATTCCGAACGTGATTCACTTGGCGTTCCGCGTGCGCACCTGCACTGGGAACTTACCAATCTTGACAAACGAAGTATCCGTAAAATCTATGAGCTCATTGGGCAGGAGGTAGGCAAAGCCGGAGTGGGACGTGTTCAGATGCTGGAATACCTGCATGATGAAGATGATTTATCATGGCCATCGTTCATTGGTGGTGGCTGGCATCACATGGGCACAACCCGCATGAGTGATGATCCCAAGAAAGGTGTAGTTGATGTCAATTGCCAGGTTCATACCATAGATAATTTACATATTGCCGGAGCATCCTGCTTTACAACATCGGCAGCACCCAATCCAACACTCACGTTAATCGCGCTTACTTTAAGGCTTTCAGACCATCTGAAACAACGGCTGAAATCAAACCACTAAAGATTACCTTTTGTGCCTAAATTCCTTCTTGTGCACTGCTTACACAGAAGTGAAAACGTGTTATCCCATCTAATTTATTAGAGAAGTCAACAAAAAAAATCTGATTCATTTTCTTCTTGCTGTTAAACAGCTTCTTAGGTCATCTTCAGTGCAAAGTTCACTGAAAAGAGCTTTCACTGGCATTGGTTTTTAATAGTATCAATTCGGTAATCCTTTTCTACAAAAGGCCGACTTAAAACAACTATTTCCAATGAATATCAAGCCACTTGATGAATTATTTTCACCACTGCGTCAGTATTTTCAGAAGAATAGCTTCATGCGCAGAGAAACGAGTGAGCAGCCGTTGCGTTCTGAATTATTCAGCATGGAACAAATGGATCAACATGCACGTCACCTCGCTCAATCTCATCATATCCGTACGGAACAATCCACAGAACAACTTCTCAAGCGATTGGACAGAAACGAAGAAGTATTATTTCGCGTCACCAATCTGCTTCAGGATTCCGTAAAAGCCAAGAAATCCATTACCCCTGCAGGTGAGTGGCTGCTGGATAATTTCTATCTCGTAGAAGAACAGATCCGGATTGCCAAGCGATACCTTCCAAAGGGATACAGCAAAGGGTTACCTCAGTTGTCAAAAGGTCCATCAGCCGGTTTTCCACGTGTATACGATATTGCCATCGAAATTATCTCACACAGTGACGGGCATGTAGACATTCAGAGCTTAAGCCACTTCATTTCTATCTATCAAAAAATAAATATTCTTACCATAGGCGAGCTGTGGGCTATCCCGATCATGCTCAGACTTGCATTGCTTGAAAACCTGAGGCGTGTTGCGGCCCGGATTGCCACCGATCGAATAGATGGAGACTATGCTGACTATTGGGCTGATCAGATTCTGGAGATCATGGAAAAAGATCCGAAGGACCTGGTACTGGTTATTGCAGACATGGCTCGGTCCAATCCACCTATGGTCAGTTCGTTTGTTGCAGAGTTTGCCCGAAGGCTTCAATGGAAAGGACCTGATCTTACCTTACCCTTGAACTGGATTGAACAGCATCTTACAGACAGTGGCCAAACGATCAACAGCCTGGTGCTCGAAGAAAATCAAAAACAGGCTGCCGATCAGGTTTCGATGAGCAACAGTATAAACAGCCTTCGTTTTCTGGCCAAGATGGATTGGCGTGAGTTCGTTGAAAGCCTCAGTGTCGTTGAACAGGTATTACGCCAGGATCATAATGGTGTATATCCAAAAATGGATTTTTACAGCCGTGACAACTATCGTCATGCCGTTGAAAAAATTGCCAAGAAAAGTGGATTAGCAGAACACGAGGTTGCTCAGATCGCCATTGACCTTGCCAAAACACGAATAACTGACGCACATACAACAAGCCGCTATACCCATGTAGGTTATTACCTGCTTGGTCAGGGTATTCGTGAAACGGAAAAAAAATCTGGAATACATCGTTACTCACAGGCTTCACTTATTACGTACCGGAAGTGGCTGTACGTTGCCGGAAGTCTGCTTCTGACTTTGCTCATAAGTATTGTGGCCATCCGGCAGATTCCGTTCAGTGATTCAGCGTTAGCCCTTCCGGTTCTCATGGCTATTCTTTCTGTGTTGGCCGCAAGTCAGCTGTCTTTATCTCTGGTAAACTGGGCAACGGCACTGATAATCAAACCGAATCCCTTGCCGAAAATGGATTTTTCGGGAGGCATTCCGAATGAGTCCAGAACATTGGTTGTAGTACCAACCCTTATCAATGCAATACCTCAGATTGATAAGCTGGTTGAAGATCTCGAAGTAAGGTTCCTCGCCAATCGGGATACCAATTTACTTTTCGCCTTACTTACCGATTTTACGGATGCTAAAACGCAAACTCTTCCCACTGATGAATCACTCGTTAATCATATAGCCAGTCTAATAATCAGGCTCAACGAAAAGTATAGCAGACCTGATGGTGATTCTTTCTTACTCTTTCACCGGCCCAGAACCTGGAACGCTTCAGAAAAAGCATGGATGGGATATGAGCGGAAGCGTGGTAAACTTGAAGCGTTGAATCAACTACTCCGCGGAAAAAATCATACTGCATTCCAGCGAATAGTGGGCGATAAAAATATTTACGAGACTGTTAAATATGTAATCACTCTGGATACCGACACCCAGCTTCCTCGCGACTCAGCATGGAAGCTCATTGGGATAATGGCGCATCCGCTTAATCAGGCATTATACAGTGAACAGAAGAAAAGAGTCATTGATGGTTATGGCGTAATTCAACCACGCCTGGCAATCAGCCTGCATGGAGCCTCACGAACACGTTTTACACAGCTACATGAAAATGATGCAGGTATTGATCCGTACACCCGGATCGTATCTGACATCTATCAGGATATTTTCCACGAAGGTTCATTCATCGGAAAAGGAATTTATGATGTCGATATCTTTGAAACTGTTTTAAGCAGAAGGTTTCCTGACAACCGGATCCTGAGTCATGATTTGCTTGAAGGCGCCTACACCCGGTGTGGTTTCGCCAGTGATGTACAGCTGTATGAAGAATATCCATCTCACTATAGTACAGATATCAGCAGGCGACACCGTTGGACACGCGGAGACTGGCAAATAGCCAACTGGTTCCTGCCGTTTGTACCACACCGGAATGGACGCTTTCATAAAAATCCGGTATCGGCTCTTTCGCGGTGGAAAATCTTTGACAATCTCAGACGAAGTTTCATACCCATTGCCATGACAGGGTTACTGTTGATCAACTGGCTGGTATTACCATCATCCTGGTTCTGGACACTTTTTGTACTTAGCGTAGTTCTGCTTCCTTACTTATTTGTATCCGTTTGGAATATTGTCAGGAAACCGGCTGAGGTGTCCATTCAGCAGCACATGAATAATTCTGTGCACTCCACGTACAAAAATTTTCTTCAGAATGTGTTCACACTGATATGCCTGCCCTATGAAGCCTATATCAACGTAGACGCGATCCTTCGTACGGGATGGCGATTGATTATCGGAAAAAAACTTTTAGAGTGGAATCCATCCGGGTTTATAAAACAAAAAAAAGAGAGTTTATCCAACACATATATCGCCATGGGGTTTTCTCCCTTGCTGGCCGGGGTGCTCATGGCATTCTTAATTTACAATTATCCGCAGTACACCATCATTGCCACACCTTTTCTCATTTGCTGGATCGTGTCACCTTTTCTTGCCTGGTGGATTGGCAAACCACTTCCATCACCGCGGAAGAAACTCAATGAGGAACAACACATTTCATTGCGGATGCTCGCCAGGAAAACGTGGGCATTTTTTGAAAACATTATCGGAGTGGATGACAACTGGCTACCACCCGACAACTTACAGCAGTATCCCATACCGGTTATTGCACACCGTACATCTCCTACCAACATTGGGCTATCCTTGCTGGCAAACCTTACGGCATATGATTTTGGATACAGCACCACACAACAGTTATTGCAACGAACCCATGATACTTTTTCCACGCTGGAGAAAATGGAACGGTTCCAGGGACACTTCTTCAATTGGTACCACACACAAACGTTGGCCACATTACATCCCCGATACATTTCTTCAGTAGACAGTGGCAATCTTGCCGGACACCTGATCACACTTCGCCAGGGTCTGCTGGAATTACCGCATCAAAAGATTATTCACAAGCGGTTGTGGTCTGGGTTACAGGACACCGCCAGAATTCTGGATGAGGTTGCACGGGAAAGTAATGCAGGTGCATTCAGTGATCTGAAAGATGACTTTTGCAACAGTCTGCAAAACCCTCCCGAATCCCTCCCGGAAGCGAAAGAGCTGTTGGAGAAGTTAACGATGCGATTAACAGCTGTTTCAAAAAATGTTCAACTCGATACCACACCGGAAGTTCATGAGTGGAAGGAGAAATTAAGCACTCACCTGAACAGCATTCGTGAAGAAATGATCCGGTTTGCCCCCTGGATTGAATTCCAGTTGCCGGAGAAAATAAGAACATTAAAAAGTCTTAATGCCCTTCACTCCTTACAAACACTGGCTTCAGATAAAAATGAATTGATCGAGGAATTAAACAATCATACATCATATGAAAATACTCCGGAAGATAAGATGTGGCTTGAGAAGATCAGGAATTCGGTCTACTCAGTTTATCAGCTGGCACAGGAGAGAATAAAAACCATTCAGGATCTGGCCAGTCAGTGTACGGACTTTTCGGAAATGGAATACGGATTCTTATATGATAAATCACAACACCTCCTTTCCATTGGTTACCATGTGGATGAGCGTTCGTTGGACAACAGTTTTTATGACCTGTTAGCATCGGAAGCAAGGTTAGCTTCTTTCGTAGCCATTTCACAGGGAAAGATCTCCCAGGAAAACTGGTTTGCTTTAGGTCGAAGGCTTACAACGGCTTCCGGAAATAATCCAGTACTATTATCGTGGAGCGGTTCTATGTTTGAATACCTGATGCCGGTATTGGTTATGCCCACGTATCAGAACACCTTGCTGGATGAGACCAGCAAAAGCACTGTGCTTCAGCAGATAGAGTATGGTCGTCAACACAGTATTCCGTGGGGGATTTCAGAATCCTGTTACAATATTGTTGATGCCAGTCTCACCTATCAATATCGCGCGTTTGGCGTGCCTGGTATTGGTTTCAAAAGAGGATTAAGTGAAGACCTGGTAATAGCTCCTTATGCTTCCGTTATGGCCCTGATGATCAATCCGCAGGCCGCGTATGAAAATTTGGAAAGATTAAAAAAAGAAGGTTTTGAAGGAAAGTATGGATTCTTCGAATCTATAGATTACACCCCAAAGCGTTTGCCCCGCGGTCAGTCGCGTGTGATCATTCAGACCTTTATGGCCCACCATCAGGGAATGAGCTTCCTTTCCCTGGCTTACCTGCTACTTGATCAACCTATGCAGCGGAGATTTGAAGCCGATCCTCAGTTTCAAACGGCATTGCTTCTGTTGCAGGAACAAGTACCGAAAGCCACATCATTCTATTCAGCGGCTACGGAAATTGCTGAAGTAGTTCCAACCCTTCCGGTTGCAGAAATGCGTGTCATTCCATCATCTGATACACTCATTCCGGAAGTACAACTGTTATCCAACGGTCGCTATCATGTTATGATCACTAATTCAGGGGGTGGTTACAGCCGGTGGAAAGACCTGGCGGTTACCCGTTGGCGTGAGGATACTGTCTGTGATAACTGGGGCACTTTCTGTTATATCCGGAATTTAAATGATGGTGAATTCTGGTCAGTGGCCCATCACCCAACCGGAAAAGAAGCGACATCATACTCTGCCGTTTTCTCCCAGGGCCGCGCTGAGTTCAGAAGAATGGATCATGGTATAGAGACCCATACCGAAGTTATTGTTTCGCCTGAAGATGATATTGAGATCCGCAGAGTACACATCAGTAACCGGTCGCGCAAAAAAAGAAAAATTGAGATCACAAGCTATGCCGAAGTAGTATTAGCAGCACCGGTTGCTGACGCAGCTCACCCTGCATTCAGTAATCTTTTTGTGCAGACCCAAATACTGGATACACACAACGCCATCCGGTGTACACGAAGAGCCCGCTCTAAAGAAGAGCGGCCACCCTGGATGTTTCATTTAATGAAATTTAATGGCAAACAATCTGATCACATTTCATACGAAACAGATCGTGAGAAATTCATTGGCCGTGGAAATTCGATAGCCAATCCACACGTAATGTTTTCAAAAGAACCGTTAAGTGGCTCAGAAGGTTCTGTTCTGGATCCTATTGCGTCCATTCAATACCGTATCACGCTGGAAGAAGATGAAACAGTTTCAGTGGATATCATCACGGGTATGAGCCATACATTGGAAGAAAATCAAGCGTTGCTGGATAAGTACCAGGATCGGCATCTCCGTGACCGTACGTTTGAATTATCGTGGACACACAGCCAGGTAGTTTTACGGCAAATCAACGCCACTGAAGCAGACGCCCAATTATATGGACGCCTCACCGGCTCGGTGATTTACAGCAATCCATTACTTCGTGCAAACCCGAATATCCTGATACGTAACCAACGCGGTCAATCTTCATTGTGGAGTTATTCCATTTCCGGAGACATACCCATTGTGCTCGTGCGGATTTCAGATTCCACCAACCTTTCCTTGGTGAAGCAAATGATACAGGCCCGTGCGTACTGGCAGCTGAAAGGTGTGGTTGTCGATCTGGTAATTCTCAATGAAGATCACAGTGGCTACCGTCAGGTCTTGCAAGATCAGATACAGGCACTGGTAGCAACGGGAACAACGATCAATACCAGCGATCGTCAGGGCGGAATATTTGTGCGTCCCGCTGACCAGGTATCCAATGAAGACCGTATACTGTTGCAAACGGTAGCTCGTGTTATCATCACCGATTCACGCGGTACGCTGGAAGACCAAATCAACAAACGCCTTGTTGCAAAAGCAGGAATACCACTGTTGCATCGTACAATCAGTACCTCAGCAACCCTTCCTGCTTCTCCTGTTAAAACTGATTTGCAATTCAATAACGGTGTCGGTGGATTCTCCCGTGATGGAAAGGAATATATTATTACCACGTCAGACAAACACAGAACCCCGCTTCCCTGGATCAATGTTATTGCCAATCCGAAATTCGGAACACTGGTTACGGAAAGCGGCCCATCCTATACGTGGTCGGAGAATGCCCATGAATTCAGACTCACGCCATGGCATAATGATCCGGTGACGGGGAAAAGCGGAGAAGCTTTTTATATCCGCGATGAAATTACAGGAGCATTCTGGTCTCCGTTCCCCTACCCTGTTCAGGGAAATTCTGCATACACAACCCGACATGGATTTGGATACAGTATCTTCCAGCATACAAGCCACGGTGTTGAAACAGAGGCCTGTGTTCATGTAGATCTGGAATCACCCATTCGCTTCGTAGTATTAAAAATTAAAAATCATTCCGGAGGTCAACGCAAATTATCGTGTACCGCCTATGCGGAATGGGTGTTGGGAAGCTTACGTGATAAATCGGTTATGCATGTTGTTGCTGAGCATGAACACGGTGCTCTCTTATCGCGGAACCCCTATCACCCGGAAGATGCAAACCGTACTGCATTCTTTTTCACCAATGACGTTCCTTACCATTTCACCTGTGATCGCCTGGAATTTATTGGCCGGAATAAAACCCTGCATGACCCCGATGCGATGTATCGTGTAAAACTATCCGGAAAGTATGGAGCGGGATTGGATTCATGTGCCGCGATACAAGTACCCTTTATACTTGAGGATGGCATGAGCCGGGAAATTGTCTTTTGTATGGGAGCCGGAAAAGATGCAACCGAAGCACGGGAGCTTATACATAAGTTCCGTGGAAACAAAGTTGCTCACGCATCGCTACATCAGGTACAACAATTCTGGCAGGAAAAACTGAGCACCGTACAGATTGAAACACCGGATGCTTCGCTGAATATTCTAACGAACGGATGGCTGATCTACCAGGTTCTCTCGTGCAGGCTCTGGGGAAGGAGCGGTTTCTATCAATCCGGAGGAGCGTTCGGCTTCCGTGATCAATTGCAGGATGTACTTTCCCTTCTGCACACAGCTCCTCAACTGGCACGTGAACATATTCTTCTGTCAGCATCGAGGCAATTCAAAGAAGGTGATGTACAGCACTGGTGGCACCCGCCTGTTGGACGTGGAGTTCGCACGCAGTGCTCTGATGATTTCCTATGGTTGCCTTACGTCACCAGCAAATACGTTACTACCACCGGAGATTTTTCTATTCTGGATCAACAGATTTCATTCCTGGAAGGAAGACTTCTTAACCTTCATGAAGAATCATACTATGATCTGCCGATTAATTCAGAGCAACGGGCCGACCTGTATGAACACTGTAAACGCTCTATTCACTATGGACTTCGATTCGGTGAGCATGGATTACCCTTAATCGGGGCAGGTGACTGGAATGACGGAATGAACCTTGTGGGTATTGAAGGAAAAGGAGAAAGCGTATGGCTTGGATTCTTTTTGTATGATGTTTTGATTCGCTTCATACCCGTTGCTGAAAGTCGCGGTGATTCTCAATTTGTAGAACTGTGCAAGCAGCAGGCAACACAATTAAAAGCTAATCTGAATGCAAATGCATGGGATGGAAACTGGTTTGTGAGGGCCTGGTTTGATGATGGTAAACGAATCGGATCTTCTCAGAATGAAGAGTGTCGTATCGACTCTATTTCACAAAGCTGGTCAGTTCTTTCCGGAGCGGGAAGAGCAGAAAAATCAAAGAAAGCCATGGAGTCAGTCAACCTCTATTTAGTAAACCGTACCAAATCACTGATTCAGCTTTTAGATCCTCCTTTCGACAAATCAGATGCAGAGCCTGGATACATTAAAGGATATGTTCCCGGAGTACGCGAAAATGGTGGTCAATATACCCATGCTGCTATCTGGACGGTTATGGCATTTGCTAAACTACGTGAACGTGAACGCACCTGGGAATTATTGAAAATGATTAATCCGATTAATCATGGCACCTCAGCAAAAGATATAGCGATATACAAAACAGAACCCTATGTAGTGGCGGCTGATGTGTACGGTGTTCACCCGCATACAGGCAGGGGTGGTTGGACCTGGTATACGGGATCAGCAGGATGGATGTATCAGCTTATACTTGAATCTTTCCTGGGGCTTCGAAGAGTAAATGATACACTTCACATTGAGCCTTGCGTTCCGGAGGAGTGGGATACGTTTACTGTTCATTACAAGTTTGGTCAATCCGTGTATCGCATTCAATTTCTGCAGAATGAAAAAGCAGAAGATGGTGATGCAAAATTCTCGAAGACCATTAATCTTGTTGATGATGGAAAAACGCATGAGATCCTTGTAAGAGCAAACGCTAACAACAAAAAAATTCAGCATGAACATATCCTGGATATATGAGGATTTAGTTCTACAGTTCCTTTATGGGGAACAGTTTACAAAGAATAAATACCCAAATTCAGGCAAAACAGCACATTTAAGCTGGTAGGTCATTTTATCTGTTAAAATCGAAGTGAGATTGATATTGTGAAACGAACATGAAAAGAAAAAAAATACTCCTGATTGATGATGAAGAAGATTTCGGAATTCTGATGAAAAATTTTTTTTCGTCACGGAATTATGAAGTTTTCCATGCACTTACCATTGAATCCGGAATGAAAATTCTTGCGGAAACAAAGCCGGATTACGTGTTGCTGGATAATAATCTTCCCGATGGATTAGGTTGGGGTAAGACCGAATATATACTGGTTAATTACCCCAAAACTCAGCTTAACCTCATCAGTGCATACCACGTACCCAAAACATCTTCGTCAAGCTTCAGGATTCTTGAGAAACCATTGCAATTGGATGAATTGAGTAAGTTGTTTCAATAACCCCTGGCAGATCAATCTGCATAGTATAGTAGAGGGTAAGGTTATTCGATATAGCTTTCTCAATTACTCTATTCCATAAAATCATATAGTATTGTTTATACGATCAGGTTATGGCTTCTGATTTATTCAGAATAGGGAAGCTAATAACTTACCAATGTAGTGCAGTGAACACAACATAAAATAAAGAAGGATTCCCCGTGAGAGGAATCCTCTGGTATTCGTTTATTTCGTTGCCTACGCCAGTATTACCTGGATCAGGCTATGTGGAGTTTGTTCTCAGCTATATATATTTTTCAATATAAAATTAAGCACCCCCACGAATTAAATGAATCCACTTTATAGACTTAAAAAGCAATGCCTGTTGTAATCACCCTTTGAAGTGGATTTAAAGAACGATATGAGAAATTCCGTGGTCAGTAAGAGAAAAGTATTCACCATCATTGTTCTACTGGCAGTGAAATAATGAAAGTAGCCCCCTCATTAACCTTGCTTTGTGCAGACAGATAACCTTTGTGCTGCTCTACAATTTTTTTACACAGCGCCAGTCCAATGCCTGTTCCTTCAAACTCTGAAGTACGATGCAGTCTTCTGAACATGCCAAAGATCTCGTCTGCATATTTCTGATCAAAACCTATCCCGTTATCTTCAATCAGGATATGGCAATATTGACTATCCCCATTTTTTTGGGAAGCATCCTTTTTTATTCTGATGGTTATTTCCGGGGGAATTCCTTTTTTACAATACTTCAGTGAATTGCTGATGAGGTTATGAAACAGGGGACGTATCAAGCCCGGATTTACGGGTAGCGATGGAAGCCGGTCCACTTTAATGAGGGCCTCCTTCCGCTTAACATCTTCATCCATTTCATTCAGCACTTCCGCCACCAGATCATTCAGGTCATACTGTAAGAAAGAAACTTTTTCAGCAGACAACTGAGAGAACGCCAGGATATCACTGATCAGGTTTTGCATCCGTTCAGCTGCATTCACAATGCGATTCAAATCATGCTTGCAATCCTGGTCGAGTACATCCTTTCCTTTGGACCAAAGCCTGTCACAAAAAACCCGGATCTTCCGCAAGGGCTCCTGCATGTCATGCGAGGCCATGAATGCAAACCTGTCAAGATCTTTATTCGCAGCTTCCAGGTTCGCAATGTTCTCCAGCAATTTATAATTGAGTTGCTTTATTTTTTCCTCAGAAGCTTTTCGCTCAATAACTTCCAGTTCAAGGCTTTTGTTGATAGCCGTGAGTTTTAATTCCTGAGCCTGGAGCTTTTGGGTCTTCATATACAATTCAACCAGCACAGCTACTTTAGCCCGAAGAATATCCGGGTTAACCGGTTTATAGATGTAATCGATAGCTCCCGCCTGATAGCCCCTGAAAATAGTTTCTTCGTCCTCGCTAAACGCAGTGACGAAAATGATGGGAATGTTCTTGAGTTTTTCCCGCTCATAAATCATGGCAGCCGTTTCAAAGCCGTTCAGAACGGGCATCTTCACGTCCATCAGTATTAGGGCAAAATCCAATTCATGAAGCAATATTTTCAATGCTTCCTTTCCGGAATTTGCTTTGACAATCCGATAACCGCCTTTATCGAGCAAACTTTCCATGGACAGAAGATTATCTGCCCGATCATCAACTACTAAGATTTTAGCCTGCATAAGACAATAAATCTTTTATTTACAAAACCACAAACGCATTAAAGATAGCAACTGGTCAATCTTAACCGGTTTCGTAATATAATCTGATGCCCCCGCTTCAATGCATTTCTGCCGGTCACCTTTCATGGCTTTCGCTGTAACCGCTATGATAGGTAGCGTACTATTTTTATGTTCGCGTCTGATCTTCTGTGTAGTTTCATACCCATCCATCTCTGGCATCATGATATCCATCAGCACCATTTCTATTTTAGAATTATCATTGAGCACCTGAATAGCCTCCCTTCCACTTTCTGCTGTGATGGTGTTAATGTTATAACGTTCGAATACTGTTGTAAGCGCAAAAAGGTTACGAACATCATCATCCACGACTAGGACCGTCCGGCCACTGAGGATATCTTCTCTTCTGCGAATATTCTCAATGATCTTACGTTTTTCAGGCGCCAGGTAAATATGATTAATGTGTATGTGAGCGATGGTCTCCTCCAACAACTGCTCAATGGAATTTACACCTTTTGTCAGCACCGCGCTTGAATTTTGATTAAGAGCATTCATTTCATTCTTATCAAAATCCCGTGCAGAGTACACAATGACGGGAGTATGCTTCTTTTTAGTACGGTTTACTTTATGAAGTAAATCTAATCCGGCAACATCAGGAAGAGAATAATCCAGAATGATACAATCAAAATCTTTCCGGCTGATCATTTCGGCTCCGTCCTTTCCGGTTTCGGCTATACTGATTGAAAGTCGCTCATCCTGCAGGATCTTTGCGATCTGCGAAGAATCAAGTTCATTATCCTCAACAATCAGAACATTCTTGACCTGATTTTTAGTAAGCGAAATTATATCCGAAAACAATTCCTGCAGGTCGTGATTATCCATAGGCTTTAAATGAAAACTACGGGCTCCGCGTTTAATGGCTAATATCCTGTTTTCCTCTCCGGAAATAACATGGATAGGAATATGCCGGTAAGCCAGATCACTTCGAAGAAGTTCAATAACCTTCCATCCGCTGGTATCCGGAAGCTTTACATCCAGGGTGATGGCGATCAGCGGGAAGCGGCTTATGAAATCAAAAACTTCAATGTAGTTTGTAGCCAGGATGGCCTTTAGTCCAACCTCATGCGCCTTTTCTATTAATATTTTTCCGAAACGAAGATCATCCTCCACGATGAGGATCACATTATCCTGTGGTTGAATATGATTCCTATCATCACCCGTATCATTGATCATTTCATTGACGATCTCAAGGTTACGAGACTCCACACCATCGTTGGTAACACGCAATGTACTCAGCAAGCTATCAATTTCTTTTGTCTCACCTTCAAGCTGAAGTTGCTGAATAGCTTTGAGGCTTTCCGGAGTGTTCCGGGTTCCGCCTGTGCCAATGATATTCTCGATAGGCAGGAACAACGTAAACGTACTTCCCTTGCCCGGCTGACTTTCCAGCTCGATAGTTCCGCCTAACAATTCAGCAAGACCACGGCTGATTGAAAGCCCTAACCCTGTTCCTCCATATTTTCTACTCGTTGAACCTTCGGCCTGCTGGAAAGCTTCGAAGATGATCGACTGTTTCTCCTGCGGAATACCAATACCGGTATCGCTGATGGAGAACGCAATGACATTTCGCGCATTGTCGAGACTTGGATTTCCGGGCTTCCAGGTACCTTTTGCTTCACTGATCTTCAGACTCACTTCGCCTCGTTCCGTGAACTTAAATGCATTGGAAAGGAGGTTCTTCAAGATCTGGTTCAGGCGCTGAATATCTGTCTCCATGGAGTGCGGCAACTTGGTATCCGTTTGAATTTTGAATTTCAGATTTCGTGCTTCTGCAATCGGCTTAAATGTAGTTTCTACGAAGCCAGAAATTTCAGCAAAGGTTACCAGTGAAATATTGGTGGAAATAAATCCGGATTCAATTTTAGAAAGATCAAGGATGTCGTTGATCAACTGGATAAGGTCATCACCGCATGAGTGAATAGTTTTTGCGTAGCGAATTTGTTTCTCGTTCAGGTTCCCTTCAACGTTCTCATACAACTGCTGCGCCAGGATAAGTAAGCTGTTCAACGGAGTTCTCAACTCATGTGACATGTTCGCGAGGAACTCAGACTTATATTTAGATGTCAGCGTAAGCTGTTCGGCTTTTTCTTCCAGTGACTTCCGCGCTTCCTCCACCTCTTTATTCTTTGCTTCCACTTCGTTCTTCTGCTTCACCAGCAGCAACGCTTTGTCCTGCAACTCATCATTTGTTCTGCGTAATTCTTCCTGTTGTACTTTAAGCTCACTTGCCAGGGACTGCGATTGTGTCAACAGTTCCTCCGTACGCGTATTCGTCTCAATTGTATTCAACACGATACCAATACTTTCTGTCAGCTGATCCAGGAAGTCAAGGTGAGTTTCATTGAAGGCTTCAAGTGATGCCAGTTCGATTACAGCCTTCACATTATTTTCAAAAAGCACCGGCAGAATGATAACATTCGCGGGTTTTGCTTTACCAAGGCTTGAGTTTATTTTAATATAACCCTGCGGAACGTGCGTGAGTAATATCCTTTCCTTTTCAAAAGCACATTGTCCAACAAGGCCTTCACCAATAGCAAACTCTCTTGGAATGTTTTTCTCACTGGACAATGCATAGGCAGCAAACAGTTTCAACTTAAACTGAAACGTTTCTTCGTCTTGTTTTAAAATATAGAATGCACCGTAGTGCGCGGTAACCACCTGTGCAAGTTCCGAGAGAATCCGTTTCGTTACCGTATTCAGATCTTTCTGACCCTGCAACATCTGCGTGAACTTCGCGAGGTTGGATTTCAGCCAGTCCTGATCCTGGTTACGCAGCGTAGTAGCACGTAAGTTCGCGATCATCTGGTTGATCGTATCTTTCAACGCTTCCACTTCACCTTTCGCTTCCACGCGGATGGTTCGTGTCAAGTCACCTTTTGTTACCGCTGATGCCACTTCAGAAATGGAACGTACCTGTGTAGTAAGATTTTGCGCCAGCTGGTTTACGTTCTCGGTTAAGTTTTTCCAGGTACCCGATGCACCCGGCACACTGGCCTGTCCACCAAGTCGTCCTTCAACACCCACCTCTGATGCCACCGTAGTTACCTGGTCAGCAAATACCGCAAGCGTATCGATCATTTCATTGATCGTATCCGTAAGCTGGGCAAGTTCCCCCAACGCGTTGATAGAAAGTTTTTGCTTCAGATTTCCTTTTGCCACAGACGTCACAACTTTCGCAATACCCCGCACCTGGCCGGTAAGGTTCGATGCCATCTGGTTCACCGAGTCGGTCAAGTCTTTCCACGTACCGGCAACACCACGTACTTCAGCCTGACCACCAAGCTTTCCTTCCGTACCCACTTCACGCGCCACACGCGTTACTTCGAATGCAAAAGAGTTGAGCTGCTCCACCATCGTGTTTACCGTGTTTTTCAACTCGAGCATTTCTCCGCGTACGTCCACCGTGATTTTCTTGGACAAGTCACCGTTCGCCACCGCAGTTGTTACACCGGCAATGTTACGCACCTGGTCAGTAAGGTTACCAGCCATCTGGTTTACTGAGTCAGTCAAATCTTTCCATGTACCGGCAACACCGGGTACGAATGCCTGACCACCCAGCTTACCTTCCGTACCTACTTCACGCGCCACACGCGTTACTTCCGATGCAAAACCGCGAAGCTGATCCACCATGGTGTTCAGCGTTTCTTTCAACTGCAGGATTTCTCCCCGTACATCCACCGTAATTTTTTTCGACAAGTCACCGTTCGCCACCGCCACCGCTACGTTCGCGATGTTACGGATCTGTGCCGTAAGGTTACCCGCCATCTGGTTTACCGAGTCAGTCAAACCTTTCCATACACCACCCACACCTTTCACCGTAGCCTGACCACCGAGCTTACCTTCAGATCCCACTTCACTGGCCACACGCGTTACCTCCGATGCAAAAGAGTTGAGCTGATCCACCATCGTGTTGATCGTGTCTTTCAACTCGAGCATTTCCCCCTGCACCACCACCGTGATCTTCTTGGATAAGTCACCTTTCGCCACGGCTGTAGTTACATCAGCAATATTCCGCACCTGGTTCGTCAGGTTATCGGCCATTTTATTTACAGAGTCTGTTAAGTCTTTCCAGGTACCACCTACACCGGGCACATCGGCCTGACCACCAAGTCGTCCTTCCGATCCTACTTCACGCGCCACCCGTGTTACTTCAGAACCAAAAGAGTTGAGCTGATCCACCATCGTGTTGATCGTGTTCTTCAACTCGAGCATTTCTCCCCGCACGTCTACCGCGATCTTCTTCGACAAGTCTCCTTTCGCCACGGCTGTTGTTACATCCGCGATGTTACGCACCTGGTTCGTTAAGTTCGAAGCCATCTGGTTTACCGAGTCAGTCAAATCTTTCCACGTACCGCCTACTCCGGGTACGTTCGCCTGACCACCAAGCTGACCTTCCGATCCTACTTCCCGAGCCACACGCGTTACTTCGGATGAGAATGAGTTGAGCTGATCCACCATTGTGTTGATCGTATTTTTCAACTCGAGGAGTTCTCCTTTCGCATCCACCGTAATTTTCTTCGATAAGTCACCGTTGGCCACCGCGGTTGTTACACCCGCGATGTTACGAACCTGGCCTGTTAAGTTTGAGGCCATCTGGTTTACCGAATCCGTGAGATCTTTCCACACACCACCAACACCTTTCACCGTGGCCTGTCCACCGAGTCGACCTTCCGTACCTACTTCGAGCGCCACACGCGTTACCTCTGAACCGAAGGAGTTGAGCTGATCCACCATCGTGTTGATTGTATTTTTCAACTCGAGCATTTCTCCGCGTACGTCCACCGTGATTTTCTTCGACAAGTCACCATTGGCCACCGCGGTTGTTACACCTGCGATGTTCCGCACCTGACCCGTTAAGTTCGAAGCCATCTGGTTTACCGAATCGGTAAGATCTTTCCAGATACCACCTACTCCTTTTACTGTTGCCTGTCCACCAAGTTTTCCTTCTGTACCTACTTCGAGGGCCACACGCGTTACTTCAGAACCAAAAGAGTTGAGCTGATCCACCATCGTGTTAATAGTGTTTTTCAACTCCAGCATTTCTCCCCGAACATCCACCGTAATTTTCTTCGACAAGTCACCATTCGCCACCGCAGTAGTTACACCTGCGATGTTACGTACCTGGTTGGTCAGGTTACCCGCCATCTGGTTTACGGAGTCAGTCAAGTCTTTCCACGTACCACCTACACCGGGCACGTCTGCCTGACCACCGAGCTGGCCTTCTGATCCCACTTCGCGCGCCACACGCGTTACCTCTGAGGAGAACGAGTTGAGCTGATCCACCATCGTGTTGATCGTATTCTTCAACTCCAACAACTCTCCTTTGGCATCCACCGTAATTTTTTTTGACAAGTCACCTTTCGCCACCGCAGTGGTTACACCCGCGATGTTACGCACCTGATTGGTAAGGTTACCCGCCATCTGATTCACAGAGTCTGTCAGGTCTTTCCACACACCACCCACGCCACGCACTGTAGCCTGTCCACCAAGTCTTCCTTCTGTACCTACTTCAAGAGCCACGCGCGTTACTTCAGAAGAGAATGAGTTGAGCTGATCCACCATCGTGTTGATGGTGTTCTTCAACTCGAGCATTTCTCCCTTCACATCCACTGTAATTTTTTTGGAGAGATTACCACGCGCAATGGCCGTTGTTACTTCCGCCACGTTACGCACCTGGTTGGTAAGGTTACCTGCCATCTGGTTCACAGAGTCAGTAAGATCCTTCCACATGCCATCGACACCCTTCACTTTCGCCTGACCTCCCAACTTACCTTCAGAACCTACTTCCCGGGCAACCCGCGTTACCTCCATGGAGAACAAGTTCAACTGTTTCACCATGTCGTTTACTTCTTTGGCAATACGTGCGAATTCACCTTGTAAAATATTTCCGCCTACTTCCAATGGCATTTGCTGTGAGAGATTTCCACGTGCCACGGAACTGATCACATTCGCGATTTCAATGGTGGGATGCACCAGATCCGATATGAGCACGTTAAGTGAATCAACACCCTTGCTCCAGGATCCTTTTGCAGTAGGAATTTCAATTCGTTGTGTGAGCTTACCCTGTTTACCAATGATGTTTCCGGCCCGGGTGAATTCCGACATCATCCGTTCGTTCATGGAAATGATGTCGTTTAATGTATCGTATATTTTTCCGCTAACCCCTACTGAATCAAGTGGCATACGCACGCTGAAATTCCCGTTCCTCACTTCGGTGAGCACACGGAGTAACTCACGGCTATCAATCACTCCGGATAATTGCCCGGCATGATCAACCAGCTCCAATTCTTTTTGCTTTTTTCCCCTCTTGCTTTTCCCGTTGCCCGACTCTCCATTGCCATTGATCGGCTCGTCCAGCGTATCCACTGGAGCTGCTTTCTTTTTCATACTAATGCGTTTGTTTTAAAGTTAGGAAAGAACATCCGAGTCCTTTAACAACGGGATTATTAAATAATCATTACAGTCAAAATTGTAGAACCAGTTCCACAACCTACGTAATAAATCCAGTATGTAAAATCTGATGCCAGGTTAAATTCAGCGGGACACTGGCATTGGTTTTTCAATCATGCCTTTAAAAAGGCTATGGCAAAATACTCAAAACAGCTCAAAAGAAAGTCGCCAGGGTAATGCGTGAGAAAAAAGCAGGTACGCTTCGAAGCGGCACTGGCAAAAAAGTGACGAGTCGTAAACAGGCAATTGCTATCGGATTGTCTGAAGCACGAAAGGCGGGCGCGAAAGTGCCTAAAAAGAAATCTTAGATAGTCACAGGTTGTCTCATTTTCCAGAGTATTGAGACGACCTCTTTTCTTTCTGTTTGTTATCCCTCTTTGCAGGGCTTTTCGACTTCTCTTTCACATCATGTTTGTGGGAGGCCTCATCAATAGAATGTGTTACAAACATATCACCTTCTTTCTCCGATAGATCAGAAAGTTTTATGTAAAACTTTTTTAGTGTCTCTAACTCAGCTTCTGTCAAATCTTCAATATCAATGAGGCGATTGCTTGCTCCCTGAGTGGCAGCGATAAGTTCATTTAGTTTAAGCTGGATAGCCAGTGTATCTTTATTCTGCGATTGCTGAATAACAAATACCATCAGGAAGGTGATAATGGTTGTTCCGGTATTGATAACCAGTTGCCATGTATCTGAAAAATCAAACAGCGGTCCGCATAATCCCCATATCAATACGGCCAATGCAGCGATATAAAAAGTGAATGGATTTCCCGCACCTTTGGTAATGGCTGAGGAAAATCGATCAAAAGGTCCCCCCTTCTTTTTTTTATTGCTGTATTTGTTTTGCATGGTTGTATAAAAGAAAGAAAGGCTCCGGAGAGCCTTTCAACCCTTTTCCTTCGGTTAAGCCACTATAAACAAAAGAGAATCTTTACCCTTGAATTTGAAATTCATTGTGTAAAAGAATCACCTGTAATAATTCTTTATTCAGATTCTTCTTCGTTATAGGAAATTCCACCACGCTTAAATCGTTTAGGATTTTCAGCCTGCTGGTTCACCTTAGGAGAAGTTTTCCTTCGATCTGTTTTATCATCCGTGGACGGCATACTTCGCCAATCAACCAGATCAGCATACTTTTCACCTTCCACCGTACGAAAGGTTCTGATTTTCATGGCTTGTTGTTTTTATAAACCCGCTCTTTTCCGGGACACGCTGCCTTTTACTCCATTTACACTTTCTTCAGCTTCGTCAAGCGCATGTTCAGTTTCTTCCAGGGCACGATCCTTCATGTCGCTCAGGTATTTTTTACCTTTCCCCATCCATTGAGAAACCTCATCCACCCAATCGTCAGCTGTCTTTTTAATATTCTTGCGAAGATCTTCACCTTTTTCAGGTGCAATGAGCATTCCAATAACTACTCCGGCTGCTGCAGCCCCGAGGATTCCCAATATTACTTTTGTTGTTGTCATAAAAAATTTCCGTTTATGTATATACTTAAGAGAGATTATTTTGCCTGAGCAATTCTATCGTGACAAGCCTTTACTCTATCCAGATGTTCACGTAAGTGAGGAAGTGTCTGTGATATCCAGCTTTTCAGTTCTTCATCTTCTGTTTCCTTCATCTGGGTTTCGAATTTTTCGATCGATGCTTCATGCTTGTCAATCATTTCCTTGCACCATTGTTTATTGAAATCCTTCACATCTTCTTCCTTTGTAAGGTCTTCAATTTTACGTCTGGCTCCGTCATCGGCATTTGAAGGAATCGAAATAACCCGTTTACCTGCTACATCCTTAAGCTCCGTGAGCACCTTGGTGTGCTCATTTTCCAGGAACTGTGCCACTTGCTTTATTTCCGCATCATTCGATTTTTGCGTTGCCAGTTGTGCCAATTCAATTTCAGCATAATTTGAAGCTACAGCCTCTGCTACAAAGTCAGCATCCTTTTCCGTGGTGCGGCTTTGAAACTTGTCTTCGTTTGCTTCTTCAGCTGCTTCATTTGAATCTGTATTTTGCTTAGGTCCACAGCTCAATGCCATCAAGCCCATGATGGCAAATGCCCATATCTTGTTCGTTCTCATAATACTTTATATTAAATTTTTTAATGTGCTGAAATTTTGGAGGCCTTATACTCATCCCGATATCGTTTGATACGATCGTGTGATGCTTTCAGGACTTTCTGCTGGCTGTTGATTACATCCAAAACATTGGATGGCCATGCAATAGATTCTTCCAATGCATCCCGATATGCTTTTTGCGCTGCATCTTCTCCATACTCGCAGGAACGCAGCGTAGCAAGTGTATCATCACCACTGAAGGTATTTCTAACATCCATCCAAACACGATAAAGTTTTCCGGATGCGGTTGTATCAGTGGCTGGTTCTCCACCAAGTTGCTGTACGATAGATGAAAGCTCCGTTTTGTTAGTCTGACTCTCTTCAGCCAGCTGATGGAAAACGGTTTTAATCTCAGCATCGTACAATGAATCTTCGATTGCGTTTGCTGCTTTTTCATACCCCTCCGCCCGATCGCGATTAATGCGAATCAGATCGTTTAGTATCTCAACTACTTTCTTATCTGTTTTCATATTGATTTAGTGTTTTATGGTTTTATCGTTGAGAATTAAAAAATGATTCCAACGCTAAAACTTTTTTGAATAAATCATTTGGCTAATATTTTCCTCATACAAAACAAAAAAGCAACAGCACAAGGCCGTTGCTCTTATTACCTGATGGGAAAGTTTAATCACGCCCTTCGAATCACACCCAGCAACAGGGAAATCACAGCAATCACAAGTAGCAAATGAATGATACCTGTTGCACTATAATAAAATATTCCCAACAACCAGCCGATGATCAGAATCACAGCTATTAAATACAGTATGCTTCTCATAACCAAGGATTTTAAATGAATACTAA
>DASXWH010000176.1:0-27348 GCA_036503775.1 Ohtaekwangia sp.
CCCTTAAGACTATGAAAATCTTATATGCCCTCGCATTCATGTTTGCGTCTGTAGTTGCTGTTGCTCAACCTACCATTACCTTATTGACGTTTGAGAGTTATACATTTCCGGATAAGTTCGATACGGAGTATGGATCAGGAAAAGTCCATGACGGCTTTCAGTGGGGCGCAGGTCTGGAGTTCGGACTCAGTGAAACCGTTGCCGTTGAATTGATCTATCAGAACCTCAAGACGGATGTTAGCTACCAGGGATTTGATGATCGCTATACGGGAACGGCCAGTTTGAATTACATCCTGTTGGGTGGAACGAAGTATGCGCCCATAAATGATAAGATAAGCGGTTTCGGAACATTCAACGCAGGCGTTGGTTTTATCAGTGCCAGTACATCCCTCGCATCTGATGATGTGGTAAAACTTACCCTCGGTGGAAGATTAGGTGTGCGTATCATGGCCTCCGAAAAGATCAGCCTGCGCATTCATGCCCAGTTGCTTTCACCCGTACAATGGGCTGGTGGCGGATTTTATTTTGGAACCGGTGGCGGTGGAGCAGGTGTTTCAACAGGCTCGACCATCTGGCAGTTTAACCTGGGAGGAAGCTTGAATTACAGGCTGAAATAAATCCACCTTAATTTTTACCCTTGTAATACCTGGCCGGAGTGACCTTAGATTATCTGTTTCTGATGGAAAATGTATTGTCATGCGGCCTGATCTTTAGTAGATTCGACTTTTAAAATTCAACTACACATGAAACAACTCGTATTCTTCCTTTTACTGGTATCCCTCATTTCTTCCTGTCAGAAAGCCAAGGAAAATGCAGGTACTGAGGAATCAAAAGCATTTACCGTTGAGCGAAATACATTCTTCGCCAATCTGCTTGCTCCGGCTGAAGCGGCTGCAAGAATTCAGGCAACGGCAGCTGAATTTAATGCCTCACTGATGAACGACCCTAAAATATATGCACAGTATGCAGGCAATGAAGTCAAGGCCGCAGCCAATATGGGTATTTATCTTTCCGATCTTAATTATAGCGCAGCCTATTCACAAAAGGATCATGTAAAGGAATACTTCACCGCATCGTATGAACTCAGCAAAGCCGTAGGCGGTGAAAGAGCGATGTTGGAATTTGTGGCTAAACGGTATACTGAAAACCTGGAGAACAATGATTCGGCCCGGAGTGTAGTTACCGATTTATTAATCAAATCTACACGTGATCTTCAGGGAACTGAAAAAGAAAAACTGGCGGGTATTGCCATGGCGGCCTACCAGATCGAAAACCTGCACCTCGCTTTGGGTATGCTTCAGTCTTATCCCAAAGACATGCTTCCGGAAGATGCTCGCACGGTTATCCTGGTTCCGTTGTTCAAGATGGTGTTGACTCAGCAAACGAACGTAGAGAATATCTACAGCTATCTTAAAACATTGGCGGATCCCCAGAACCCGGATCAGAACCCGAACTATCCGTATTACGCTAACGCCTTCGAAGAACTGATCGCGGTGTATAAGAAGTTGAACGTGAATGAAAAGATTGCCAACAACCAGGGACTGGAACTCATGAACGATGCAGTAGTATTGGAATTGAGTCAGAAAGTTGACGCCATCAGAAGCAAGATTGTAAGCGCAGAATAATACGCTTTCGTTCTTAACGAAAAACGTCATGGTAATATTTGCCATGACGTTTTTGTTTATGGGGTTGTGAGAAAAGAATGATTACTCCGTGACTTCAGTTTTCTCACCGCTGTCTTCGGCCATCCATGATTCATATAGTTTATATCCGAGTGATAAGATCACGGCTCCTACAAAGAGCCCAAGAAATCCTACAGCGATAAACCCTCCGATTGCCCCAAGAAACACAACCAGCATAGGAACAGGTGCTCCGCGACCCAGCAGAATTGGTTTCAGAATATTATCAGAGAGCATGATCAGAATCCCCCAAACCAGGAATATAATCCCTGTAGTAAGATCCGAAGTGTTGAATACATAGATGATCGCCAGGACCATTATCGGTCCGACACCAATTTGAACGACAGCCAGAACGAGACAAAAGAATGTCCACAGACCGGCTGCAGGAACGCCCACCACAACAAATCCGATTCCGGCCAAAAGGGTTTGTATTATAGCCACGCCTAAGATCCCTTTTACCACACTGCGTATGGTGGCTTCCGAAACACTGGCCAGCTCTGCACCTTTCCGGCCCGCAAGTTTTATGAATATGTTTCGGAGAGCGTCTCCTCCTTCTTTGGCATAAGCCAGAAATATCCCGGCAATGATGATGGAGATCAAGAGATAAAGCAGGCCGATACTGGTACTGGCCAGTAAAGATAGAATGAATAGTCCAGCGGCTTTGAATTGTTCATTGTACTTGATCACCGCGTCTTGCAGATTGTCTGAAGCTTGTTGCCAGATCTCTACCATGGGCTGGGCAAAAGAAGGTAAATTTTTGGCCCGTTCACCGGGCGGAGGAATAAGACTTTGCCCTTCATTGATCACTCCCTTCAAACTCCGCACACCTTCAACTAATGATCCGGCCAGGAATAAAGTAGGTATAATAAGAAGTGCGAGAAAACCAACGGTGATAATAATACTGGCAAGCTTTCCGCGATCACCCAGTTTTGATTTCAGTTTCTGGAACATCGGGTACACCGTTATGGAGATGATCAACGCCCAGACAACCGGCAGGAGGAAAGGAGTCAGAATTTTAAAGCACCATCCGAGGATAAATGCTAAAACGCCTACCTGGAGGATAATGTGGATTACGCGCCTGGAAGTATCCTTCTGTTCCGGGATTGAGGAATTGTTGCTCATGGTCTTTAGGTTAGAGGTTGGTTTAAGCAAGCTAATTAAAATCACTGGATATTTTTATTGCTCACCGCCATCCTTAAAATGCAAAGGACAGAGCGGCCAGTAAAAAAGAATCGTCAGATCCCGGGTTATACCAGTACGTAGTCAGTTCCCATTGTTTAACGCCTGCACCAACCAGCAAGCCGCGCTGAATCTCCACGCTTGTTTTATACAGCCGTGTGCGCTGGCCACTGAGGCCAAACCATAACCAGTCTTTTGGGGAGTAGGTTAAATCAGACCAGTTATAGTAGAAATTGTTTTCGGTTGATTCAGAATCAAACAGGTATTCACCTTCGCTGTATAATTCAAATCCTTTATAGCTAAAAGTCATTTCCAGACCGGGTGCAATACCTTTGGTTAACCCGGTAACCCCACCGATCATAGGTGTAACGGTGAATTCAAACTCATTTCCTCCCGAGAAGTTGTATCCGACCCAGGCTGAAAATGTTTCCAGGTCTTCGTAATTGTAACGGGCCTCCAGGTGCAGGGCATTTCGGTCTGCACGAAAAACAGGAAGCAGAATGAAATCATCACGGAAAAAATAGAAGTTGGCATCGGTGCTGAAATCCCACGAAGCAGCATCTGTGTTTTCTTTCTCCTGTCCCGAAACCAGCAGGAAGGATGACATCGTAAACCAAATACAAATAATTTTCTTCATCCGCCCAGAGCCATGGTAAGCGAAACTAAAAAAACACCAATAAGCATATAGATGAAAGCCGTTATGACACGTCTGAATCCCGCATACCCTGCCAGAATAAATCCACCGGTAAACAATAAGAGTAAGGCAATGGCATTGGATACGCGCATGGCCAGCGGAAGGTCATCGATCATGGCAAAAGGAATAGCCACGGGAAAGGTGCAAAGGAATACGAATAAAAAGATCTGAACACCGGCCCATAGATCCATCCCGGTAAGAAGATGTTTTCGCGATGGCACGGGTAATTTTTTAAAGCGATCACATAAGTCGTTTAACTCGAGCGGTGTCATCAGTCCAGCAATGGAGGGTTGCATTTCGTCTTTTAAGATCTGGACAGATTCATCCGGATTTTTTGAAGCATGTATCTTTTTAACCACCAGAATGGAATGCCCTCGTTCAGTGATAATATTCATCAGATACATGATGGCATCAACAAAACCCCACGCCACATTGCAGCCCAGCGCGGCCCATAACAACTCACGAACATCTTCACGGGCATCCGTGCTGGCGCTGATGGCCCCGGTAAATGTAAGCACCATGATCAGACCAAAGAGTACTTCAGAGATCCGGTCAACGGGATTCAGTACACTTCCTTCTTTGATGCGATCTCTCCAGAAGGCTTGATGATTTTTCATGACGGAATAAAATAAAGCATCATACCCATGATCACATAAACGATGATCAACTGAACACCTTTATACCAGTTGGATCGTCCATCACCGGCCACCATAGCTGCCAGGATAACTGAGAGCAGTAATGCCACAATCAATGCTCGGGGAAAGTTGAGGTTCATTTGGAATGGTCCTACAAATGTGCTCATGATCACGAGCATCGGTGCAATGAACAAGGCGATTTGTATGGAGCTTCCCAGCGCAATACCAATACTGAGGTCCATCTTATTCTTGGCACCCATGGTGATCGCGGAAAGGCTTTCGGCAGCACCCCCTACAATGGCCAGAAAGATCACCCCGATAAATACGCTGGACATACCCAATACTTTTCCTGTTTCTTCTGCGGCTCCGACCAGTACTTCACTCATGAATGCAGCCATTACGGAAGCGATCACCAGAGTGATCAGTGCACGGGCAATGGACCATTTTTCTTCGTGCTCTTCATGTCCCTGGTTGTCGCTTCGGAAAAAATCAGGATGTGTTTTGATCATAAAGACCAGGTACAATACATATCCGATCAGCAACACAACGGCCAGGTAAAGATTAAGGGTGTTTTCATTTTCGATGGCTGCATTCTCGGTAAGCACATGAAACCCGCTGGGTATGGTGAGACTGATCACAGCGATCATCATCATGGAGCTGTAAACACGAATGCTGGTGATGTTATAGTCCTGGTTGTGGAATTTGATTCCGCCAAGCAGAAACGATAGTCCGGATGCCAGTAACAGGTTAGCCAGAATTGCCCCGGCCAGGGATGCCAGCACCATGCTGTGCAGACCCGCCTTCAGGGCGATCACGGCAATGATCAGCTCTGGAAAATTTCCGAAAGTTGCATTCAGCAGACCACCCACCGCGTCACCGGTGTAAACTGCGAGATGCTCGGTGGAATTTCCGATGAGCCGTGCTATCGGAACAATAGAAAGCGCTGCAGAGAAAAAGATCAACGGTGCAGAAGCCTCACTATGTTCCAGGTAAAGGGCTATCGGAATAAATAGCAGTAGCCAGTGAATGCCTGGCGTAAGAATTTTTTTCATAGCGTTGAATTAAGCGTTTCATTACTACTTTACGCGTGAGGTCATGTGCTGGCTTACCAGTTTGGCAATAAAGATGGCTGGGAAGATTTGTCCTAAGAGTGCTTCCAGCATCACTACAATTCGTGCAATAGGATTCACAGCCGTAATATCACCATAGCCCAGCGTTGTTAAGGTTACAAAGCTGAAGTACGACAACTGTCTGCCGGCATCATCACTTGGTATCGGGTTACCTCCATACTGAAAGGCATCGGGTTGAATAAGATAGATGGTGAGGTAAAGCGAAGAACATACATGTCCCAAAGCAATGTAAACGGCCACACCACCGGCTATGCTATGGGATGTAATCATTTGGCTGGCAAAGATCTGACCCACAATCAGGGCGATGATGTAAATCATATAGCCTGTAACCAATAGGGCATAAACCAAATGCAAGTATGGGGGTTCTGTTCCGATCATGATAACAGCCAGTATCAGCGTGGCTGTAGAGATAATATACCCGATTAACTTTCCGAAGGAGGAAAGTGAAGATGATCGTACAGCAATTAACGTAAACAGGAAAAAACCCAACCGAAGACTGAACTTGCCTTCTCCGGTTATACCGTGTGTAAACTGAGTACTGATTAAGGTTATAATAGTGACCGCAAGCATCCAGGTGAAGCCCTTGTCATTTTTCCAGATGTTCCGGAAAGAGGGGATGGTCATGAGTCGGTAATTTTAACAATGACTATTTACACAAAATACAGAATAACTTATTAGGTTTTAAGTGATATCCGCTCGATAAATTAAAGTAAGTTTGACTGGCGTTAGCAGTTAATCAGGACCTGATCATTTAAATCAAAGCCTATGAATATTTCCAAAATTCAACGGTTGGATGAATCACTGGTGAAGGCATCAAAAAAAATCAAAGTGCTCAGCGCATTGGCCTGGCCGGCAGGAGCAGAACAAAAATTTCTCGAAGAATGGCGAAAGGGTAATCCGAAATTACCTGAAGTAAAAATAAACCCACCGGATCTGACAACGAATGTAAACGAACTGGAAGGCATTGCCCGGCAATGCGATCAGGAAGATCCGGTTGAAAAATTTTTGTGTGAAACCGCTACATCGTATGCCAATGCCGGACGAATGATTATGCATGTGGGGACGCGTGAGTTCACCACCTACTCCACTAAAATTTATGGCCGGCCAGATTATGTATATAAGCTTCAGGGTATTAGTGCTGTAGATGGTGCGAAATTCTTTCTGGACGTAACCCATAAGCTGTTGGGCAATCCACATATTCAGCCGACTGAAACCGATATTTCAGCTACCGAATTTGCCGGATGGCTTAAAACAGAAGTAGACGAATTTTTTCAATATGATTCCGTGGAGGTATTTGTGGATAAGGCTCTTTCATCGAAAGCATTGGCGGGAGCAACCCGGATTCGCGTAAGAGGCAGCGCTGTTTTTTCCCAACTCGATAAGGATCAGCTTCTTTACCATGAAGCGTTTGTACATACAGCCACTCAGTTGAATGGAAAAAAGCAGGTCAACCTGAAATCACTGGGGCTGGGAGCTCCGCGTACAACACGTACGCAGGAAGGAATTGCCGTGTTAGCTGAATTGATCACTAATTCTATTGACATAACCCGGTTAAGGCGGATAGCCCTCCGGGTCATTGCCGTAAAAATGGCTTTGGATGGATGCGATTTTATCGACCTGTTTAAATTTTTCCTGGAAGAAGGTCAATCGGAAGAAGAGTCGGTACGGTCGGCCCAACGGATTTTCAGGGGTGGTGCGGTTAAAGACGGTGTTGTCTTTACAAAAGATGCGGTGTACCTGCAGGGGTTGATTGAAGTTCATACCTTTTTGCGTGTAGCCATCCGTGATAACAAACCAAATCTGGTTCGGAATCTTTTTGCCGGCCGGCTAACCATGGCTGACGCGCTACGGCTGGATCCGTTCTTTCAAAGCGGCTGGTTAATACCTCCTGTATATATACCCGCATGGGCTTCTGATCTGAGGCGACTGGCAGCAATGATGGCGTACTCAGCATTCATCACAAACATCCATCTGGAAAAAGTTTACCTCGAACGTGCGCTCGAAATTGAGGCGGAAATGAAACTGGCCCACCAGGAATGAAATAAAGAAGCCCTGAGTGACAGGGCTTCTTTATATCGTATGTAAAATTATTTAGTTTTTAACCAGGGCAGATGGTGCCGGAGCTTTTTTGTTTGCCTTAGGTTTGTCGGCCAGGGATTTGTAGAAAAATAACCGGATCATTTCACCGTCAGTCAGCGTAAATGATGAGCTCATGCCGTTGCTCACATCACGCAGTTCTTCTTTTACAGTACCTTCTGCGTTCTGGTAGGATGAGCTTACTTTTTTGTCAAACTCCTCGTAACTGCCATCCATTTTCTGGATCTGAAGTTTGCTGCTTAATTTTCCGTCTTTAACGTCTATTCGACCCATAAAGCATTGAGAGTACGTACCGTTTCGTAGGGTAATGATTACATCATGGGTACCATCGGCAATAGGATTTGCCCCTCTTTCCTTGAAGAGTGTATACCATTCTTTGAAACAATCACCCCCCGCGGCTGCAGTTTTGGTTTGGGCATATAACCCAAAGGAAAGAAAGGTGATGAGGATAGCTAAAATTGATTTCATGTGATTGGTCTTAAAAGTTTAGTTCTAAGATAAGCCATTTTTTAAGTTGTATCAAACCGGATTCGGATAGTTGAGGACGGAATTTAGTAAAGACGACAATTGTCATCATTTGTAGAATTACGTCTGGTTAAGTTTGAAAATCTATATATCTTACGAACGACCAACCGATCTACCCTTATGAAACTCTCTGTTAAGGCCGTTAACCTGTGTAAAATAGTATCGCCTGTTTTGCTGATACTGTTGGTCATGGGTTGCGGCAAGAAGAATGAAACCGTGACACAGGCACCTGTTCAGGTGAATGTAGTCAAGGCAATCGTGAATGATGTTCCCTTGTATGAAGATTTCGTTGCGCAGGTATACGGTGAATCAGACGTAGACATTCGTGCCCGTGTTGAAGGCTGGGTTACTTCCGTAAATTTTAAAGAAGGTTCGACCGTAAAAAAAGGTGATCTGCTCTATATTATAGATGATGTTCAGTACCAGACACGCGTTGACCGTGAGGCCAGTGAACTGGCCCGCGCAAAAACGGAAATGGTCAGAGCGCAGAATGAGTTAAGCAGGGTCAAGCCGCTGACCGAACTTAATGCACTGAGTAAAAAGGATCTGGACAATGCCACAGCTTCCTATGATGCGGCACAGGCTCAGGTAAAAGCTTCAGAAGCATCTCTGCAGAATGCCCGGATAGAACTGGGCTACACGCGGGTCTTATCTCCCTTTGATGGTGTAGTAGGCATATCCAACGTACGGGTTGGTGATTATGTAAGCCGTGCCGGGGGCACATCCATACTTACTACAATTTCCAGCATACAAGGCGTTCGGGTACGGTTCCAGATCAGTGAACGTGAATACCTGCGTATCGCGCAAATGACACAGGAAGAATTATCGGCTGCCCGGAAAAATGTTCAGCTCATCCTGGCAGACGGATCGCTCTATCCCGAAAAAGGTCAGGTTAATTTTGCGGATCGTGAAATTGATCCGAAGACGGGTACGTTAACGATCGAAGCCATCTTTCCTAATCCGAAAGGACTACTTCGTCCGGGTTTGTTTGTCAAGACCCGTGTATTGCTAAGCACATATCCCAATGCCGTATTGATACCGCAACGTTCGGTGTTCCAGTTACAAAGTCTCTCACAGGTGTTTACCGTAAGTGATTCCAACACACTGAAAGTAAATATTGTTGAAACCGGGGCGAAAGTTGGTGACGCCTGGATCATTACCAAGGGATTGAACGCAGGAGACAGGGTAGCCGTGATCGGAACAGCTTCACTCACTCCGAATTCAAAAATCGAACCCGTTGAAAAGAAGTGGCCGGAAGATGCTCAGGAAAAGAAAGCAGAATAATTAACCCTCCGTATACTGTATGAGCGAATTTTTTATCCGTAGGCCAATCGTAGCGATGGTAATATCCATCCTCATGGTCATCATGGGGTTGATTACACTGAAGAGTATCCCGATTTCAAAATATCCCGAGATCACACCTCCGATGGTGCAGGTGACTACACTGTTCAATGGTGCCAACGCGGTAAACGTAGAGCAGGCGGTTGCAACTCCCATCGAACAACAAGTGAATGGTGTGGAGGAGATGTTGTATATGAAATCCATCAACGCTGCCGATGGATCACTGACACTTCAGGTTTCGTTTGAAGTAGGAACGGATCTCGATAACGCGAACATGCTTACTCAAAACCGCGTGTCGCAGGCGAGCGCTAAAATGCCGAATGAGGTGAAAGCCTATGGCGTTACCACCAAAAAATCACTGGTGTTCCCGCTGATGCTGGTTTCACTTTCCTCTCCGAAATCAACCTATGACGGTCTCTTCCTGAATAACTACGCCAACATTAATATAGTCGATCAGTTAAAACGACTTAAAGGTGTTGGTGATGTGATTCTTTTCGGTGGAGCAGATTATTCCATGCGGGTGTGGCTGAAACCCGATCAGCTCACCAAGCTCAACCTCACCGTAAATGATGTTACCAATGCGGTTAAGAAACAAAACGCCATTGCTCCGGGTGGAAAGTTTGGTGCACCGCCTTCTCCGAAAGGAGTAGAGTATA
Organism: Ohtaekwangia sp.; assembly: GCA_036503775.1. Taxonomy (GTDB): domain Bacteria; phylum Bacteroidota; class Bacteroidia; order Cytophagales; family Cyclobacteriaceae; genus Ohtaekwangia. The sequence goes on from DASXWH010000176.1 coordinate 9,937, forward strand.
CCTATAGCGTATTGTTGCAGGAACGTTTGATCACCGAAGAAGAGTTTGGAAATATCATTGTTAAGTCCGATGAGAAAGGTTCCATCATTCGTCTGAAGGACATTGCACGGCTTGAACTGGGTATGGAGAACTACAACTCCTTTAGTCGCCTGAATGGTAGAGCCGCCAGTACTATTGTGGTGTATCAGATGCCCGGTTCTAACGCCCTGGATGTGGCAGACCTCGTGCAGAAAACTATGCTTGAACTGGCTCCGCGTTTTCCGGAAGATCTGCGGTATGATATTTCCCTGAATACAACCCGTGCGGTTTCCGTAGGTATTGAAGAAATTATCCACACACTTTTCGAAGCAGTGGTTCTCGTTATACTCGTGGTGTTCCTGTTCCTTCAGGACTGGAGAGCAACCCTTATCCCATTGCTGACCGTTCCGGTTTCATTGATCGGTACGTTTATCATTTTCCCGCTGCTGGGATTCTCCGTAAATGTATTGTCGCTGCTGGGATTGGTGCTGGCCATTGGTCTGGTGGTGGATGATGCGATCGTAGTGGTGGAAGCCGTGATGCATAACATTGAACACGGTATGAACCCGAAAGAGGCTACGCAGAAAGCGATGAAGGAAGTAGGCGGACCGGTTATCGCCATTGCCCTGATTCTGGCCGCAGTGTTTGTACCGGTAGCGTTTGCCGGGGGGATCACCGGAAGATTGTATCAGCAATTTGCAATCACCATTGCTATCTCTGTATTGTTCTCTGCTTTTAATGCATTAACACTCAGCCCTGCATTGAGTGCTATTCTGCTGAAGCCGAAAAAGAAATCAACGGGATGGCTGCAGCGATTCTTCGATGCGTTCAACCGCATGTTTGACAAATTCACGCTGGGGTATACCGGAGTAGCGGGAATCGTAGCACGCAAGTCAGTTCGCTCTATCATTATCCTCGCGGTGGTGGTTGGTGTTACCGGTATTTTAGGTAAAAATATTCCCGGTGGATTCGTGCCGGAAGAAGACGAAGGATATTATCTGATCAACGTTCAGCTTCCGGATGCATCATCTATGGAACGCACGGATGAGATTGCGAAAAAAATAGAAAAGATCGTCAATGAAACAGACGGTGTTGCCTACTCCACGATGGTGGTGGGTTACAGTATGCTTACGCAATCCTACTCCACTAACAATGCATTCGTGTTTGTGTCGTTGAAACCGTGGGATGAAAGAGCAAAAACAGCAAAACAATTAATTCAACAAACGAACATGGCCTTCCGGAGTACCATTACGGATGCTACCGCGATTGCTTTTGGTCCACCACCGATTGAAGGTTTGGGAACATCAGCGGGATTCACACTGCAGCTCCTGGATCGATCCGGAAACACACCTCAGTTTTTGGATCAGCAGGCGCGTAACTTTATTGCAGAAGCGAAGAAACGTCCGGAGATCGCCAACGCTTTTACCCTGTACCGCTCAAATGTGCCGCAGAAACAAATTGTCATTGACTACGACAAAGCTGAAAAACTGAATATCGATCTCAATGAAATAACCAGCACCATATCAACATACCTCGGTAGTAATTATGTAAACGACTTCAACCGCTTCGGCAGACAATATAAAGTGTTTGTGCAGGCTGAAGCAGAAGACCGCCTGGATACAGATGATATTGCAAGCTACTATGTGCGGAGCCGTTCAGGCGAAATCATTCCGTTAATTACCCTGGCGCATGTAGAAGATATATCAGGGCCTTCCTATACCAACCGTTTTAATATGTTTCGTGCGGCTGAAATTTCAGGAGCACCTGCTGAAGGCTATAGTTCTTCGGATGCATTGAACGCGTTGGAAGAAGTTGCGGCCACAATGCCCAAAGAACTTGGCATCGCGTGGAGTAACATGTCATACCAGGAGAAAGCGGCAGAAGGAACCGGAGGTACCATGTTCCTCATGGCGCTGGTGTTTGTATTCTTGATCCTGGCTGCGCAGTATGAAAGCTGGAAGCTGCCGTTCAGTGTATTGCTGGGGGTACCTGCTGCTATACTGGGAGCGTTTTTCGGATTATGGCTGGGTGGCTTATGGAGCCCGAGTTATGTGAACAATGTTTTTGCACAGATTGGATTAGTGATGCTCATTGGACTCACCGCGAAGAATGCGATCCTGATCGTTGAATTTGCTAAAATGCTTTATGAACAGGGCAAGCCACTGTATGAGTCGGCACTGGAGGCAGCCAAGCTTCGCCTTCGTCCGATCCTGATGACTTCTTTTGCATTCATGCTGGGTGTTGTTCCCTTACTCACCGCCTCCGGAGCAGGTGCTGAAGCACGTAAAGTAATGGGTATGGCTGTATTCATGGGTACTTTAATTGCCACTATAATCGGTGTGATTATCGTTCCTGCACTATTTGTATTCATTGAAAGCATTGGTGCGAAAAAGAAAAAGACTGATTCAACCGTATTACCTTCCGAACCCGGTCATTGATATGAATAAAATAATTTTCACCGGATTAATCCTGATCGTTACGGGTTGTGCTGTGGGGCCTAAATATTCCAGACCCGATACGAAGAAGCCGGAGGCCTATGTACAAACCACGGTGCACACCGATTCCATCACCAATATGAAATGGTGGGATGTGTATCAGGACACCGTTCTTCAGTCGCTTATCAAGAAAGCCATCGATCAGAATCTGGATCTCAAGATCGCGATTGCCAGGATAGAGCAGTCTAAGGCCATTTATGGTTTTAATAAAGCAAATCTTTTTCCGTTTGTAGATTATTCGGCAAGAGCACGTGCTTCTGATTTTGGGGATGTTTCCACCGAAGCCGGTGTTGCCTTCCCGACAAACTCATACTCGGTATTGGGAAATGTATCGTGGGAGATTGATTTGTTTGGCAGGCTTCGTCATGCTAACCGTGCTGCCTATGCGGATTTAATGGCTTCTGAAGAAGACCGGAAATCGCTTTACATAAGCCTGGTGGCGCAGGTGGCTGAATTATATTTTCAACTGCGCGGATTGGATGAACGATACCTGATCACGCAACGTACCAGCGAAACCCGTAAAGAATATCTGCGCATCATCTCCCTTCGTTTTGAAAAAGGAGAAGTCGCAGAACTGGATAAACTTCAGGCCGAGAACATTGCAGCCTCTGCTGAAGCACAATTGTATAGCCTGGAACGCGCGATCATTGTCACAGAAAATGCCATCAATATTTTACTGGGACAAACGTATGCACCTGTTACCCGTGGCCTGTTGAACGATCAGCAGCAATTGCCGGTGGATGTTCCAAGTGGATTGCCTTCACAATTATTGGAACGAAGACCCGACATTCGTTCTGCTGAGCAACAATTGATATCACAAACCGAAAAGGTCGGTGTTGCTGTAGCGTTACGTTTCCCAACACTGAGCCTCACGGGCTTTATGGGTGTGGCCAGTCCGGAGATATCTAACTTGTTCCAGGGTGATGCGTTTCTCGGATCAGTCACCGGGCAATTAGCCGGACCATTTTTCCGTTTCGGACAAAACAAACGAAGGGTAGAAGCAGAGCGCGCATTAGCTACACAGATTGGATTTGAATACGAGAAAACAGTTTTGAATGCTTTCGCTGAAGTGGAAAATTCATTGGCTCAGATCCGGACTTTCCGGAATGAATTCACAGCGCGCCAGATCCAGGTAACAGCCACGGAGAAATCACTTGTTCTTTCCAAGGCCTTGTATGACAATGGATACACCTCGTTCCTGCAGGTGCTGGATGCAGAGCGTGAATTATATAGTTCACAATTTGAAAAATCTCTGGCGCTTGAAAGTCAATTGATTTCTACGGTTCGCCTGTATAAGGCATTGGGCGGAGGCTGGTAGAGATTCCTGTATTTGAGCTTAACGATAACTCCTGACGTGAAAAACAAATCTTCGCTGATTTACAAAGCCGGTTTCATGATGCTGATGCTTAGCCTGCCGCTCATCAGCAGGGCTCAAAAGATTTCTTTTGACTATGATTCCAAAGCCAATTTCAGCAGTTATAAAACCTATGCGTGGCTTGCTCCCGGTGATAGTGTATTGAACCGGTACCGTACCGAAAAATTATACTGCGGTTACATCACGTATTCAGCAAATAAAGAATTGAACAGCCGCGGCCTGCAGATGGATACACTTAAGCCTGATTTAATTGTGGTGTTCAATACCAATGTACAGGAGATCACCAAATATTCTGAAAGTCCTACCTTAAGCATCGGTGTTGGTGTTGCCGGGCCAGGTTATTATGTTGCTGGTATGGCTCCGGTGGCGGGTGGTAAGATAACCGCTACTACGCAGGAAGATGGTGTGTTAAGTTATGATATGTATGACACCCGCACTGGTAAATTGATCTGGACGGCTCATGCCGGTGATACATTTCTGAGGTCAGATGATATCGAAAAGATCATCGGAGAAGTGACCGCAAAGATCTTTAAGAAATTCCCTGTAAAGAAGCTCAAGAGCTGAGGTGTTGGATGCTATTCAGCAGCCATTGAAAAGAAAACCTAGATTGTAAAATAAATTGCTTCATATCGATCGTGAAGCTCTATGTCATATTAAGTTGAATGTTATTCTACAGCCTTATAAGGCAATTGGAAATACGTATCCCATACTTCCTGCGTATGATAAAACGAAAGTTTCTCATAGGGAAGCTGACTCACCAGAAAAACAGCCCTGCGCGAATGGCAGGATAAAAGCAGTGAGCTGTTGAAATTTGAAGCGGCTGATTCTTTGCCATCATAAGAGATTTCAATTCCAAGAGGCTTGGCATTGATGCGGAAAAGCTCTTCAAAAGGTTTCTTCGCATTGGCATAGGTGAGCGCATTAAATGTTTTTGACTCCAGCGTGATGCCAAATAGATCAGAGTTGAATAGTAACTGAAGTGCCGCCAAACGTTGAAGGCTTCTGTCCTGGCTTAATTCTTTTTCGATTATAGGTTCGGCAGCAATTGAGCTGAATATAATAAGCTTAGGGTAGCGGCTCTTAAGCTGTGTATAAACAAAACTATGAAAATCAAGAAAGTCAGACCACGCAGACGGGTTGTGAAGAAATAACAGATTGGCTTTGTCAGCCATGTTGAAATACGAAGGTTCAAATGAATCAATCAGATTAACGCAATAGTCCAGATACGCTTCTTTAACTTCAGCTGTCTTAAATGAAAACTTTCCGGGAGATAAAATTTTAGGACCACTCCATGCTGCATTGATCGGGGATGCTGATAAATAGAGTGTGGTATTTTCCAGAAGCAGTTGCTTCTTTACGGCAATCTCCCCGGTTTCAGATCGCTGTTCGCTTTTAACGAGGGATAGAGGGTCGTCAAAATGAAAATGAACAATATCGGATTTGTTCCAGCCTCCTGTAGGCTCTGAAACGAGTTTGTCATCCTGTGTGAATCCCATCAGGAAGCTTCTGCTTTCTACCGGCTCCTCATCACAGGAAACGAGCAGAATCAGACCTAATATGATTACCAGGGACTTGAACATCCGGAAATTTAGCCTTTCACCGGTATTTAAAAAACTTTATTTAGACGACCTTTTTGGGAATTTTACTCATTGCCCTTTCTGTGATGGCTGTAATACTCAAGCTGGGGTTTACCCCTGGGTTAGCTGAAATGGCGCTGCCGTCACAAATGAGCATGTTCTGATAGTTGAATACGTTGTTATTGGAGTCTATTACACCATTTCGGTCGTCTTTTCCCATGCATGCCCCTCCGAGAATATGGGCGGTAGTAGGAATTCCAAACAGGGTCTCGTTCGCCATGACCATAGCTTTACCATGGATAATTTTTTCAACCCGGGCAGCAATCTGTTGCGCAACCGGGTTAAAGGCGGTAGGCGCTTTTCCGTTCTCGGTTTTTGTTTTCATTCCACCGAATAAATTCCGGCTGAACTGTAAAGTGGAATCAATGCTTTCCATGTAAAGCAGAATATGCGTCCGCTTACTCCAGTCGTCAATGAAATACGTTTTCAGATAAGTCAGCGGATGCTGTGCAAAAACCTTTATCATGTTGAATATGCGACTTACGATAGTTTTCCCCTGCACCATCGGAGCCATGAACAGTCTCCAGAACCCGGAGCCTTCTGAATACTTCACCGGTTCAACATGCCGGCTCGCGTCTATATTTATAATGGACCCAATAGCAATGCCCTCTGAAAAGGAAACATTGTCATGTGTAGTTACACCGATGAGGCTTTCTGAATTTGTGCGAATACCGGTGCCTACTGTATCGGATAACATCGGCAGTGAAGTGGCTTTTAATTTCAATAACAACTGCACCGTTCCTAAAACGCCTCCGGAAAAAATAACGCCTCTGGTTTTTACACTTGTCTTTTGCTTGAAAAGTTTCAGCGAGTCTTTGAAGAATACCTCATACCCACCACTTCCCTTCGGATCAACCGGTATTACATCATACACTTCTTTTTCAGCGATGATCTCTGCACCTGACTTTTGTGCGAGGTATAAATAGTTTTTATCCAGCGTGTTCTTGGCATTATAGCGGCAACCCAGCATGCAACCTCCGCATAATGTGCAGCCGGTCCGGTCAGGACCTTTCCCTTCGAAGTATGGATCCGTTACCGTCACACCGGGTTCTCCGAAATGAACAGCCACGGTTGTTTTCTGAAACGCATTTTCATTTCCCATTTCCCTGGCCAGTTGTAACATGGTCTTATCACTAAGACTCATGTAAGGATGCTTTTGTGCACCCAGCATTTTTTCTGCCTGCTGATAAAAGGGTTTCAGCTCTTCTTCCCAGTCGGCTAAACCCTTCCAATGACCACTGTTGAAAAATTCTGATTTAGGAACCGGTAACGTGTTGGCATACACCAGTGATCCACCACCAACACCTACGCCACTCACTACGGCAACGTGGCGGTAAAATGAAAGTTTGAAGAGCCCCTGAAGTCCGATTGAAGGCATCCACATCCATTTTCTGAGATTCCAGTTTGTTTTCGGAAAATCTTCGGGTTTAGAAAACCATTTTCCTTTTTCGATGACCAGTACCTTATAGCCCTTTTCGGCAAGACGTAAAGCTGACACCGAACCACCAAAGCCGCTTCCTATAATTACATAGTCATACATGTTCCTAAATCTACCAAACTTACCTGGCTGTAAGCTGTATTCCTTTCGAATAAATGAGGGTAATGACTGGACAGAAAATAGTAACTTGTACAGATTAAAATCTCAGGCTATGTGGAGAAAGTCAGGGTTGATCGCGGGGTTGCTTTTATTCTTCATTCATCTCTATGCACAGGATGATGTCTTTAAGGTTGATGACGCTCAGACCGAGCGTAACTTCATGCCTTATGAATTACCCTATTATCTGGATACTACCAATACGCTAACGTTCTGGCAGGTTTCTTCGCATGGATTTTCAAAGCGCTTTCAGGCGCATCCTTCCTATCAGAATAAAGATTTTAAGCCCGGTGCCGCCTACTGGATCCGGCTGCCGATCCACCACAGTGAAAAAACAAAAAAGGTGTGGCTGCTCGAATTCTATGATCAGACCATAGATCATATTGAAGCATACGTTCCGCAGGAGGATGGTTCTTACCAGAATATTCTGATGGGCGACCGGAAGCCTTTTCCATATCGCACGATCCGTCATAAGAATTTTGAGATCGTGCTGAATGTTACTGCCGACACCACGATGTACTACTATTTCAAAGTACAGTCGCATGAATTCGCGGATATACGCATTGCTTTCCGGTCTATCGACCGGTTTGTTTACTACGCCCTGAATGAGTACTTCCTGTTTGGTACATTTTACGGGATGATTCTCATCATCAGTTTGTATAATTTCCTGGTCTACCTGGCTATCCGTGAAATAAAAAATATCTATTACATCATTTATATTCTGAGCGTGGCTGCGTATGCCATGAGTTATGATGGCATCGGCTTTCAATACCTGTGGCCGAATCATCCGGAGTGGAACGATTATGCCGTGGGTATTACCATTTACTCGGTTATTTTATGGGGACTGATCTTTACACGCAGATTCTTAAGCACTAAAGCCAATGCGCCATCACTTGACAGGGCGCTGAAATGGATGATTGTATTCCGGTCGATCTGGTTTGTAATTGAATTGTTCTTCTTTCCGGAATTGCTTACCAATCGCAACGTGGAGATCATCCCGCTGACGTTGATCTTTTATACCAGTATCAAAATATGGCGGCAGGGTTATCGGCCCGCCCGCTTCTTCGTTATTGCCTATGGCGTTTTATTTACCGGATTCTTTATCCGTTCACTGGTATATTTCAATGTGCTTCCGTTTACTACGCTTTCACACTACAGCCTTCACTTCAGCTTTGTTCTCGAAATGTTGTTCCTCACATTCGCCCTGGGTGATCGCATCCGGATTTTGAAAGATATGCGCGATCGCGCCCTGAAGCGGATCATTCATCAGCATGAAGTGAACATGAAGCTGAAGGACAAAGTGAACCGCGAGTTGGAAGACAAGGTTCTGGAGCGGACCATTGAACTGAACGAAAAGAACCATCAACTGGAAGAAAGCAATCACAAGTTGGAACGTCAGGCGTTTGAGATCAACCAGATTAATTCCATGCTGGATCTGGACAACTGGAAATTAAAGAACAGCATCAAGGAAGTGCTGAACGAGCGGTTGATGGAAAAAACCATGGACTACGCGCAGTTCAAAACACTGTATCCCGATACCCTGGCGTGTTACCGGTTCCTGGAAGTATTGAAGTGGGAGAATGGTTTTATCTGTCGTAAATGCAGCAACGAGAAGTATTTTGACGGGACCCAGAAATTTTCAAAGCGCTGTACCCGCTGCGGATACAATGAATCGATAACATCCTACACCATATTCCACAGTATAAAGTTTCCGGTTGAAAAAGCATTCTACATTGCCTACCTGACTGTTGTCGGAAACAAGGATTTTACACTGGAAGCACTTGCAGAGCAGCTTGAACTTCGGGTAAACACCCTTTGGGGCTTCAAGCATAAGGTATCTGAACGTATTGATGACCTGGCTAAAAAAGGTAAAAAACCCAATGCTTCGCGGTGGGAGGAGGTCATTTTGCTCCCCGAAAAGATCACAAAGCCACCCAGGAGAAAGACGGTTCTTAAACCTGCCGACCAGATTTAGCCGGAATACTTTCCATTTTATACCCCTCCCTTAACACTTGTTTTTTTAGCGCAATACGGTAGGCACTGATACACGCCAACCCGGTAGAAATCGTTTGAAATCAATGTTTTTTTCAGGGGAAAATGGTCCCCATAAAATCGTTCTGCCAATCCCCAAAACCGGCTCATTTCTCAGAAATATCTCTGCCTTTTCCTTGACAAGTATAAAATTCACTTACGCGTAAACAGGCAAAAGATTTTCACCTGTGCTGCTAAAACCCTATGAGATTATTTCTAACTGTGTGTGCATCAGTGATATTAGCTATTTCCGCCAGGGCTCAAAGTACGGTTAGCGGAACGATTACCGATTCTCAGGATGGAAGTGGAATTCCTGGCGTTAATGTAGTGGTGACAGGGACCTCAAAGGGCACCACTACGGATGTTAATGGACAATATTCCCTGCAGTTGGCTCCGGGCGAGAATACGTTAAGCTTCTCGTTTGTGGGATATAAAACACAGGTTATCAGTGTTGAAGGCCGAACTACAATAGATATTTCCCTTGAACAGGAATTCACAACACTGGAAGAACTTGTAGTAGTGGGATATGGTGTGCAGAAGAAAAGTGATGTAACCGGATCAGTAGCTAATGTGAAGGGAGATGAGTTGGTGAAGCAGCCGGTCATGACTGCTACACAGGCCCTTCAGGGAAAAGTGGCAGGTGTTCAGATCATCAGCAGTGGTCAGCCAGGTACATCTCCCCAGGTTCGTATTCGCGGAGTGGGAACTGCATTCGCGGGAACAACTGCCCTGTATGTAGTAGACGGTGTGTTGACTGATGATATCACGAATATCAATACAGCCGACATTGTTGATATCAATATCCTCAAAGATGCATCGGCTGCGGCCATCTATGGATCACGCGGAGCGAACGGGGTAATTATCATTACAACCAGAAAAGGGAAATCGAGCGGTATCAGGGTTGACTACAATAACAATATTGGTATCCGCCAGGCAGCCAATCTGGTAGATATGGCAAACAGTGCGGAGTACAGCAACTATGCACAGGCAGCATCTGGTACTATTCCTCCCAGCACCGATTATAGTACTGACTGGTATGATGTCATTTTGCGGAATGCCTGGCAGCAATCGCATAACCTTTCACTTTCCACCGGAAATGAAAAAAGCTCCTACCTCTTCAATGCCGGCTATCTGACGGATCAGGGTGTTGTACTTCATAATGATTTTAAGCGCCTCACCTTTCGGCTGAATGGTGATTACAAAATTTCAGATAAAGTTAGTGCAGGTGTTCAGTCATCCTATGCGAATGGCATCAATCAAAATGGTTTCAACAACATTGATGTGGATATCTATGGAAATATCGGAGCGGTTTACAACGATGCATATCGTGCCGCACCGATTATTCCATCGAAGGTTGATGGTCTCTATGGAAATACTTCTGCCTATGGAAATGTAGGAAACCCTTTGCTTGATATCGAGAATAACGACATCAATGTAAAAGAAAACCGCCTGCAGGGATCAGCTTATCTGGAGTATAAGCCCATTACATGGTTGTCACTGCGATCGGCTATTGGTGCAGACTGGAAGAACTCGCTCAACCGGGCATATAACTACAAGTTTGATGCGAATGATGGAGAAACATTCCTTACACCGGGAGGTAATCAATTGGTAGCACGAAGCAAGCTGAACGTGAAACAGACACAAACTTCACGTTGGGTGTGGGATAACACCGCTACCATCACCAGATCATTCGGTGATCACAACATCAACTTTCTCGCGGGAATCACCGCAGAAGAATATAATCAACATTGGTTTTCAGCGCTGCGTAATGATGTTCCCGAAGATCCTGACCTCTGGTACATCAATGTGGGTGATGCCAACAGTTCGCAGAACGATGGTAAAGGTGACAAGTGGACGAGGACATCTTACCTGGCGCGTGTGAATTATTCATTCCAGGAAAAGTATTTGCTGACGGCCACAATCCGCAGGGATGGCAGCTCCCGTCTTCCCGGAGCTAACCGGTGGCAGACTTACCCTTCATTAGGTTTAGGCTGGGTGCTTTCCAGAGAGTCATTCTTACAGGGACAAGACTTATTCGATCTGGTGAAGCTGAGGGCTTCTTACGGAAAAGTAGGTAACGACCAGATTCCCACCGATGCATACACGGCAACAGTGGAGCAGAATACAGCTTATTCATTTAATGGAAGCGCAAGACCTGCTGAAAACGGTGTACAGATTAAGCGAATTCTTGATCCGAATATCACCTGGGAAACAACAGAAGAATATGATGTGGCAATCGAATTCGGGTTGCTGCAATCGCGCTTGTCAGGCGAAGTAAACTACTACAATAAGAAAGTTGAGAACGCTTTGATCAACGTTCCTTTCCTTAAGACCACCGGTGATTTTGATGGATTCGTCATTACCAATGTGGCATCCATTCAGAACAAAGGAGTTGAAGTAGTGTTGAACTGGAAAGATCGCATCAACGATAATTTCTCTTACAGTATTTCGGGTAACGCTACATTCAACCACAATGAAGTGGTGGCACTCAATGGAGGGCAGGCGATCCGCGAAGGCGGTATTGGTGCAGCCCAGGGTTTTGTAACGTACACCGACAATGGTATTCCGGTAGGAAGCTTTTATGTACTGAAGACACTGGGTGTTTTTAATTCGGTCGCAGAAGTAAATGCCTATACCGATGCTGATGGAACCATTATCCAGCCAAACGCAAAGCCGGGTGATTTCAGATATCAGGATACAAATGATGATGGACAAATTGACGATAGTGATCGTGTGTACGCGGGTTCCTATCAGCCAGTAGCCTACTTCGGCCTTGATCTGGGTGTGAATTTCAAAAGCTGGGATTTCAGCATGAGCCTGTACGGAAATATGGGTAACGAAGTTTACAATGGCAAGAAAGCGGTTCGTGTTGATTCGCGCGATAACGTTGAAAGAGATGTTGTGTACGACCGATGGACCAGCGCCAATCATACACAAAACGAACCCCGTGCGAACGAAGGTAATCTTCCAGCCTCGGATTATTTTGTTGAATCAGGTTCATTCCTGAGAATCAATAACCTCACCGTTGGTTATACTTTTCCAAATGCATGGCTGTCTAAAATCAAGGTCGCTAACCTGCGGGTATTTGCTACTTCACAGAACTTATTTACGCTGATGAAATACTCCGGGTTTACAGCCGAGTTACCGGGCAATCCCCTGAATTCAGGAATCGAGCTAAGCGCCTATCCGACCACGAGAACCATTGCAGTCGGTTTGAATGTCGGATTTTAATATGAACAGAAACAAATGAAAGGATGAACAACTTGATTTCAGTGAACATGAAAAATAAAATGATCGGCCGTATAGGATTCTTTTTTCTGGTGCTGGCGGGTATTTCATTTTCCTGCAGTGACGAATTCCTCGATGTAGATGTGCAGGGGGGAGTAACTACAGATCCTAATCTGGCACCAAAACTGGTAACGGGTGTTTACAACAGTTTACTACAGGGCGATTCGTGGGGGAACGGTGACGTACATGGCTTTGCTTTTATTTCGGTATCGAGCATTATGTCTGACGATGCCGATAAAGGAAGTACGCCCAACGATCAGGCGGTTCCTGTTGGTGCAATGGATAATTTCACATTAACTCCCACCAATAAATTCTGTGAAACTCTTTGGAGCGGACATTACAACGGCATTGGTGTAGCTAACCAGGCATTGAAAGCACTTGACGATGCTGCACTCGAGGAAGCACAACGGAATCAGTACAAAGGTGAAGTGCGTTTTCTGCGTGGATACCTCTACTTCAACCTGGTACGCATGTATGGTGGTGTTCCACTGGTTTTGCGCACGCCTTCCGATGTTGATGATGCGAATACAGATCCCATTTTTAAAACCCGCGCTCCTGCGGGTGTGGTCTACGACAGTATCATTCGGGATCTGACCTATGCTGCCGATAATCTTCCGCTGAAAGGAGTACTGGCACCGGGTCATGCAACTAAAGGTGCTGCGCAGGCATTGCTTGCTAAGGTGTACATGTACAAGGCATCAAAGGCTGATAACCCTTCACCGAATGATGACTGGCAGAAAGTATTTGATCTTACGGATGCTGTCATTAATTCCACTAAATATGCTTTAGTGGATGACTATGCTACCATCTGGAGACAGGCGGGTGAAAACAACAGTGAATCCATATTTGAAGTACAAACCGGTGAATTCAACAATACAAACCTGAACCCTGATCTTTATACAGTTTGCCAGGGGCCTCGTCAGGGAGGTTCTGGTGGGTGGAATGATCTCGGATGGGGTTTCAACGTTCCAAGCACCAGTCTTCTCAATGCCTACGAACCGGGTGACCTGAGAAAAGATGCAACAATAATTTTCATTGATAACTCCGGAACACATACAGGTACAGTCCTGTGGGATGGCTTCCGGATACCCAGCAAAGATTCTGTTGAAAATTTGCATTACAACTATAAGGCATACACGAGTGCCGACCTGGAATCCTATGCAGATCCGGCCAACAAAAACAGACCGAAAAATATACGGATCCTTCGCTATGCTGAAGTACTGCTGATGTATGCGGAAGCAGCGGTGCACCTGGGTCAGGGTGATCCGGATGAAAAGATAAATCTCCTTCGCGATCGCGCTGATCTGCCCGCTAAGTCAGGTGTGACGATTGACGACATCTGGCACGAACGAAGAATAGAACTGGCCATGGAACATGATCGTTTCTGGGACCTTGTGCGACAAGGCAATGCAGCAACTGTTTTGCACGCAGCAGGTAAAACCAATTTCGTAGAGGGTAAGCATGAGCTTTTGCCGATACCCAGTTCACAATTATTACTCAGTGGTGAGGCACTTGAACAAAACCCCCTTTATTAATGCATGATAAAAAAATAAAATAGAATTTCTGTTGTTCGCAACTATCGGTTAGACCTGTTGTGAACAGCCTTAAATAGGTCCATTAACTCAAATTAAAATTGAACAACCATGAAAAAAACAATTCTTTATTTGCTGGCTTGTAGCGTAGTATTGAGCATGCTGGTGCTTGGCTCCTGTGGAGATGATGATGATTCACTACCCAAGATTGACGGATATAACAATTCAGACGAAGTGGCTGCAGAATACCTGAAAGCACACTGGACATTCGATGAAACTTACGAAGAAGATATTTCTGAGGCTGAGCCTCTCGCAGGAGCAGCCGGAACTTTCGGAACAGTAGGTTTCGAAGAAGGACAGATCGGACAGGCACTGAAACTAAATCAGGGTGCACTACGCTATCCCAACATTGACGCGATTAACACAGCAGATGGACTTGCCAATTTTACGGTGAGCATGTGGGTGAAAGTGAGTAACAACAAAGGTACTGCGAAAGAAGGTTATACCATGTTGTTTGGGATAATGCCTGATGGTCTTACTCCGGAAACAGCCGGTGACTTTATGTGGGGTAATATCAATATGGCTGTAGAAACAAGTTGGTTTGCTGCTTCAAATCCTCAACCGGATACATTAGTATTAAAAGGTCATTTTGTTAAGAGAAATTCAGATGGCAGCATTAATGGCCAGGATAACAGACCCGATCCCCGCGGTACTCCTCCCAAAGGTCTCTTCAAGAAATCTGGTGAATGGGTTCACTTCGTAACCACGTATAATTCGACAACAGAGCAGTTCCATGTTTATGGAAATGGTACATCTATTGGCGCTTATACAGACCGGACCCTGGGAGCGCCTGGTGAAATGCGTATGAATGTTCCTGCAAGTGCGGTTTTTGGTAACGGAGCTACAAAAGCACTCGGCTTTACAAACGGCCCTGACCAACAAACATGGTCTCCTATGGCAACTGCTTCTATAGATGATGTTCGTGTATTCAACACAGCATTATCCGGTACTGAAGTCACTGCGCTGTACAACTTAGGTTCAGCAGGCCGATAGATTTTTTGGTTTATAAGGTAAGGTTAGTTTGGTTTGAGGGTTTCCGGCAACGGAAACCCTCTTTGTAAATTTTTTGCATGTTTCGATCACTTCTCTTTGTAGTATTGGTTTTTGTGTGTGCCTTTTGTTCGGATGATCCGAAAGAAGAAGGTGAATCTCTTAGGATTACTTCATTTAAAATTGATGGTGAAGAAATAACAACAGGCACGCTTATTACCGATGTTAATCAGAATGCTGTATTTACAATTACGTTCTCGGCACCGGTTGATCCGGATTTTGTAACATTGGAATTTGTCGATATCAGCGGTAATGAACCATTGCAGTTTTTATTATCACCTGACCAGAAGCAGTTGACGGTCACGCCTGCACAACCTATGGTACATCTCTCCAGGTATCTCTTCTGGGTTTCTTCAACACTGAAAGGT
This sequence comes from Ohtaekwangia sp., assembly GCA_036503775.1. Lineage (GTDB taxonomy): Bacteria > Bacteroidota > Bacteroidia > Cytophagales > Cyclobacteriaceae > Ohtaekwangia. The sequence continues at coordinate 25,385 of DASXWH010000176.1, forward strand.
ACTGATGGGGAAATGATGGTATCTGATTTCTCTCAATACTTCTATACGGAACTTGATCCTACACCAAAGCAACCAGTATTACCGAACGATGAAGACACGGATAATGATAATACAAACGACCTTCTTTCGGTAGTCCAGCAACAAACTTTCAAATACTTCTGGGATTTTGCTCATCCGGCAAGCGGCATGGCACGTGAACGCAATACTTCAGGCAACACGGTAACCAGCGGAGGCTCGGGATTTGGAATCATGTCTATTATTGTTGGCATGGAAAGAGATTTTATTACCCGCGCAGAAGGAATCGCACGCATGAACAAGATTGTTTCATTCCTCGAAACAGCAGACCGTTTTCACGGGGCATGGTCGCACTGGATGGACGGCAACACCGGAGATGTAATCCCCTTCAGTACGAAAGACAATGGCGGTGACCTGGTGGAAACATCATTTCTGGTACAAGGTCTCATCACATTCCGACAATACCTGGAACCATCCGATACGGTAGGCAATAACCTGATCAATCGCATCAATACACTATGGGAAGAAGTTGAATGGGATTGGTATCGCAAGAACAATGAGAATGTATTGTACTGGCATTGGTCACCCAACTACAACTGGGATATGAACTTTGCTTTGTATGGATACTTTGAAGAACAGGTTACGTATTTTCTGGCTGCGGCTTCACCAACGCATTCAATCCCCAAGATTGTTTATTCCAATGGCTACGGAAGAAACGGAGCCATCAAAACTGGTAATACGTATTATGGATATGTTCTGCCATTAGGAACACCGTCACCGTTATTCTGGGTCCACTATTCTTATCTCGGAATGGATCCACATTTTACAGATGACTATGCCGATTACTGGCAACAGAATGTAAATGCATCGCTTATCAATCATGCGTACTGTGCAGCTAATCCCAGAAACTTTGTAGGATATAGTGATGAGTGCTGGGGACTTACGTCCAGCGATAATCAGAATGGATATGGCGCCCATTCACCGGCTAACGATATCGGAGTAATTACACCTACTGCGGCTTTGTCATCTTTTCCCTATACACCAACCGAATCAATGAAAGCGTTGAAATTCTTTTATTATACAATAGGCGACAGACTTTGGGGGCCTTATGGATTTTATGATGCATTCAATATTACGGAAGGATGGACCGCCAGTTCATACCTGGCTATCGATCAGGGACCCATCATTGTGATGATCGAAAATTATCGCACAGGATTGCTGTGGGATTTATTCATGTCTGCACCTGAAGCACAGGAGGCAGCCGCTAAACTGAACTTTACGTATTAATGATCCGGCTGAATAAACGTATACCTCTTTATCTCTTTATTATTGTCGGCTGGTCGATAGCGATCAGCTCCTGTACCGTACCAAAGAAAACAGATGTTCAATCTGTACGGGATTCTATCAGTGATGATTCACTGCTGACATTAATCGAATACAAAACCTTTCAGTATTTCTGGGATGGTGCAGAGCCAACATCGGGCGCGGCACGAGAACGATATCATGCTGATAACATTTATCCGGATAACGATAAGCACATCATCACATCAGGCGGAACAGGCTTTGGGGTGATGGCTATTCTGGTAGGTATTGAAAGAAAATTCATCACCCGCAAGCAAGGGTATGAGCGATTAACTAAACTCGTCAACTGGCTGGAGAAAGCAGACCGCTTTCACGGTGTGTGGCCGCACTGGCTGAATGGAGAGACCGGAAAGGTAAAACCGTTCAGCCCGAATGATGATGGCGGTGATCTCGTTGAAACGTCATACCTCATTCAGGGATTGTTATGCGTTCGTCAGTATTTTAAAGATGGTAACGAGGCGGAAAAAGAACTGGCTGCAAAAATTGACAAGCTGTGGCGTGAAGTTGAATTCGACTGGCATCGTAATGGAAAGGATGTTTTATACTGGCATTGGTCACCACAACATCAGTGGAAAATGAATTTCCCC
>DASXWH010000177.1:0-3065 GCA_036503775.1 Ohtaekwangia sp.
AACCCGAACGGGTAATACTCATTATACTGTATGATATTGCTTGGCGTATAGGTGAATGCAACATCATCAAAATATCCCTCCACGTAGGTACCATTCTCATTGGAAATGTAAGCAAACACATATCCCGCTTCCTTTACCTCAAACTCGCGGCTCATGTAATCGTGATTTGCCTTGGGACTTACCCCTGATTGCAATCCACCATCAATCTGTTCATAGGCGGCATTCAGGAAGTTGAAGTCTTTATCGAACACCAGGATGTTAACAAAAAGTTTCGGAAAACTGCCGTTGCCCGGGCCGGACCCTCCGGCAATAAAACCTCCATAATCGTTCAACGCCTGGTAGGTCTGACCGGCCTCACCGGTTGACCCTGATGTTACGCCAAACGCTGCTGTCAGTGCCGCAGCAAAACCTGACAGGTTGGTACTGCTGCCTTGCGGGTTATAGTATTTGGCATACGCTTCTATTTTCACTTTGTCACCCGGATATACTTTGTAACTTTTTGCAACCCCTACCTGTGAATTATTTCCTCCGTTCAATACATGTGAATAGGTGTAGGTCGTCCCTGAAAAATCAGTGTGATCAAACAATTCCAGGCTGCTCCTGCTGCCACCGGAAGGATAGTTGTTTACGTTCGCGTTGGAAGCACTTTCATAATTCACCGGGGTGGTCTGCGCAGCAGGTGTTGCGGAAGTAAATACCACTCTTGTATTTCCCTGATTGTCTGCAATAGAATACCCCGCCCGTGTTGGTGTTTAGCGCAGCGTCACCAACACGATTACACAATCTCCGCTATCATCCATTTACATGAATCAAAAAATCTCAACGCTTATCTGCGTTCCAATAAAATCCAGCACTCGAATATAGATAGTCTTCTGCACGTTTACACAAACCCGCCTTAACCGGATTGTCATGTATATACGCCAGTTTTTGCCACACTACTTTATCTGACCATAAGGGTATTCCCAGTGAATTCCGTTGCCAAAGTTGATACTTCCGGTCTTTTGCCTTTACCAGCAAATCTGCTAATACTGGAGATTCTTCATCCTTCATCAATTTCAAAATCTTTTGACTGGTGTACTTTAATAAATCACGCTGTACCGCACTGCGCTCATGATCACCTAACACCTGCCATAATACATGAAAGTGATTTGACATGATAACAAAAGCGTAAACGCTCACGCGATGTACCTTGCTCAAATATGACAAACTACTGATGATAATATCTTTAACCTGGTTATCCGCCAATACATGCTGCCAGTTATGACATGTAACGGTGATAAATTCAGCATACTGTTTTGATTGTACAAATGAAGATTCCTCACTAAGCATATACACAACGGGTTTCGAATTATCCTTGACTCTACAAGGTAATGTATTATCTAAAACTTGTTGGTGACGCTGCGCTAAAACACCAACAAGGGCGAGAGGAACACTTAGACCAGATTGGGGATCTACTTATTTAAACTAAGCATGGCAGAGGGGACGGAAATAACTTCCGCCCCAGAAAGAGGATCTTAATCATTGTTTAAAAGTTGAATACCAATAATAAGTGGTCCTACAACTACTACAAAGATTAACAGGATATTCATTACGGTTAATACACTCTTACCATCATATTTTGTTAAAATTAACTCTGATTTCTTTTTGAACCTCTTATGAATGAAATACATAATAAGAGAAACAAATGGAATCCAATAGAATTTACTATGTTCTGCCCCAAAAATTTCCACGAGGAAATTTCTATTCGTCACATAATTAAGCAACGCAACCAAAAAAAAACCATGAAAGAATATAGCGACCATTAAAGCATAGATTGCCGAATCCTTTGGATCATTATCTTTTTTCCATAAAAAAAACTGATAAAAAAAGTAATAGATGAAGTTATACATGTTGCTATTTACTCTGGATCAAAAAGATGTTCTGTAATACTTTTCCCGGAATACAATTGAACCCCTAAATCTACTAGAAAGTAACCACCTACAATAGTTGCTGTTATCGGATTAGAGGCTATGAGAAAAGTCGTAACTCCTCCAATGACAAGGTCTGCTGTATGGTGAGGTTTCCATTCTCCTTTAACCGCAGCATCAACTACAGTGATGCCCATTCCTAATACTCCCAGTTTTTTAGTGAAGTTTTGACCTGCTTTAATTTGATTTGTCCAACTTACTGGCCCCGTATAATTGGGTTTTGTACCATTGATTGCTATTTCGGTGCCCATTTGAAAAATTCCATTCACTGCACCAATAACCTGTAGCAAGTCTGGATTGGAGCTAGGTTGATCAGTAGACTCAGCCACTGAAAAAGATTCCCAACCCCCAGTAGAAACCCAACCACCACTTTCATGAAGAGTAACCTCACTATATGATACCGATGTAACAACACCGTTCTCTAGCTCGTAAAAACCTCCGTAATTAGTTCCATTATATTCAAAAGTAAAATTATTTATACCATTTAAGTACCCACCCAAGAATAAATAATTCAGTCCAGCCGCAAGACCTTCTACTCCTCCACCAAATTCCACTACTTCATTACCATAATTTTCTGCTCTGTCCATAGCAGCATCTCGGGCAGAATTCATGTAACTGCTCCGAAAAAAGCCACCACCAGATCCTCCTCCCACAATATTTGGATCTCCATACATCATCGTATATTGGCTATATGACATGGAGACATCATAAGGTACATTGACCTTTCCACCACTCGGGTCATTGAGCATTATCGGATTGTTTGCACCATAATTATAAGGCGTAAGTGAAGTATAGGAAGAAGCATACGGATCAATCTGCAGCATTCTTCCCGTTGCCGGATCATACCCTCTATAAAACATCTCATACCACCCACTATTCTGATTTAGCTCGTTGCCTGCATTGTACAAATACCGGTTGTCTTTGGTATTCTCACGTGTCCATGAACTGGCGGTCTGTAACCCGAACGGGTAATACTCATTATACTGTATGATATTGCTTGGCGTATAGGTGAATGCAACATCATCAAAATATCCCTCCACGTAGGTACCATTCTCATTGGAAATGTAAGCAAACACATATCCCGCTTCCTTTACCTCA
>DASXWH010000178.1:0-14356 GCA_036503775.1 Ohtaekwangia sp.
TCTTCCGGACAGGTGTACTCATCGGTCTGGGAAGTGAACCAACAGATCGGGTCAGCCAATGCCTGGGTACCGGTCATGCCACCACTTACCGTCAGGACAGCAGACACCAGCGCGCTGATCGTATTGTTCAACACCGAGTGTGCGGGAGCATCCAGGCCGATACAGGGAGCAGACACCCTGATCACGGACCTGTGGCGATACCGATTGCCGTACGAATCAAAATCAACACCATCGCTGCATCACCACAGGCATCCACGCTTACGAATACGCCCTTCCTGGAAATGAAAAGCTTCATGGCTACACTGCGCGATCTGCCTCCCGGTGAATACCAGATCACACCCGAAGTAAAATCAGCATCAGAGAAAGGCTGGATCGGAAACCGTACGCTTACGGTGTGGGAGTCTGTGCGGGGTGAACGAAAAAATTAACATGCTGCTGTCAAAATGTCGCTAAACATTCTTTGAATTCCACATACTATATACCAAAAATAAAAGAGTATATGATAGAGAGATTATTAGATCAAATGGTAGAAGTATGGATTTTTGCCGCCCCGGATTTGGAAACGTTTTATGAACGGAACGAACCCGCCCAACGCGCGGAATATAAAAAGCAGCTGAAGGAACAGTCGTGGTCAACCGAACACTACCCAAACTCCGCTGCCTTCTTCTACGGATAATTTTCATTTCAACTTCAACACAAAAAAGGAAGACTTCCCCGCGGAAGTCTTCCTGCCCTGATCACCTTACGGGATGACTACGGACTTGTAGCGAGACTGCCCGCTTTGTTGCGCAGGTAGTCTGCAAATGCTGCCTGGTAGGCACCCTTGAGTTTTTTGCGCTGTGCCACTTTGGTATAATGCGCATACTGCTCATCGCTGAGCGTCCTGGCGAATTTCGCAGCTTCGCGAAAACGCTCACGCTGCTTCAGCACACGCGCGGTCGCGGGTGCCTTAGCCCTGCGCGGCATGTGTTTCACCTCGATCTCACCCTTGCGCCTGATGAATGTATAGCCGATCATGTATCGTTTCAGGTCACGGAATAGTCTGTTGAAATTTACCTTAGCCATAATGGTTTGTGTTTTGTAGTTTTTTTAATTCCTGTTTTAAAAGCAGGCCCGCGCCACGCGGACCTGCTTTACTTTTACTGCTTACGTGCTACCCTGCGGGAAATCCACCGCAGGATCAAGGATGCGGTGAAGCTTACCACCGCACCTGTCAGCGCCAGGATACTCGTCTTCACGATGTCATCCGTATGAATGCTGGCGAACAGCGAGAGTATTGTGCCTGCCGCTGTTCCGACAGCCGTGCCGGTGTTGTGCTGTGCTTGCATTGGCATTTCCGATCTTTGAGATCGGCCCGGGTGTGGCGTACGCAGGACGGCAGCCGCGCGAAAAAAAGTTGCTGCAGCATGACAAAAAATTCCTGCTGCCGCGATGCGCACGCTCACACCCGGACCCCGCTCATGCCTACAACAGCACAACCTCCTTCACCGACTGGTTGTTGGCACGGTCAATCGCCACCGCGGTGATCTTGCATCCCGCAAGCTCGGCATTTGCCACGGTAGCCGTGTACGTCCAGTCAATTTCACCGGTAGTTACCGATGCATTTCCGAACTCCACAACAGTCCCGTCAGCACGGGCGATGGTGACCATAAGCGTTTTGATCTTCTGGTAGTCCATCGGCTTGATGATGATCTTGTCGCCTACCGCACCACGGTAGCCGGTTACCGATACCTCTTCCATTTCCGGTGGCCGCAGGAAGTCGCGCACGGCCATGGTGAAAGCCGTCATGAACTCATGCTTGCTGGCGAGCTCTTCGTACTCGGCCCGCGTTACCGGATCAGCGATCTTGGCGTTGGCATAAGCAGCGGCACGCCTGAAGCGGTCGCGCTGCCGTTTCACGTTCACGGGTGGCGGAGTTCCGTCATCCTTTCGCTCGGGGCGCTTCGCCACGATGGTGCGTGATCCTACTTTCCGAAGTACCGAGTTGCCCACGGTTCCTTCGATGGTGTCTACAAGGGGGTTGAATTTGATCTTACCCATAAAAATTTTGTTTTAAGTTGAAAAAATAATTTTAGTGCTCGCCATCAATTAATCACCGGTGTTGTTTGGCTAACAGGAGCAAAGGAAAATGCGAGGTCCCGCAGTTTGTGTCGGACTGTGAAAAAATTTTACCCCTGATTTTTCCGGTGGACATGCCGTTGTACTCAAACATGTTCGCCCAAGGTTCACCCAAGGTTCGCCCATGCTTCACCCATGGTAGCCGGAGTTGCGCGATACCTTATTTTTTGGTGACCATTTTTTATCGGGGGCAGATCCTTTTTTTTATTTTTCAGGCGTTGTGTAAAAATTTAGTTGTTATGCGTTATGCCCGTTACCAAGAAAGTATTCCTCCGCTACCAGATCATCCATGCCTGTCTCTCCAGTCGCGTACAGCGCTACTGGGCGGGTGACGAGATCATCGAAAAATTTGCCGCCTATGATCTGGACGTAGATGTCCGGACACTCGAGCGCGACTTCTACATGATGCGCACCAGCGACCAGCTGGGCTACTTCGCGCCCATTGCCTACTGTGCACGCAACCGCGGGTATTATTATACCGACCCGGACTTTTCCATCAACACGTTTACGTTCACCCTGGAAGACCTCGATGTGCTGAAGAAAAGCAGCGCACTGCTGAAGCGCTACCGCGGCACGCAGGTGTTCGATGCCTTTGAGAGCGTGCTGAAAAAACTCAGCGGCTTCCTCAAGCAGGACACCGAGGTGTCCATCGTGCAGGAAGAAAGCCCCGTGTACTGCTCCGGACTGGAACACTATGACACCGTGCTGCACGCCATCCACGAGCAGCGCGTGTTATCCATTACGCTGAACCGCTTCAACAAGCAACCGGTAGTGCTACACCCCTACTTCCTGAAGCAGGTGAAAGGCAGCTGGCATGTGGCGGGCTACATACACGATACGATCATCCCGGTGATCTCCGTGCAGCTGAAGCACATTGCGCAGATTGAAGACACTGTCCTGCCCTATGAGCCAAACATCATGCTGAACCGCGAAAATTATTTCAGGCACACGTATGGCGGCCAGCCCGGCCTCGGTGATCCCGAAGAGATCACCCTGTGGTGGCGCAAGTCAATGTTGTTCCTGATCAGGAGCAGCCCGCTCCACACCTCACAACGCCTGGGTGCTGATGCCGCAAATGACGGTGTGCTGGTTCACGTGACGCTGGTGTACACGGAAGAATTTATGGAAACGCTGGTGAGCTATGGTGAAGCCGTGGATGTGCTGAAGCCGGAGTGGTTGAGGGAAGAATGGGTTGGGAATATTGCGTGGGCTGAGAGAGAGGTGAAGCGGATGAGGGGTGATGTGAAAGAGGGATAGTTAAGGCCAGCTCAATAATTAAAATAACTTTAACACTATATCCTCATCCCAGAGCGGTGATGTCGACTATACCTGCTGCGATCATCTGACGATGATCCAGGTATGCAAATGTCTGAGGAGGAGAAAATTGAGGAAGCGTCTTTCTGACTGAGTCAAGTGGCAGTTTTTTTTCTAACCTACTGATCGATGTCAATACAATTCCAATCGCGATGTCACTAAATCTAAAATATTCAAAATATCGTGTTTTATCGATTCCGGTGAACCGCGAATGCGTTCGCCAAAGCTGGCGAGGTGATTTCTTAATCACTTGCTCTACTATACACGTGCCTACAATCGCCTTTTCGGGTAACGTACTGTATATAATTACTGAATCCCCTACATTAACATTTGGAGAACATTTCCTCAATTCAACAGTTTTGGTACCATTTAGAATTTTCTCTGCAAACTCAGGTTTGACAGAAATTAATAGAACTTTATTCATTTATCCCTATCTGGTAAATTTCGTTAAATATATGAATGGAAACTTCAACAGGAGAGGGAAAAGTGTTTTTTGGTCGATCGTATTTCTGCATAATCTTATTAACCGTATCCAAAGGTATAATGTTTTTAAAAACTTCCGTGTCGCTGAACTTTAAGGCCTTAACCTCCGACATTATAGAACGATCTACCAATTTGTAGATATCATTCCACTCGTATACTCCAAAATGTTTATATTTTTTAAAAATCGATTTTGCTCTATCAATATATACGTCATCCAAGTAAGAGGTCCCAACAATACCTTTACACCGTCCTGTATATTTTTCCTCTGAACTGACATACCACAATATCCTACCCGGTGTTCTTTCTGAAACAGGATTAACACTTCTATAGTAAATATTTTCCCTACTCCAAGTCAAACTTTCAGAAGCTCCAAAGAGACTTACACTAGCTAAATAATAATCGAACAGCTGGCTAGCCCAATAAGGCCTTATCGGAATTATGTACACTGGAATATCATTGTCAGATATTTTCAATGGCCAAAGCTGCCTTTCAAATTCAACGATGAGAGTTTGCTTCCGCGGACTTTGGACATCCTGAATTGACTGTTTTATCATCGGGACGTCAAACTGCTTTTGGACCAAAGCATCTTCAAAAATATCTTCCAAAGTTTTCAGCCCCTGTAAGCATAATTTTTCCCATACATTATTTACTTGTCTAAAACCAATTAGCTTTAATACCGCCTGTTCCTCTGGTGTTATATTTACCTCTCTTACCTGAATTGAGTTTATGTTCTTGCGAATGGCATAGAAAATGATATCTCTTATTAATTGTTGAAAAAGAACAATTGTAATCTTACTTCTTTTTACTCTGATAAGGTCAACCGTCAAAATAGCTGTTTCAAAGCGTAAGCCATACATAGCAATACGATCTGAGCTCTTATCCCGTATAACCCTAACAAATCCCTTTTTAACATCTTTCAGGCACTCTGTAATGACAGCTCTAAGATCCTGTTTAGTCTCGTTTGGAATTAGTCCACAAAAACCACCTATCAGGGCCTCGATCTCATTCCCTTTCAATTTCTCCGAATCATAGTTGGCTCCTGCGAGTCGAAAAGACTTGTAGTCAAGGGAACCGTACATCTCATCCAGCAAAAGAACAAGTTCAACTGGTCGCAATATGTCCACTGAATACTTATCATAAATTATGTCACTTAAATCCCGAATTTTCTTATCAAGTGTGACGAAGCAACGAACTCCCGATGCAATGCATTCAGCGAGTTGTTTCCGATCTGAAATATCATTCGGGGTATCCCCGATCATAAATGACTCCAGGTCCTTAACTATCTTGTCTCGTTCGTCTGGTTTGAAATTAAGCACTGTGAATTTCCTCAAATACTCACGTGTTTTGTGTGCACGGGAAATATCTGTGTCGCGATTTATCTCATTAAAAATCTCCTGAGTACAAAAATATTCAACTTCATCTTCAAGCCAGTCAGCATTCAGTGAGCTCACTTCTGAGGTATCGGCATCGTCTTCAGAAAGAGGAATGACTATGCTGGAGTCCAGAACAACGTTTATCTTTTGATTATCAAATTCGATTTCAGAAAAAAGATTGGGGTTTCCAAAATCATATATCCACTTGATTAAATAATACTCACCTGTCTTTGCCCGGCTACGCTTTTTTGCGCGGGCTTTAAATCCAAATTTCTCCCAAAGTCTAGACGCATGTGTGTAATCTGCCCTGCAGGTAAGCATGATACCACTAAACAGGTTCTCATATTTTCTTTTTAGCGCATTCAATAGCGAGATAGATATGCCTTTACCTTGATATTCGTCAGCTACGCATAGTTGTGTAATACTTACCACGCGTTTCCTTTGAGATATCCGGTACAACAGATATCCCGCCAACTTCTCATTATCAATAGCAACTAAAATAGTTTTGTTTCTAGCCTGGTGCAGGAAGGCTCCTGCTGGAAGCATTCCTAGGGTCTGCTTGTTCTTGTCACCAAGCTCAATTACTTGATGTAACAAAAGATCTTTGTGACTTATATTCTTTATTTCCAACGGGTCGGCTTAAAACGGTTCCGCCATTGGCGAGGACTAAGCATTGACAATGGCTTATTAAATATAAACAAAACGAGTAACTGTAAAAGAATCTTGTGGTATGAAGTCTGTCAACGCGATGAATGATTAACAAAAATCTTACTGACGCGTGGAGTGCTAATCTACACTCAACTTAATCTTACTTGGACCGGGCAGATTCGGTTTTCTCTTTCTTCAACGTCAAGTCTCCACAAACGTATTCCAATAGTTCACAGGGATTTGCGCCAATTGCCAACGCGATCAAATACAATTCGTCTGCCCGTAACTTTGCAGAAGCCTTCGTGGATAATTCCCCAAGCCGCTGGTTGCTGAGTCCGGTCTTTCTGGACACCATTGATTTATTAACTGATCGTTTTCCCAGATACTCACCTAGTTTTGTCATAATCTTTAAGTATTTCTTAAACAATTTAAAGAATGGCTTAAATAATTATCGACAAATCATGAATATCCAATGAATATTTACATATTATCTGTATATATTAGCAGATATTCTGTAATAAATTTCAGATGGTTATCTATAATTCACAGAAAAATCAGCTCGTTTTAACCATTCCTGATGCTGGCTTTAAGGAGATGGACAGGTACTATAAGAGCATTATTCAACTGCTGAGCAAAATAGAAATAGAAAACTGTGATCCTGAATTCAAGGAAAACCTCAAAGCCGTGTATGAACTTTTGATGCACCTGCAGCCACAAACAACACCAGAATAATGCTATTCCATGATGGAGCCCACTCCTACCGATACCGACCTTCTTCATCAACTCCGCCTCGGAGAAGAATCCGCTTTCACTCTTCTCTACAAACGCTACGCCTCACCCCTGCTGCACTACACCGCTACGCGCATACCGCGTGAGGATGCAGAAGAAATTGTGCAGGAAGTTTTTGTGTCGCTGTGGGCCAGAAGGGAATCGCTTCGCGCGGAAGTTGAGGTGAAACCCTACCTCTTCGCCTCAGTAAAGTATATGATCATCCGCTACATGCAGAAGCAAAAGGTAAAGCAGAAGCATGCGGAGCATGTTCGCGCGTTCGCAGAGCTGTATGAGTCGGTAAAGGAAGAGCATGACCTGCGTGATATGCACAACGTGCAACTGCTGCTGGAGAAAGGATTAGAAGAATTACCGGAGCGGTGCCGGCAGGCGGTGCGCTTGCGGGTGTTTGAAAATCTGTCCAACAGCGAGATCGCGGAGCGCATGAAAATCAGCAAGCCCACGGTGGAGAATTATATGGTAAGCGCAGTGAAGTATTTGAAGGGGGTGTGGAAGAAGAGGTTTGTAGTGGAATGAGGTAGTCGGGTGTGGTGTGGGAGTGCGTGTGGTCGCACGCTGAAAGATTGGGAGTTCGAACTTTATAGGGAGTGCGCTTCTTATCTTTCTGTTCTTTTTGTCTTGACACAAAAAGAACGAAAAAAGTCAAGAGCCAAATATGCTTCAACCCGCAGACCAGCCGCACGCTCGCATTTGGTTCAGGCCAACGCGCCTATCTGTTCAAAGACCAGATTAAATGAAAAGACTCGTGGGGTAAGGAGCCTGGACCAGCACGCCTGTTTGTTCCATAGGCAAATGCCAAGCTAATTACGCCCAAGCGAAATGTACGAGTAGCCACGGGGTGTTACCGTTTTGTATACACATTTGACATTTTATTCACTCTGCAGTGTGAGGGTAACATCGTATCTTCAGAGTCTCACCAAACACCTAAACCATGCGAAAGCTCATGTCCGTGCTGGCACTGACCAGCTACATCGTGATCAGTGGCTTTAGCTTCAGCCCACAGCACGAAACACAATATCGCGTTGAGTGCTGCAAAATCTGCAAGAAAGGAAAGGCATGCGGAGACTCCTGTATTTCCAGGGACTATGAATGTCACAAGCCTCAAGGGTGCGCGTGCAATGGATGAGGTAGCTCGTCCGCTGCATGTCAATTGTCATACGGATCCATGATGCCGCTGGAGTTGTACTTGGGTATATTGGTAAACTGGCCGGGGTTGATGCCGGCAGGCACTTCGTTGCTGTAGATCCATTGCTCTTCACTGTCGCGCGAAGTCTTCCACGCCAGGGCTGCACGGACAAAGGTCCTGATCTTGCCGTCATAGGCCGGGATGGTGAATGACCAGTAACAACCTTTTGGTAAATAGAGCATGTGGTAGCTGTTGCCGCACCAGCTCGAGGGCAGGTACTCGATGTCTTTCCACTTTCCATCGGTGTCACGCGCCTGCAGCTTCATGTTGAGCCGGCTGTCCTGCACATCGAAAAAGATCGTATCCTTTTTTGTATTGATCAGCTGCAGCGTGTAGCCTTTGTATTTTTCCGCGAAGCGCGCAGGCGTGCTCACATCAATACTGACGACCACTGTGTTCGATGCATACCCGGAAAGGTTCTCCATCATCTGGTACATATTGCCTGAGCCTCCCCACCCACCGAATCCCGAAGTGGATGCCAGCGGTGGTGATGCGGCATAGAAATAACCGCGGTTCTTGAAGTCGATCCGAAGCGGTTCAGGTTCTGTATTCTGCGCAGACACGCTGTTGTACAGCGTTATGGCGATCAAGGCTATCCATACTCTTTTCATAAGCATCTGTTTGTATTATAATGCTGAGATGCAGGAAAGACACGGATTCCATAAGGGGAAAAGAAATTGTTACTTCATCAGGTGTGCTCACCCTATCCTGCTGTTCTTTTTCGCTTGATCGAAAAAGAACCAAAAAGATCAAGACCCAAATATGCTCCCGCCACTCATGGCCAGCCGCACCCTCGCATTTGGGTCGGGCCACCGCGCCCTATCTTTTCCGAAGGCGGTTTAAATGGAAGACTTCCAAGGAAGGAACAGTTTGGTTGCTGGCATAAATTTTATAAATCACCCAGCCAGAGAAATAACATCAATACCAGGATCGAGGTCTATCCCAATACTCAGAAATATTTTTTGAAACCAACATAGGGTTTTACTACCCCTGCCAGAGTATAGGAAGAGAACTGAATCTTTTCCTATGCCGATGAATCATTTGATCCAGGTCATGGCGGCTGTTCGTCCTGTATCGCCCGGGTTGTATAAAGCGCTGGAGCGCGAAGTGGTAGCGCTGACGCTACCCAAAGATTATATCCTGCTGAAAGCGCCCCAGGTGGCTGACCAGGTGATATTCATCGACAACGGTTTTGCCATGGCATACTCCTTTTACAAAGGCAAACGGCAGGTGGACAACTTCTGGGGACAGGGTGAGCTCATCCTCTCACCGCAAAGCTTCTTTGAACGACTGCCTTCGGCTGAGTTTATCAAGCTCACGGAGCAGTCGGATGTATTGTGCATCAGCCACCGCGGGCTCGAGAAGCTCCTCACCCATTTCCCCGTCACGAACCATTTTTTCCGGGTGATCATGAACCGCTACTATGCGCAGGAACGCGAACGGGTGCGTGACCTGCAGCGTCACCCCACGTGGACGCAATTCCAGAAACTCATCAGGCGATTTCCCGACATCGAGCAGCGCGTGCCGCAGGAATACATTGCCTCGTACCTGGGCATTGCCCCGCAGTCGCTGTCGCGGATAAAAGGACAGCACGGATAATAATGTTTAACCGCTGCACGCTGAATGCTGAACCGTTGTACTGTAAATGCTAAACATCTGCCATGACCACATTCTTCGTTGTCATTCTAATTTCACCTAACCAAAAACGTTACCTATGAAACGCTACATCGTCATTGAAATCATTGCCTGCGCCTGCATGATACTGTTTATCTACGCGGCTGTCATCAAGCTGCTCGACTACGAAAAGTTTCGCGTAGACATCGGGCAGTCACCGATGCTCTCACCCTTTGCCCCCACGCTCAGCGTGGTCGTGCCTGTAGCGGAGCTGCTGATCGTCATGCTGCTGATGGTTGTGCGCACGCGGCTCCTCGGCCTCTGTGCATTCCTCGCGATGATGGTGATGTTCACCACCTACATTGTGCTGGCCTCGCGCTTCAGCGACTATGTGCCCTGCTCCTGTGGCGGCATCATCGGCCAGTTGGGTTGGACTGCGCATCTTATTTTCAATCTCGTATTCGTTCTGTTTGCATTGACCGCGATCCTACTGTGCAGCAAAGAGCCGCGCAGGATACTCGTGTAAAAATATTGGGCTTCACCGAAGCCTGCCGATACTGCCCGGCCCTGCAACAGCCGGCAGCGCGACATCCGGTTGCAGCGGATGCATTTTGTTTGAATTGTTAAACCTAAAGTTTTTCAGGTGCTTTTTGATCTATAAAAGTATCCAGCTCTATGAAAAGAAAAATGATTATGCCCTTGCTGGCCGTGCTCATCGCTGTTGTAGGCGTGATGGCCTCTGTATTACCGCCACAACAGGCGTGGTTCAGACCTGCACTGGGTGGCCCTGCGCAAATGGGCGCGATCACCGATCCGAACGATACGCACATCACACCCTGTGGTTCCTCCGGCACCAACCAGTGTAAGGTGGGAACACAGGATGCGTACGACACGGAGTACAATGCTAACAACTCCGTATCCAGCGGATTGCTGAAGCGTAATTAAGAACGGGTAGCTCGGAGGGCTGACGCAGATTGTGTCAGCCCTTTTTAGCCTTTGCGTAACCGAAACTTTAAAGATTGGAGACAAGTCCCTCTCCTCCGGAGGGGGATTTAGGGTGAGGCCTCAAATCAAATCGCATGAAAACTATTTATACCGTAAGCGTGCTGATCGTAATAAGTACTGCTTTCGTCCTGGGAATTTTTGCATACACAAAAATGAACGCGGTGCATCAGTATGATTTTCACCGAAAGATCAGTCGGGATGTAGTTCAACCGGATACGGTCATTGACCTGGGCATGCAAGCGTATTACGTGGCGGGCATCACGGGCGACAAACTATGGCTGGCCAATCCACGCGCACCGCGTATCATGCTGATCATGCACGATGATAAATTGGACACCGTGAACATCAACGATCTCCCCGATTCGGTCAATACCATAGACATGCGGGTGGATTCACCGTATTTCTATGTTATGGATCTCGTGCGCTATGATGTATACCGGGGGTCGCTGCACCACATGACGGCAGCCGAAAAGATACTGAGCAGCACGTTCTTCTCCGAGATGATGCCCGTGAGCAGAAACTCTTCGGTGCTGCGTTCCATCGGCAAGCGGGACTATGCCTACATCCTCGAAAAGAAAAGCAACATCGGTTCGCTGAACCGGTCTGCCTACAACCTGCTGCAGAAACAGGTAGACGGATTGTTCTGCGTGGATGGAAAGCTGCACTACGATCACACGCTGAACCGGCTGGTCTACCTCTACTTTTACCGGAATGAATTTATGGTGATGGACACAAGCCTGAACCTGGAATACCGTGCGCACACCATCGACCCGATTCAAACCGCGCAGATCGAAGTGGCTACGGTAACGTCTGAGCGGGCCATCACATTCTCATCACCACCGCTGGTGGTGAATACGCTGAGTGCTGTTCACGGCCACTACCTGTTTGTGAAGTCGGCCCTCGCATCGCGGAACGAAGACCTTGCTGCCTTCAGCAAAGCCTCCGTCTTTGATGTGTATAACCTCTATGAAAAGGGTGCCTATGTATGCAGCTTTTATATTCCGCATTACGCGGATAAAAAGATCAACCGGTTTGCTGTCGCGCAAGACAGGCTGATCGCCATTCACGGAAGCTACCTGGTCAGGTATGGAATGAACATCAGCGCGCTCAGTTCTTCGGGTCCCTGATCACCACCACCTTCATCGGCTTTTGCGCACGCGTCAGCAATAATCCTTTTGACGCCAGGTACGATCTGAATTCCTCAAAGGTACATTTGTCCTGATACCGGAAATCGATCTCCAGATCCAGACCGGTTTCATCCATGAATGCACCCTGCTGACCGACTGGCATTCGGCCATAGTCATGACTCCGGTATCCGAAATTCGATCCGCACATCCAGATGATGTCGCGGACGATGGCATTTTTAAAGTGATACGCACCGTCTTCGGCAATCACCTCAAACGTCTTCCCCTGGTGACGCGATGCCAGTAATTTTTTCGCCTTTGCTTTATCCGGTGCACTGAGCTTCCAGTAGGGCATCATGCGTGTCTCCACCGTTACATCATAACCAAAGTAACCCAGCAGGTCGCGCTGCATCAGCGCCTGCATAAATGCAGCTGTACCTAACACGGCAGGCACCTGCAGGCTGTAGTTGTAGCGGTTGACTGGCGATTTCCAGTCGAACTGAAAAAGTGAACTGTCTGCCACATCAAGCACCGGCTTGTGCCACCACCTTCCATAACTAGTGCGATGGTGTGGTGCCGCGATGGTGTCGCGAAAGAGATTCGTCACGGGATTTCGCGATGGTGGATTATTATTTAGCGAATCACTATATGCGGTGTAGTACAGCATGCTTAGTGGCGCACCGATCAGCTGCACCCTGCCGGCCTGAACATAAGGCGTTGCATAAATACCGGTAACCTCCTGGATGAATTCCGGATTCGGTGCTCCGATCTTTCCTTCGTAGCGGGCAATGACGGAACGGAATGCAAACGCATCATCGGCTCCACCGTTGCCATCCACGAGGTAGAGCTTTTTGAAATCAAACGGTGCATCATTCTTCGCAGCTGAACGGGCTTTTTCAATTTCGCGGCTGAGCGAATAAGCGCTGCTGTTGATATGCTTTACCGCTTGTTCGAGCTGCGCGATGGCTGTACCGATCCAGCCAATTTTGCCATCACGGTCGACCACGATAAAAATGGGGAGCGCATTCTGCTGCGTGTCATCGATCTGCCACGCCTGTTGCAGTGTTCCTTTCTGATCATCGATGGCCACGGGGCATTCGAGCTTTTCATCGTAGCCGCGCAGGAACCTCACGAGGTGATCGCCATAGGGACCTTTCCCTTGGCCGATCTGCTCGTGAATGAAGAAGGTGAGCGTTTCCGTTTCAGCGCGGTGCGCTTCTGCGAATTCTGAGATCTCCCGAATGGATGACAAGCAAGGTGAGCACCACGATGCTGCAAATACCAGCGCATAGGTTTTTCCCCGCTGGAATTTTTCGATAGGCCCGCCCTGCAGCCATCGCAGACCGGAGATGGAAGGCGCGGTGTCACCGACCTGCAGGTACGTTTGTGCCCGCACAGGGACGACACTATATATAATGAGAAAGAGAATAATAATGATCGGTTTCATACGTATTGACTGATTAACTCCATTACACAAAGGACACGAAGGAGACACAAAGACTCGCGAAGGAAATCCCGGCTTCAATCTTTGTCACATAACTCCTCCATCGTTTTTGTAAGTTCCTTGATGCTGTGACCCGTCCACGCAATCTTTCCTTCCCGGTCAACAACGATGGTGAACGGAATGCCTGACGAGCCTGCCGCGTTGAGCCAGGTTTTCTGCAGCGTACCTTCGGGTGAGTCGAGTGCCACGGTGTAGCGCATCTGGTCCCCGCGTTTCTTCACGTACTTCTCCACGTTGCCACCATAGGGATTTTGTCCGCGGCTCATCTGCTCCATCACGAACACGCTGATCACTTTAGCATCGTGATCGTACTTATCCGCGAGCGCTGACAATTCCGGTATCGCTTCTGCACAGGGCGCGCACCACGTGGCCCCGAACTCGATGATGTAAATTGTGCCGCTGCGGAATTCACCTACCGGTTTCCCCTTGATCCATTTCCATGCGGAGAACGGAGGAGCCGGGTCACCGGTGCGCAGGTGCTGCGCGTCAGCGGTGGTGATGATGAGGGTAAGAAGAAATAAGATGATTGCTTTCATGGTTGCTTTTTGTTTGGGCATAGTATTATCATGAAGGCGCTGCCTTGCCTTCGGTTCGGGTGAAACGAATGCGTCATTGGATTGGGGATCCTTCGCTCACACGTGCTCGCGCTTCCCCGCTCAGGATGACGTATCAGTTCGATTCAATACCCATCGTTCTGTGTGAGGTTTGGATTGAGCTCACGTTCGGCATCGGGTATCGGGAACAAAGCATCCGCTGACTGCCAGTCTGTTTTCAGTGGATCAAGAATAGCATCCGCGCGTCCCGTACGCTTGAGGTCAAGCCAGCGGTGGCCACACTCGGCAAAGAGCTCGGCTTTGCGTTCCTGCTCAATGGCCAGGAGCAGCGCTGCCTTGTCGTCTGCATCGGTACCGGCCAGTCCGGCACGCGAGCGGATAGCATTCAGGTCTTCCTGCGCGCCTGAAATATTTTCAAGCTGTGCTCGCGCCTCCGCCCGGATCAGGTATTGCTCTGCGAGGCGCAGCATCATTTCATATTCGGTGACCGCTGTGGCTGCAGCAACCTTATACTTGTGTGGAAAATACCAGGTGGTGGTACCGTTGGTGAATGAGCCAACCCACTGTGCCCTGCGATTATCGGTTGGCTCAAATGCGTCATACAATCCCTGCGTCACCGACACGCGCTTGTTGTTGTTGTTCGG
>DASXWH010000179.1:0-5403 GCA_036503775.1 Ohtaekwangia sp.
ACTCCCCTTTCACACTGGCCTTCAACGGATGTGTTGTGGAATACTTTATGTGAAAGACGTGCAGCAAAAAAACAACAGCGAACCGTATGGCGGGCAGCCGCTGCCGTTCTGATCATCGCTATGGCTGGTTATATATACTTCGATCGCAGTATGCAGCATCATACCCTGAGCGAATCCTCAAACACACTCTCTCCCCAGGAACAACACGCGGTGGATTTCATCGCCCGGTATTGCGCTGAGAGAAATATCTCCTGCCACACGCCCGATATGCTGGAGCTTCGCCACGACCTGGAGCAATCCTTTCAGAAACTGAACGAGATCGATCTGCAGCTCCGCATGTATGGAAATGATCCGGAGCTGATCCGCGCCAAGAACCGGATCGAAAGTCACCAGGCGCGACTCATCAAAACGATCGTACAGACTTTGTAATCTATGAAGAACACATACACAATCCTGTTACTTATACTGACACTGGCGACAGGTGCTGTTCAGGCGCAGGGCGTTGTGCAGGCGGGTAACGTGGTGAGCAGGAACATTTCAAAAACCATTGCGCTGCAGACCAGTGATGTGCTGAGCATAAAAGGTGAAAAGGCTTACATCCGTCTGACCGGGTGGGACAAACCCCATGCAGCGCTGAAGATCACATTCTCTGCCGAGCACCCGGATAAAGCTGTCGCCCAGGCTGAGCTTGAGTACATCCATTATTCGTTGTCGCGGGAAAAGAACATCGTAGAGTTACAGAATGCCTTCCTCCTTCCCTCCCGAATCGACCGTATTCAGAGCCGCGTGAACGTTTCCTTCGAACTGATGGTACCGCGTAAGGCAACACTTTCGGTCTATAACCGGTATGGTGACACGGAGATCCGCGATGTATCCGGTACGTTGTCACTGAATCTGGAATTCAGCGACCTCCTGCTGGACCATGTCTCCGGGAAGATCAATGTGCGTTCATCCTACAGTGACATTCGCGGACAGGCTCTCTCTCCTGCTTCATTTACGAGCGATGATGAAGAATCAAAATATGTATTGACGCTGGATAACGGAAGTTACAGATTTAACAGTCGCCACAGTGATCTGGATCTGACGCTGGGTAACATTCAATCACTCTCGGTGAATGCAGCTCATACGGATATTACCATTCAGCCAGCAAACTACCTGTTGTATAATTATCAGCTCGTGAGTCGTGAAGGAAAAATATTTGTGCCGCGGCAATTGAATGCCGTAATAAAGGAAAATAATCAAAGCCGGTTCGTGCTCACGCACGCTCCGGCAAATCCACTCATTGACATTAAAACCACATTCAATACGATAACCCTTCAATAACATTATGAAAAAGCAATCTGTTTTACTCGTTGTTCTTGTACTGATCTCGTGTGCGTCCTGGGCGCAGGATAGTGTCACTACCATTTCGCGTAACCGGTATGCTAACCTCGACTTCAGTGTCGGTTACATGAACACCGATCTCGGTAACATCAATGGATTCCTTTCCTCCTATGGCTACAAGACGCTGCAGGAAGATATCGTCACCTTATCTTTTGCACCATCGTATTCGATAAACCGTTTTGTGATCCGGGCCGAATACACGTGGCAGTTCCCAAGTACCCGGCAGCAGTCAGAAGATGTTTCCATAAACTTTACCGGTCGTTACATCGCTGCATACCTTGGCTATCTCGTCATCCAAAAACCGAATTTTCGTCTCTACCCTTATGTAGGCCTGACCGCTTTTACATCACAGCTGGTAGTGCGTGAAAAGACAACGGTTACCGATATTGATGATCTGGTCAACAATACACAGCAGGCGTTTCACCTCGCCTATTCCAATGCCGGTCTTGATGTTGGCTTTCAGGCCGACAAACTGATCCCATTGAAAAACAAACGCTGGGATTGTCCACAGAACGTGAGGTATATGACCGTGGGAATTCGTGCGGGATATCTTTTCGGCCCCGGAACCGTGAAAGGACGATTCAATAACGAAGTGGTAGAAGGAGCGCCCACCTATTCACTCAAGGGACCTTACATCAAACTGGTGATCGGATTTTCAACGAAGATGCGTGACCTGAAATGGAAGAAATAATGCAGACGATCGTAAAAAACAAAAAGCCCTGACATAGACAATCAGGGCTTTTATTCAACTTCACACCTCAACATTTCATTTACCCGCACTGGCCGAGTAACGACCACAGGATAATGAAAATAATAATGGTACTGATGAGTCCGCCTCCGAGCCATTTTGCACCGGCACCGGCCAGCAGACCTCTGAACAGATTATTCATGACGCTGTATGATTACGCTTCTTCCCCTACAGCTTCGTAATTCACCTTGTTCTCGGCAATATCCGTCAACAGCAGATCAGCTCCTTTTTCTTCATCCAGGATGGATCCGAGGATATCCTTGATCTCACCCAGTTCCAGTGTCTTGGCGAGTTGCGCCAGACCGCCATAGGAAGCGATCTCATAATGTTCCACCTTTTGTGCGGCAATGATCAATGCCACATCACGGGTTGCTGTTCCTTTTTCGGTGTCTTCAATTACAGACTGCCCTTCTTTCAACAGGCCTTCCATGGCTTCGCATTTTTTAGCCTGAGGCTTCTTGTCGAGCAATTGAAACACCTGTTCCAACCGCTCCACATGTGTTTTGGTTTGCTCGGTGTGATCAGCAAACGCCTGCTGGAGTTCTTCCGATGTTGCGGCTTTCTGCATTTTGGGAAGTGCTTTCACCAGATGACTCTCAGCCCAGTACATGTCTTTGAGTGCATCGGTGAAAAATTCAATCAATGCCAGCTGAGGATCAGCACTGGCTGACCTGCTGCTTTTTTTTGCTTGTTTCCTTTCCATGATCGAGTTTGTTTTTTTGATCATTCAATAAATAATGATGCCTGCGGGATATCATGCCGGAACCTTGCGGGCCTCCCGTTCCCAGAAACGGTGTTGTGCTATGGCCTGTATAAATTCTTTTGCGGACCGGTCTGTCAGAATTCCTATTCGCGCAGCTTCTTTGCCGAGGCTTGAAGCCACATAGGAATTCCTGAGCAGCTCTATCCCTTCCCCATTCGCAGCGATCGCTTTGCAATGTGTGAACGCTTCATTGATAAAGTGAATGGCTTCAGGTTGCGTCTTGAGGGCATCGGCACTGCTCTTTCCACCCGGAATAAATACAGCATCAAAAACAACAGAGGTGGCGGTAAGAAAACTCATATCCGCTTTGATCTCTTTTTTCGGTGTGCCTTTGATTATGCCAAGCTTCGGAGCCACGATCTTGATGGTAGCGCCCTGTGCTTCCAGTGCTTTTTTATAGGCAGCAATCGAATCGAGGTCGGCACCCGGTGCTGCAAGTACGGCAACGCACCGCGACTTGATCGTATTTTTGATCGTATTGGCCATGCTTAGCGCATCCGACCGGGTAATGGACATCGTTTTTTTCACCGGCTGAAAATTTTTCGGATTGCCATCAGCCGGGATGCTGTGATTCATGGGTTGTTCAGGTTTTTTCACCACCATCCCCAGGCCATCAGCCACCTGCTCTGCCAGGGATACATCCACCTGGCTCAGCACATTGATCATGCGCTGACGGATGGCTTCTATATCTACTTTGCCCAGTTCAAATCGCAACGCATTGATAAGGTGCGTTTTTTCCACATCCGACTGGCTGTTATAAAACAACGTTGCCTGACTGAAGTGATCAAAGAAACTTTCACTGCGTTCACGCACTTTCTTTGCATCGATCTTTTCTTCGTAGGAAGCGAAACCTGCTTCTGCCAGCTTAGCCTGATAGGGACATCCGCCACCTATCGAATTCGGATTGTAACTTACTTTACCAACGTTGATCTGTTGGCGCATGTGCCCGTCCCGCTGATGATTATGTACGGTTTCAATGGATCGGTTAATAGGGATCTCATGGAAATTTGCACTCCCTAATCGCGAAAGCTGTGTATCGGTGTAAGAGAACAATCGTCCCTGTAATAAGGGATCATTGGTGAAATCAATACCGGGAACAAGATGACCCGGATGAAAGGCAACCTGTTCGGTTTCGGCAAAGAAATTATCCGGGTTTCGGTTGAGTGTAAGTTTGCCAATGCGCTGTACAGGTACGAGCTCTTCCGGAATAAGTTTAGTGGGATCCAGGAGATCAAAGTCGAATGCGTGTTCATCCTTTTCAGGAATGATCTGTACGCCCAGCTCCCACTCGGGAAACGCTCCGTTTTCAATAGCTTCCCACAGGTCTCTGCGGTGAAAGTCAGGATCTTTACCCGAGATCTTCTGCGCTTCATCCCAGGCTACTGCATGTACACCCAGCAGCGGCTTCCAATGGAACTTCACAAATGAAGACTTTCCGGCAGCGTTGATAAACCGGAACGTATGCACACCAAAGCCTTCCATCATCCGGTAGCTGCGTGGAATAGCACGATCAGACATCGCCCACATAATCATATGTGTGGACTCAGGCATCAGCGAAATAAAATCCCAGAATGTATTGTGCGCTGAAGCCGCCTGAGGCATCTCGTTATCCGGTTCAGGTTTTACCGCGTGGACCAGATCAGGAAACTTGATAGCATCCTGAATAAAGAAAACGGGAATATTGTTACCCACCAGATCATAATTGCCTTCCGGTGTATAAAATTTTACCGCAAAGCCCCGGACATCACGCGCCAGATCCGTAGAGCCGCGAAAGCCGGCTACGGTAGAGAAGCGTACAAAAACAGGCGTCACCAGGGAAGTATCATTCAGGAATCTGGCAGTTGTATATTTTGTCAGCGGCTCATAGAGTTCAAAAATTCCATGTGCCGCGGAACCACGTGCATGTACAATACGCTCCGGGATACGCTCATGATCGAAGTGGGTGATCTTTTCACGTAAAATAAAATCCTCCAGCAGTGAAGGTCCGCGGCTCCCGGCCTTGAGGGAATTCTGATCATCGTTGATACGAAGACCCTGGTTGGTCGTCAGGAATTGATCAGCGCTTTGTTCTTTGTTTACTTCGAGGTCATTCTGCTTGGCGTTGCTGACAGGGGATTTCTTTTTTGCGGCCATAGTGTTGTCGGGTTAATAGTACATGGGGCGTATGCGTAATTCACATGCCAGTATGCCTTCTCCGTATGGGCACATACTTCCCCTCTCCTCTGTTGCGTATGCGGTTATCGTCAAAAGTCAATAGTCACTAGTCAATGGTCATTGGGAAATACGCGTTCACGGGAATGTCTCTGCATAATCGTGTATTCCTAATGACCTATGACTAACGACCGGTAACCAGAACTCCTGACCTTTGACTATTATCCGGTAACACCTATCTTCACGCCTATCCTTAACCAGACCGTTCTATGCCTAGTCCGTTATTTTGTTCGAAAGCAGTTGCTGCCTGCACGTTTGCTTTTCTCCTGTTGATTTCCTGTAGTGATGATGAAAATCC
>DASXWH010000180.1:0-4011 GCA_036503775.1 Ohtaekwangia sp.
TCCATACTGATTCCGGATGCCGCCTTTCTCTGTTATTCCATTTGGATAGTGAATGATAAGAGGCTGATGTGTACCACCTTCTGAATTGGCATCGGCTTTCCACTGACGGAAAGGTGTATTGGTAGCTTGTGTCCAGCCCCAAGGTGCATCCATGTCAGATTGTTCAGTGCCAAACTTGTCAAGGTTCTTCAGAAGTTCAGCAACTTGTTTGTCATCATCCAGACTGCGGATGTGTGCATTGAAATTTCCGTGACGGGAACTGTGGCTTGAACCATTATCACCAATGCTAACAATGATAATGGTATTATCGTACTGACCGATTTCTTTCAGGTAATTTACGATACGACCAAATTCATAATCGGCATGCGAAAAAAATCCAGCATAAACTTCCATGTAACGTGCGTACACTTTTTTTGCATCTGCACTTAAGCTATCCCAAGCCGGAACGGTAGGATCGCGGTCAGGCAAAACAGCATTCGCAGGGATGACACCTAACTTTTTCTGGCGCGCAAATACTTCTTCACGATACCAATCCCATCCTTTATCAAATTTACCTTTGTATTGGTCGCTCCATTTTTTATCAACCTGGTGAGGTGAGTGGATCGCACCCGTAGCAAAGTAAAGGAAGAAAGGATTTTGAGGAGCAGCTGAACGCTGATTCGCGATATACTTGATAGCCTTGTCCGCAAATAAAGTAGTCACGTGTTTGGTGTTAGGCTCAACATCAATAACCTGGTTGTCTTCGTAGAGATTCGGATGATATTGATCGGTGTGTCCCAGTTGCCATCCAAAAAAATGATCAAAGCCTCTTCCGGTTGGCCAGCGATCAAACGGCCCTACTGAAGTGATCTCATGAAGGGGTGCCAGGTGATACTTTCCAACAGCATAGGTATTGTAGTTATTTTCATGCAGTATCTCAGCGATGGTTGCTTTGTCGGCTGGCATAACCGCATCGTATCCGGGAAAACCAAGGGAACTGTAATTCAGTGTTCCCATATGCACCGAGTGATGATTTCTACCGGTCAGCAAAGCTGCTCGCGTTGGTGAACAAACTCCGGTTGAGTGGAAGTTGGTATAACGTAAACCATTGTTGGCAAGGTTATCCAGCGTGGGTGTTTCCATTAAGCCACCGAAAGCACTTGATGTTCCATAACCGGCATCATCAATCAGGAACAGCAAAACATTGGGTGCACCCTTTTTTGCTTTGGGTCTTTCGGGCCACCACTCTTGTGATTCGGCATAGGTCGTCCCGATTTTTCCTTTGAATGATTCATTTTGATTTTCGGCTGGTTGATCAGCTTGTTGTTTTGGTTCGCATGAAACCAGGGCAGCTCCGGCTATGACCGACAGAATAAGTCTATAGATCAAGTCGACATCAAGTTTAAAGTTCATGATCGTGTAATAGGTTAAGTATGAAGTAAATTTTAGTTATGCGTACGTTTTGGGATAATGATACACGCCAGGGCAACGATGCTGGCAAGAGTAGACAACATGGTAATAGGAGGAAGAAACCCTGGCCAGGTACTCAGTACCAGCCAGGTTTGAAATCCCTGGAAGAAGGTGTGCAAACCTGTAAGCACACAAATCATCACCAGGCTTATTACTTTATCGCGTAGCGGACGATCGCCCTTTGACACAGCACCACTGATAAATATTACCGAGGCAATTGTTCCCAGCAACATCGACAAGCCAGCGATGAGCGTCAGCTTATCACTGGTGAAGAATTTTGGGTAGTAGGAAGGTTTCAGCAGGAAACACGACAGCAGGATATGAATACCAGCCATCAATCCCGCGGAATACATAATTTTCCCATTCGGTAAAGTGTTACCGGACCGGTATCTGATAACAGCAATGACCAGGAGCACGAGCGAGGTGACACCGAAAACTTTATTCAGCGTATATACCGGCCATTCACTCCACGCTACACCTTTGAATACATTGTAGCGCACCGTAGCATAAACGGTAACCATGCTGAAAGTTATAGACGCGATTTTGATTCCCGGGTCACGCTGCGGGAGAATGCTGAGGTTAGCCGACTTTTTATTTTCAGTAGGACGCAATACATCCAACGCCTCTTCGGGAATTAATTTTTTATGGCGGGCTGGAGCGCTCATGATTATTTTGATAATGGTGGAAAATGAATTCAGGCACTGATATTCAATGCCTGAATGCTTAAACCTTATTTACTTTCCGATATTCCGCCCAGCACTTTAACCTGTTCCAGCGGTACAACCGTGGGAGCTTGTTTAGCATCTGACGTTGACACGGTGTAAGCAAATGTCAGGTCACCGGTATAACCATCGTGAAATTCAATGATCACCTGAGGTTCAGGATAGGCGATCCAGCGATCACGACCGTCTTTGTCAGGAATGTTATATGCGTTGTTTACTTTGATTACCGTATAGATCGGCCAGCCTTTTGCATTTGTACGTTCGCTGTCATTGCGATATTGGTTGCTGGTCCAGAGAAGATTTACCAACCGTCCTGCGGAATTGTACCATCCGCTTGGAGGTGCTCCACCAGAATCTCCCAGCCGGTGATTGCCACTCGTGTGCGGACCACTGGCGATATCATAAATACCCGGAGTGATGCGCGCTACAAATGATTTGTGAAGATCTCCGGTTAAAAAGAAAACAGGCTTATTCAATGATTCAGCAAGCTTCAATAATTTTTCGCGTTGATTAATGTGTGCTGTCCATCCATCATCCTTTCCTGCTGATGCAGCTCCCTGGCCATACCATGCACCGTTATCGTGCGGTACAGCAAGATTCACAGACGATACGATGAAAAAGAAATCTGCGGTACTGTTTTTCAAACCATTGATCAGCCATTCCTCCTGTTTTTTGCCGAGCATGCTGGCATTCGGATCATCCGGTTTGGTTTTGTCGTGGAGAGTACGGTTGGTACGTGTATCAAGCAGAAAGAAATCTGCATTACCTACTTTGAAACTGCTGTAGCGGTTTGTGCCAATACTGTAACGGGCATCTTCTGTGATCAGCGCGGATGGCCTGATCTTGATTTTATTCGGCCCGAGTACTTCCACAATTTCATATACCCCTGTGTTTCCATAACCCCACTGCACATGAAGGTTTGAAGTTTTCTTCAGATCAAGTTTGGTGAAATCTGCTTTTGCATCGGTGAGAATGTCACTGTCCTTCTTAAACTTGCCGGATCCGAAATGTGTTTCCTGGTGTATGCCGATGTCAGGGTTGCTCCAGCCGATGTAATCATCCCACGCTTCAAGCGCAGGGTCACGGAATACTGCGCGTTCAACATCACGGTCAACACCCCAGCTGCTGAGATTCTCCTGCCAGCCTTTACCGCGTGAATCAAAACGAAAACCAACTTCACCGCTTCCCATCACATCGTTCAGGATCTCATGATCATCCACCACAACAAACTCAGGTACTTCTCTGTAAAAATTGGTAAGGCCTTGTGAGCGGCTCAAGTATATTTTATAGTTCTCCCAAACACCGGTTATGCCTTTAGCGAGATTCACGGTGGCCGGAACTTCTTTCACAGCATTCTTCTGGGCCCATTGCTCTGTTGTTGTTTCCCGACCTTCTTCATAAACCCAGTCACCATTCTGGATCTGAAAGTAGATTTTATCTTTCAGGTCACGCAGCATATTGGTATAGGTAGGAGGGAGTTCTGTTCTCCCTCTGCTCTGACTATTACCGGTACCGATCTCAAAACTGAAATTGAATAATCCTTTTGGGTTGAGTTCTGCATTTACATAATCTGCAGCATCGGGTAAGGTGAGGAAACTATTAACTTTGCCGTTGACTTTCGTATCGATCACGTGACCATCTACTACGATGGCGTAGTAGTATTTGGTGTTGGCTTTGAGATTTGAAAGTTCAATCCATCCGGTTGCATCGGTCACCCAGGTTGTCTGAACAGGCTTTGAAGTTGTCGCACCTGAAAGGTCAGCATTCGTAGAGTAGATCACACTGAATGATGTAGGTTGCTTTGTTCTGGCCCAGACCCGGATAGAATGGCTTGAAATAT
>DASXWH010000181.1:0-7288 GCA_036503775.1 Ohtaekwangia sp.
TACCAGAAGGGTCCATTCTACTTTATTGAAGCAGCACAAAAGGTGCTGGAAAAATTTCCCGATGCACACTTTGTCATGGCCGGCTCCGGAGATCTGTTTCCGCGTGTGCTGGAGAAAGTCGCACACCTGAATCTCTCCTCACGCTTTCACTTTACAGGTTTTATTTCAGGCGACAAAATTGAAAAGTTATGGGCAGTAAGCGATGTATACGTTATGCCTTCCGTATCGGAACCTTTTGGTATCACTCCGCTTGAAGCCATTCAGTCCGGAGTGCCGGTTATTGTGTCCAATCAGTCGGGTGTGGCGGAAGTAATGCCGCATGCCATCAAAGTTGATTTCTGGAAAACCGAAAAACTGGCCAGCGCTATTTGTGGTGTGCTGGCTTACGACAGCCTTTCGAAAGCGTTACGCGAGAACAGCCTGAAAGAGATTGAGAACCTTACCTGGGATAGAACTGCAACTACTATTAAACATATATATCATGAGCTTACATAATCAAAAGGCAACGCATAATGTAGTGTTGTACTTTCAGGTGCATCAGCCTGTACGGCTGCGCCCTTACCGTTTTTTTGACATTGGTTCCAATGGCGAATATTTCGACTATGACCAGAACCTGACCATCATGCATCGCATTGCACGCCAGAGTTACCTCCGGACAAATGCATTGATCCTGAAAATCATCCGTAAATATCCGCAGGTAAAAGTGGCGTTCTCGATTTCAGGTATCACGCTCGAACAGATGAAAGATTATGCCGGTGATGCGCTTGACAGCTTTGCTGAGCTGGCGGCTCATCCGTCCGTTGAATTTCTGGGTGAGACCACGCACCATTCGCTTGCATCGCTTATGCCCGGAGATGAATTTGAAATTCAGGTATTGGAGCATGCCGGAATGATGCATGATTATTTTGGTGTGCGACCCGCTGTGTTCAGGAATACAGAGCTCATCTATAACGATGAGATCGGTACGCGTGTGGAGGGTCTGGGTTTCAAAGGAATGATCCTGGAAGGTGTTGACCACATTCTGGGAGACCGTAGTCCGAATCACCTGTATCAACATCCGGATGGTGTTCTTAATTTATTAATGCGTCAATACCGGTTGAGTGATGACATTGCTTTTCGATTCCTTCATCATACTAAGTTTACCGCGGAGAAATATATTTCATGGCTGAAGGCTACACCTGCTCATGAGCAGGTGATCACGCTCGGCATGGATTATGAAACGTTCGGTGAACATTACCGTGAAGAAACTGGCATCTTTCATTTCTTGGAGAAATTGCTGAAAGGTTTAGCGAACGACAGCAGCCTTCAGATGATGACACCATCTGAAGCAATGGAGAATACCAAACCGGTTTATCGCATCGCTATCCCTGAGCATATCTCCTGGGCGGATCGTGAACGCAATCTGTCAGCCTGGTTAAGCAATGATATGCAGCTCGATGCCTTTGGCACACTGACGAAGCTGGAACATGATGTCAAGCTGCTGAACGATCAGGATATTCTGGAGAGATGGCGCAAGCTTCAGACGAGCGACCATTTCTATTACATGTCTACGAAGCGCAATGACGATGGGAAGGTGCATTCTTATTTCAGTCACTATGAGTCACCTTATGAAGCATTCATGAACTACATGAATGTATTGAATGATTTTTCCTATCAGGTAGGTAAACGGCTGAAGGCCGTGCACCAGGAAGCGGAAGGATCGTTACGTGCCGAAGCAGAGCGAAGAGAAATGAAAGATCCGGTCTGGGCTGTGAACTTACAGGAATATGCACGCTGAAGTATTGGAGACAGTAAAGAGCAAGGTAAAGTCATTTCCAGGCAAGCCCTATCCATTAGGTGCCACGTGGGATGGTAAGGGTGTGAACTTTGCGCTCTTTTCTGAAAATGCAACAGGTGTGGAGCTCTGTCTTTTCAAAACGAGTCAGGATGAATCAGAATACCTGACAATTAAATTGACTGAACGTTCGCATCAGGTATGGCATACGTATGTACCTGATCTCAAACCTGGACAATTATATAGTTACCGGGTGCATGGGCCGTATGAACCATCCAATGGTCATCGCTTCAATGCGTCAAAACTATTGATCGATCCGTATGCAAAAGCCATTGCGGGAAAGATCGAATGGAGTGATGCGCTGTTCGGGTATGACGTTCATAGTGAAGAGGCTGACTTGAGTTTCAATGAAATTGACAGCGCTCCGTTTTTACCCAAATGTGTTGTCATCGATCCAAACTTCGACTGGAAAGATGATGCACCACCACGTACACCCTATCACAAAACGATCATTTATGAAATGCACGTGCGTGGGTTTACCAAATTGCATCCGGAAATTCCCGAAGAGATTCGCGGTACATATGCAGGGTTAGCACATCCTGTGACGATTAATTACCTGAAAAAGCTCGGCATCACAGCAGTCGAATTGATGCCGGTACACCATTTCATTGCAGACCGACACCTGGTTGAAAAAGGACTTACCAATTACTGGGGCTATAACACCATAGGCTACTTTGCACCCGAAGTAAGGTATTCCGGCAGCGGAGTACAGGGTGAACAGGTGAACGAGTTCAAGCAAATGGTTTTGGAATTGCACAAAGCCGGTATTGAAGTGATCCTCGATGTGGTATACAATCATACAGCTGAAGGCAATCAGCTCGGACCTACCTTATCCTTTAAAGGCATTGACAACACAGGCTATTACCGGCTTGCTGATGATAAACGCTTTTATTTTGATTATACCGGAACCGGAAATACGCTGAATGCCAACCTGCCTCAGGTACTTCGCCTGATGATGGATAGTCTCCGGTACTGGATTCTGGAAATGCACGTGGATGGATTTCGTTTTGATCTGGCATCCACACTCGCGCGCGAGTTACATGAAGTAAATAAACTCAGCGCCTTCTTCGACATCATTCACCAGGATCCAGTGATCTCACAGGTGAAACTTATTGCTGAACCCTGGGACATCGGTGAAGGTGGATATCAGGTTGGTCAATTTCCTCCAGGCTGGGCAGAGTGGAATGGAAAGTATCGCGACTGTATCCGTGATTATTGGCGTGGTGCTGACAGCATGCTTGCAGAGTTTGCCCAACGGTTTACGGGTAGTTCCGATCTGTATCAGGGCAATGACCGGAGCCCTACGGCCAGTATCAACTTTATTACCGCGCATGATGGTTTTACGTTGCACGACCTGGTGTCATACAATGAAAAACACAATGAAGCTAACGGTGAAGATAATCAGGATGGAGAAAGTCATAATCGTTCGTGGAACTGTGGTTCAGAAGGGCCCAGTGATGATCCGGTAGTCCTTGCCTTGCGTCAGCGGCAAAAGAGAAATCTGCTGACTACTTTATTTCTTTCACAGGGTGTTCCCATGCTGGTGGCGGGTGATGAGTTCGGTCGCTCACAACAGGGAAACAATAATGCGTATTGCCAGGACAATGAGATATCATGGATCAACTGGGAAACCCTGGATACGTCATTGCTTTCCTTCACCCAAAACCTGATCGACTTTGTGAGACACCATCCGGTATTTTGTCGCAGAAGATGGTTCCAGGGACAACCCATAAAAGGGATCGGCCTTGAAGATATCGCATGGTTCCTGCCGGAAGGAACGGAGTTAACAGAAGAGAGCTGGTCTACAGATTTTGCCAAATCGCTGGCGGTATTTCTGTATGGTAAAGGTCTTCATGCTCCGGATTCTCATGGTAGATCCATACTGGACGACAGTTTTTATATCATCTTCAATGCGCATCACGAACCGGTGGAGTACAAACTTCCTCCCGAAAGGTATGGCAGATCCTGGGAGCTGGTACTAAATACTGCGGAAGACCAGTTTAGCTCAGGACAACACTACAAAGCCGGGAGTGTTATCCGTATTGAGTCGCGTTCTATTTATATACTACAACACCCTATTGTTCATGATACCCAACGTTAACATAGAGAGCCGATCCATTGGCGTGAATTTTCGCAGTGATGGAAGTGCCGATATCCGGGTATGGGCACCTTATGCAAAAAAAATGGCGATCGATCTCCCGGCACGTGAAGCTGTTGTTCCACTGGAGCAAAAAGAATTCGGATACTGGCATCTTCAGACACATGAACTCAAACCGGGAGAATTATATTCTTTCATTCTGGATGATCAGGAAGAATTTCCAGACCCGGCATCTCTTTCACAACCGGAGGGTGTTCACGGACCATCACGTGCCGAACGGCCAGCGGATTTCGAATGGACAGACCATGCCTGGAAAACGTCAGCGCTTGAGAACTATATTTTTTACGAACTGCATGTAGGTACCTTTTCCCCGGAAGGAACCTTTGAAGGAGCTGAAAAAAAAATACCGCATCTGAAAGAGCTGGGTATAACTGCGGTAGAGATCATGCCGGTAGCGCAGTTTCCAGGAGAACGCAACTGGGGGTATGATGCGGTGTTCCCTTTCGCTGTCCAGCATTCCTATGGCGGTGTTCGAGGATTACAAAAATTTGTCAATGCCTGTCACCGTGAAGGTATTGCTGTTGTGCTCGATGTGGTGTATAATCATTTGGGGCCTGAGGGAAACTACCTCGAGAAGTTTGCGCCCTACACTACGGATAAATATAAAACGCCCTGGGGCAAGGCCATCAACTTTGATGATGCCTGGTGTGATGGTGTACGGAATTACTACATCGAAAATGTATTAATGTGGTTTCGTGATTTTCATATTGACGGACTCCGCCTGGATGCCGTACACGCCATAAAGGATTTGAGTCCGGTGCATATACTCCGCGACATTCGTGAACATGTAAACAAGCTGATATACGCCAGCTGGCAGATGCATTACCTGATTGTTGAGCTGGATCTGAATGATCCTCGCTTCATCAAATCTCCGGAACAGGATGGCTATGGTATGGATGCGCAGTGGGTTGATGAGTTTCATCATGCCTTGCGGGTAACTACCGGGCAGGAGCGTAGAGGTTATTATGAAGATTTTGCAGGCGTAAAAGACCTTGCGAAATCATACCAGGAAGCTTATGTATATGATGGTGTTTTCTCTCCGCACCGGCTGAAATCTTTCGGTTTTAAGACCGAAGGAACGGAGGGGCAGCAATTCGTTGTGTTCTCACAGAACCACGATCAGGTTGGCAACCGGATGCTGGGTGAGCGAACGAGTCAGCTGGTAAGTTTCGATATGCGAAAACTGCTGGCTGCAGCAACTATAGTGAGTCCTTATCTGCCGTTGCTGTTCATGGGAGAAGAGTATGATGAAACTAATCCGTTTTTATACTTCGTCAGCCACAGCGATGAGGAGCTAATCAAAAATGTTCGGGAAGGCCGAAAGAAAGAGTTCGCAGCATTTCACCATGGCGAAGATGTGCCCGACCCGCAGTCTGCTGAATCATTTGAACATTCAAAACTGCAATGGACCTTGCTCAAGCAGGATCATCATCGCCTGATGTTTGAATACTACAAAACGATTCTTACGCTGCGTAAGAATCAACCGGCATTGCAGCACCTTAACCGGAAGCAGCTGGAAGTTTTGTACGATGAGGAAAGCAAGACCCTGCAGTTACACCGCTGGCACCAGGAGCATCATATCCTGTGCCTGATGAATTTTTCACAGACACCACAATTGATCACGCTCACATTAAATCAGTCGTGGGAAAAATTACTGGATTCCGGTGAAGAAAGATGGAACGGTTCTTCTTCCATGCCTGACACCTTACAGGATAAATCAACACTGATGTTGCGCCCCGAATCATTCGTAATGTATTCAGCTACCTATGTTTAATCCGGTATCGACATACCGCATTCAGTTCAATAAGGATTTCACATTCAGACAGCTGTCGGAAATTATTCCTTATTTGCACAAGCTGGGTGTACATACCATCTATGCTTCACCGATTTTCGAGGCTGTTCCCGGAAGTGTTCATGGGTATGATGTTGTTAATCCGCACCGGATCAATCCCGAGATCGGTACAGAAGAGGAGCTTCGTAACGTAAGCCGTAAACTTCATGAGCATGGAATGTCCTGGGTCCAGGACATTGTTCCGAATCACATGGCTTTTCATCCGGGCAATTTGTGGTTGATGGATGTGCTTGAAAAAGGTCAGCACTCCATGTATGCCTCTTTCTTTGATCTCGCCTGGACCAGCGATCTTTTTCAGGGAAAGCTCAGCGTTCCTTTTCTGGGCGGTTCGCTGGAAGATGTACTCTTTAATAAAGAGATACAGATTGAGTATCACCAGCAACGGCTTGTATTCCGGTACTATGAAAATACATATCCGTTACATCCCCGGTCATACGCATACATTTTGCAAGACCCGGACGCCCCTGAATCCATTCAGAATTTAGTCCGGCAGATTGGTGAACTCCATCAGCTGGAAGACAACCTGACGTATGCCATGCGATGGCATGAACTGGTTCTTCAGTTTCAGGCATTGATGAATTCAAACGTGAGGGAGTATATCGATGGATGTCTGCAAAAAGCAAATGACTCTGACGATCAATTGAAGCATATCGCGTCTCAACAGGTTTACCGGTTGAAGCACTGGCAATCAGCCGACCGTCAGATAACCTTCCGAAGATTTTTTACCATTACGGATCTCATCGGCCTGAACATGCAGGATGATAAGGTATTTGAGCATTATCATCGCCTGATCCGGGACCTCACCCATGAAGGGATCTTTCAGGGACTTCGCGTGGATCATGTAGATGGCCTTTACAATCCGACACAGTATGTTCAAAAGTTACGAACACTGGTGGGCGAGGAGACTTATATCGTGGTGGAGAAGATACTTCAGGTGGATGAAAAGCTTCCGGACTGGCCTGTTCAGGGAACTACCGGTTATGATTTTCTGGCGTATGTGAATAATGTGCTCACACCTTCTTCATCTGAGGAAAAGCTTTCTGCTTTTTATGCCGACCTGGAAGAAGATGGTGATCCACAGGAAAAAATATGGCGGAAGAAATCCCATAT
This sequence comes from Ohtaekwangia sp., assembly GCA_036503775.1. Classification (GTDB taxonomy): domain Bacteria; phylum Bacteroidota; class Bacteroidia; order Cytophagales; family Cyclobacteriaceae; genus Ohtaekwangia. The sequence goes on from DASXWH010000181.1 coordinate 6,955, forward strand.
ACTGTACAGGCATATGGGTGGTGAATTGAATAACCTTTTCCGTTTACTCCTGGAATTAAATCTGATCGATACTGAGACCTTAAATCATCTCGATCGCGAAAGCCTGAAAATAGTACTGGCTGAATTTCTGATTCGTTGTCCGGTGTATCGTTACTATAAAGACAGCATGCCCCTGGAAGAACAGGAGCATGGTGCGATCTGGGATATTCTTCATAATATCCGGCAGATCAGACCGGGACTTGAAGCTGCTGCTGATGCGTTGGCCGATGTGTTGCTTGTTAAGCCACAGAAGAATGATCCGGAATACAATAAACGCGCGCTTCAGTTTTATATG
>DASXWH010000182.1:0-2067 GCA_036503775.1 Ohtaekwangia sp.
TGACAGACTTTGGGTTGAAGATAATTTCCGGTGGCTGATCAGTGTTTTCGGGTACCCATACAGGCACGATGAGCAGATGCTGGTTTCAGCGAAACATTTTCCGAATACATTCAGATCAGATAAGGTTGTTATTGAAAACACCATCAGGGATTTGTGCAATCTCCTTCAGATCCCCGAAGGTATCGTAACGTTTGAAACCATTACCGATATCCGGGATGCACAAGGTGTGCCCTACGAATTGGAAGGAAAACCGTTTGAGACTGATCTGGTTGTTGTCAACGGAAACTATAAGATCGTAATCGCTAACAGCCTTCGCAGTCATCCTAAGCGACTGTTCTACGATATCATCTATGAATTTATCCGTATAAAACTGCATCACTCTAATGTACCTTTTGATTCGGGAACTGGTGATGACACCGGAAATGATACAGCCTTATTTATTTACCTGGCCGGCATTTATTTTGGTTTTGGTGTTTTACTTTCTCAAAACCTGAAAGACACAGGTGTTGTGAATGACGGATTCTGGGAAACCAAGTGGAGTTACATATCTGATATGCCGGATGAAGTAATGGCTTTCGGACTGGCCACGTATGCTACACTGATCGAACAGGATGGCTCTGCATGGATAGACAGTTTACCACGCGGATTAAAAACACAATTTGAAAAGGCGATGGCGTATCTGCGTGAACATCCGAGCCCGCTGTACGACAGGAATGAACTGGAAGCGACAGCACTTTTCCGAAAATCCGATGACCAGTATGCAAAAAATGAATTTGAGGAAGCGGTATCCAGTCTTCAACGGGTTTTATTTCTCACGAAGGATGAATCAGTCAGAACGAATGTGTTTAACAACCTGGGGTATTATAACCTGCGGTTAAAGAACTACACCCAAAGTGTTTCGTACTTTAGAAATGCCATTCAGCTTTTGCCAGAGTATGGATATGCGAACGATAACCTGGGATATGCCCTTATCCAACTGGTCCAGTTGGAGGAGGGTAAGGAGTGGCTGGACAAAGCACTGAGGACCGGGAACAATGATATCGCGTATACCTACCGGAACCTGGCTTTATATCATCAGGCCAAGGGTGAACTGGATGATGCGGAAAATTATTTTACGAAAGCCTTTGCAGCAGAAACCGTACCGGTCGATTTACTGGAATACCATTATGCCGAATTTTTATTTCAGAAAGGTGAACAGAAGAAAGGCTTACTGTATTTACATAAAGCGGTAGAGAAGGGTGAACCTGAGGCTGTGGAAAAGATGAAGACTATCGGAAAAGTTAATTGAGCTAAATGAGTTTATTCAAAGGAATCTTGATGATGTTGACTGTAGTATCATTTACAGCAAACGGACAATCGGAAATGAGAGCCAAAGACTCGGTTGACATCAAAACACGAATTGAAGGATTTTATTCATGGTATATAGACATGATTAAAAACGACAGACTTGATATAGATTTCAATCCAGGTTTTGTGAAGAAGGAAGACGGAATGACTACGCTGGACTTCTCCAGGTATGAACAAGGTTTAAGGAAATTTAAATTCACTGAGGACTTTATTAAGAAAAAGATTTACGACTTTAAAACATGTTTTGACAACCTGGCATCGGTGCCATTTGATGAATTTATAAAATATGAACTGGACGAGCATGAGAAGCTAAGGTGTGATTTCTCAAGCTACTATGAGTGGACAGGTGGACAAGAACCAGTGGATAAGATAGAACTATCCAGGTTATCATTCGTTGACAAAGAAACGGCATTAGGTGAGATCGACTTTATAACCAATTCCAAAACCAATGGGCAGGCAATCGTACTTTTTAAAAAGATTGACCAGGAATGGAATGTTCACGGTTTGATTTTGAGGTGAAGAATTTGACGAATGCATAACAAACTTTGAAATGAAATCTTGTAGCCAAGAGTCACTGAACTCCAGGACTCTGAAATGATCAGGCGACCAGTACTGGTGAAATGTAATCTTCGTCTTCAATCTTTCTTCCCCTCAAAAAGCTCGATCAGATTCCCTGAAGGATCCTGCAGCAGCGCCTGCTTGCCACCTTGTCCGGTGATG
>DASXWH010000183.1:0-2332 GCA_036503775.1 Ohtaekwangia sp.
TTTGGCGATTCAATGTATCAGCTGTTAATGCGTATGACTTTGGCCATTGCGGTAAAATGTTATTCCTAGTTTGTCCAGTGGCTTCAATGTCTACCTGGAATTCCTTGAACTTGTAAAATGGGAAGTATTCAAACCCTCCCAAGTTATTCAAGTAAGTTAGATATAGTATTGATGGCCTCATTCCAATAATCTTAATATATCGTCCTCTGTCAATCGTGCTTCATCATCTGAGAATGTATTTTCACATTCCTCTATCACTGGTAAACAAATTTCCTCAGTTACTTGCTTATCCTCAAAAGAAATGGTTATTGAATTTATATAAACCGTAGAAACTCCAGATCCAATAGAACGAACAAGGCCTATTTTTGAGTAACCACTACCTGCAGTAAATGTTAATACAATACTTTCCACTCCTGTAGGTGTAGAGTTTGTTGCTGACTCTTGTTGAGTGAAATCATCATCATAAACCCTTAGAAACAAACTGAAAAGAATACTTCCACTTGCTGTAAATTCTACTGTTATTGTATATGTTGTACCAGGAGTGAATTGATAGTCTTTAAAAAGTATATCTGATATTTGGTCGGTGGTTATAGTTGGTGTTGATCCTGTAGTCCAATCTGCTCTTATATCATCATTATTTTGGAATTCAGCAAGATTTAAAGACTCATTACCAGTTGCGAAAGCCTTAACGCAAAGTTGTGTATCACCAGATTGGGCTTCTATTGGAACCCTGATAATGCCGATTCCTGGATTTTCTATAGTCAGATAATCAACACCGTTTACTGTTATCAAAATATCTGAGTTGTTGTGCTGATTTAAAAATGATATATCAAAGAATTGTCCGACCATTATAATGGGAGATTCAAAAATAGTAAGCCATCTTGCATAAATATTACCTGAATCTAGGTAATCAGATAAGTGTGATATGCTTTCAGATTTGAAAGCAAGCTTCGCGTTTATCGCATAACCTACAAAACTGTCCTCAGTTACCTCACCTTCAAAAGTAGTTATGTCTTCACCGTCAGACTGATCATAAGATTCGAAATACTCAATGTAGAAACCTACAATAAAATCTAAGTTATTAGGGAGTGTATCTAAGGTTAGATTATTCCGGTTGTTAATGTATGACCGGAGTAATTCAGCTATCGAGAACTTTGCTTTACCTTCATTGTCAGGAACAAATTTAAGAGTAGCCGCAAGTTCAAAAGGTTTACGTGATTCCCATCTATGATCTGATGTTAACCCAGCGTACACGTTTACATTTATAGCGTAGTTGTCGTAGTATTTGACAACCACATAACCCGAAAAGCTATTGCCAGCATCATAAGCCAAGTCTATAATAACAGACCACGGCTGTAAAACTGATATGATTGTGTACACTCCAGCCAATTCACCAGTACCAACTAATTCTATTTTTGCGTAAGCCGTTGGGTCGGATAAAGCCTCGATTAAATTGATCTGGGTATAGCCATCCGCGTCATCCTGACTTACTACCGTGTTAGGTGTATAAGTTTCTTCGGCTGTGTTGTTGGGCCAAATGTCAGACTGCAGTTCATAAACTATCGGAAGGTGCACACACTGAAACCCGTGGTTAAGGATAGAAATGTAAAACGTTATATCTGCATTCTGTACAAATTCAGTATAGTCGCTATTTTCTGAGTCCTTTATTTTGAACGAGTCATAGGCAATTGAGTCAACGTATTTATAACCGTTGTAAGCATCGAAGTTAGATTCTATCAGCACGTAATCACCATCACTCAATCCGTGCGCATCGCCAGTATATACCAACGCATTGCCAGTGCCGTCATCTATGATTTGAGCGGTTTGTTGGGTAGTGCTTAACTTGTGGCCTATCGGCTTGTTAATTACTGTTATTGCCACTGGATGATAATTTAACCGCGTTCTTTAAAAACTCCTGTGCGTACCTATCCAAAATCTCTTTTGAAAGTTGATCTGTTAAAGACTTGTTAACCACATTGGATACTATATCCTGTCTCCCACCGTCTTGAAAAAGCTTGGTTCCTTTGGCGTGTATTCCTTTAGCTATTGCGTAGGCTGATCCCTCTTTTCCTTTGGCATTCATCCAAGCCTGAATCTTGGCAACGAACGTTTCACTTGGTTTAGTGTATTGTGGTGTGGCCTTCCGTCCGGTTTCAACTGAGAAGAAATAAGCCCTACCGAATATCATTAACTTCTGGCTTGTCGGGCTGGCGTTGATGGCCTCAAACCTGAGTGTGCGGGAAGTTTCTCCGGTTGCGTTTGAACCGGTGGATGCCAGGTTTTCTCTGATTCGGTTTACAATTGTATCCCCTGTCTTGGTCAATATGTCCAG
>DASXWH010000184.1:0-5718 GCA_036503775.1 Ohtaekwangia sp.
ATCAGACTTTCAACTATCCATCGTATCTCGACAAGCATGTGGAGAAGGTTAGCCGGATGTCATCACATGACACAGCGATCAGTCCGGATATTCCGGATATGACAAGGCTCCTGAAGCGGGTTATGGAAAAACTGAATGATCATCCTGTAGAAGTACAGATCATCAATCCATTGACCGGTGAGCCAATGAATGTCAAAGTTGGTTCTTTCGGGCTGGCACTGGTACTCCGTCTTGATATAGACGATGCTGCTGACATTCCGGTTATTCCCCGTATGTTGTACGAACTCGATCATGGTGACACGGCTATTCTCAAATGGTTTATTCAAAAGCGGGTGGTCTTTGCGTTCGCAGTAACGGCCAATGGTCTCACACAAGGGATATCATCCGGTGTGTCGCCTGAGCGGTGGCAGCAAATAGAAAAAGAAGCAACTGAAAGTATATTCAAAAACATCGTCAACTTTCCGTTTGCAGATGTGAAAGATACCTGGCCTGTTCCCTCACTGCAAGCGAATCTCAATAAGCCAATGATTAGTGATGTACGTACGTTATTTCTCAGTGGTGATCTGGATTGTCGTACACCCGTAGAACAAGCTGAAGAAATCCGGAAAGGGTTCACTACCTCTGCTCACATAATTGTTCAGAATGCGGGGCATGAACAAGTTCTTACGCATCCGGAGATCCGGAAGGCCATCACGGTTTTCTTATCGGGTAAAGCGGTTGAGAATGTGAAACCAGCTTATCCACCCATTGCTTTTATCTCCCTGACTGCGGAAGGTACACCACATCCTGCACTGAAAAGGTGATTATCTGCCAGGTTCAAATTGACGAAGGATAGGTTGCGGTAGTCAAGCTACCTTTGTCAATTTGAATTCCGTTACCATAAACCCTGTGTGGCTGCAGCATCAGCAGTCTTCAGGTTTTGCTGCAGTTGTTTTTTTACTTCAGCTTCAGCCGCTGAATCTTTTAGGACTTTTGCCGCAGCAAGTTTCCCTTTGAGGCCAATGTAGCGATTGGGTGATGCATGCAACGCTTTGTTGAATTGCTGGAGCGCTTCAGTGTACTGGTTATTGGCCATCAAGAAATTTCCATAGACCTCATACGGTGATATAAGAAAGAAGGGAGGTCCGATCACTACTGAGCCTTCTTTAGGTAAGGCGCTTCTGAAATAACCATCAGCAGCATTCATATCTTTTGATAACCATGCGTTCAGGCCATTGAGTTCGTTGAGGCATCGTGTGCCGGTTTTGATGTCTTGTTCTGTGGGACGGTTATTGGTATACCGTGTGACACCACACACCGGAATGTCTTCACCTTCTTGCTGAAGCTGTTTTGCTTTTGCCAGCTCTTTGTCGAGCAGACTTATCACCTTTTTAAGTTCTTCACCTTTGGATTGCTGAAACAGGTTGTAACCGTCCAGGAACAAGCTGGTGAAATAAAAGGCGGCATCAAGATCATCTGCTTTTACCGGCAACGCGGCTAATACTGAATTCCAGTTGTTTGTAGTGAAGAGGTAATGTCCTTTCATCTGAAGTAAATGAAGTCGGGCTGCAGCAGAAGGCGATTGCTCAACATACTTCACCTGGTTATTGATCAGTTCTTCTGCACGTTGAAATCTTCCCTGCTGCAAATAGCCATATTCAAGCCACAGGTGGGCATGATAACTCAGTTCATCCATGCTGAGGTTTTTTCGTTTAACACGATCCTGACTGGCCTGCCAGGCTACTTCATTTGATTTTACTTCTTCATCCCACATACCCAGGGCTAAATAAATGTGTGATGGCATATGCAGTGCGTGACCGGCATAGCTCGCTACGATGGCGTATTTTTTGGCAGCCTCAAGACCATCGTTGGCGTGGTGTGGATGATCATCCGCGTGAATCAGATAGTGAAGTGCTCCAGCGTGATCCGGTTCTTTCTTTAGTATTGATCGCGTGATCTGCTGCGCCTGTACATTGTAATCTTCCCATTCATTCCAGCCTTTCTTTATGGCCAGCAATGATAGTGCATAGAATGCTGCTACGTCATGATTGTCCGGATACGTTTGGTAGAGGCTGGCCATGTGCTCAGCGTAGGCTTTTTCACGGTCGGGTTTAGAACCATCACCGAACAGGATGTTAACACCCTGAACAAAGTCTTTCTCCAGATCAGTCCGTGCTTTCGATAACCGGTCTGATGGATTATCTCCGAACTTCTTCAATGCCGTACGCGATTTGTCAATATCAAGATCACGCCAGACCGGATGATCATAAGTCATGGCCTCACCCCAGTAGGCTAATACAAAACCCGGATCTTTCTGCTGCGCCAGAATAAATTCTTCAGCCGCATCCGGATACTCAAAATTGTGAAGCAGCAAAAGGCCTTTGTCAAAATGAGCTTTCGCTTCAGGTGAAGCAGTCTGATTAAGCGTTGGAATGTTTCTGTCTGTAGATCCTGCAGGAAGCAACAGGAGAAGAAATGACAATACTGAAATGTATGCACTCATAGCCAGCAAAGTTTAGTAAGGAATAACAGCGTGAGGTATCCGGAAAGCAATCGAAGTTAAGACTTTTCAACTTCAGACCTTAAACGTTAAACTTTTAATTTTAAACTTTTTCCAAACTCCTCCCAATCAAACCCGGTCTCAACACGCCCATGCCGTAAGGCTGGAATCTGTGTGGTGATCAGCAGGGTTGTTCCATTGAAGTCTGCCCGGTGATGTTGTGGAATTTGTTGCTTTATGGCTTTTATGAGTTTGAATTTAATACCTGGAATAAATTCCTGAACACTGTTCTTCAACGTGTTGACGTTATTCATGCCATACAGTAGCACGACTTCAGGTTTATAGGTGTTTATGTTATTGAGGATGTTGTGTATCCGGCTCATGTACATGCGCTCTTCATATAATGCACGGCTTTTTAGAAATTTGAGATCAGGGAGATCGAGCCAGCTGTAATACCAGGCATGGTTATGCGGGCTGGGCAGGGGATACAAGGAGATCAATGCTTCGGTTTGCGCAGTCGGTGATGCGAGCGTTTGTTGCTGATAAGCAAGTAGATCAGGAAGTGGTTTGTTTTCATAACCGTGAACAAAGGCGATAATATTTTTCCAGACACCATGTTGTACGGCATTCGTATCAAAACGGTATTCATAACGGTTGTTGAACAGGTTTGCTTTCGGGCCGTCCCATCGTATGGCCACATGACGGTATAGCTCGCGGATATCACAAAGGGTTGCTGCCGGTTGTGTGTGTACCCGATGAAAATAGTTAAGCTTGTCCGCTACCTCCTCCGGCAGATCACCACCGCTTTCTTCATATCCCACAAACCAGAACCGGGCATTCCATGATCCGTAACCATAGAAATTATCCATCCAGTGTGTAAGTTGTACTTCTTCAATCAGCATGGATGGAAGATACAACGGTAAATCTGATCTGCCGCTCCGGTAAAGAAAAATCGGTAGCAATCGCACAGGTCATTGCTGATAGTATTCATAAGCCTTATGCGTTATCACCCCGTTTTTGAGATTCCACTATTCTTTATAATTTCAAAACTTGTTTAGCGACCAGCAGGCGATACCTGGCCCTTATGATGAAAAATAAAACGATTGCGCTGTTACTTCCCGTGTTAACCCTGGTGGGCGCTATCGTTCTCTGGTACCTGATCTCCTATTTCAATATTTTCCCGGCATATGCTTTCCCGTCCCCACAGGATGTACTCAAAAGTTTTCAGGAAGAGATCACAGCCGGGCGACTGCTTAATGACATTGTAGCATCGCTGTGGAGGGTAGCAATCGGTTTTGTAATCTCAGTGGTGCTGGGTATTCCCATCGGGCTCTGGCTGGGGTTGAAAGCGCAAGCCAGACAGGCCTTTGTTCCCATGTTGAATTTTTTTCGTTTTCTTTCTCCGCTGGCCTGGATACCTTTTGCTATCCTCTGGTTTCACATCGGAGATAAGCCCGCGATATTCCTGATCTTCATGGCTACGTTCTTTCCATTGACACTGGCTACCATGGTAGCTGTGGCTTCTATCCCTACGATTTATTTTCGGGTTGCACAGGATTACCATTATAAAGGAGTGTCCCTTATCACGAAGGTGACTTTTCCGGCAGTGCTTCCGCAGATCATTACCGCACTACGTGTAAGCTATGGCATTGCCTGGGTGGTTATCGTGGCCGCGGAAATGGTGGGTTGTCAGGATGGCCTGGGCTATGGCATATGGGAAGCACGGAATGGTCTTCGCCTGGATTCAGCAGTATGTTACATGATCGTGATCGGAACATTAGGAATGGGCATCGATCGGTTGCTGGCACAATTAACAAAACTTCCGGGTGTACGCTGGGGCTATGACAGATAATCACACAAGCCGGCTGCAGTTGGAAAATGTTTCCCATCAGTATGGAAACGTTTCGGTTATCCATGATCTTAACCTCAATGTAAATTCAGGTGAAGTGGTAGTGGTAGTTGGTCCGTCAGGATGTGGTAAAACGACCATACTCAACCTGCTCTCGGGTCACATAAAACCAACCCGCGGAACAATATACACCGCAGGTGTTATTCGCACCGTCTATCAGCAGGATGGACTTTTTCCATGGCTTACCGTAAGTGAAAATATTTCTATGGGCCTGCGTTCGGTTAAGGACAAGGCATGGCAACAGAAAGAAGTAAATGAATTGCTGGAGCTCATCCATCTGCAGGAGTTCAGAGATCATTATCCCCATCAGCTATCAGGAGGTATGCGTCAGCGTGTTGAACTGGCTCGTGTGCTGGCCGGTGATTCGGATATTCTGCTGATGGATGAACCGTTCTCTGCCCTCGACTATCAGACACGTCTGCGCATGCGTCATGAACTTGTACGACTATTACAGAAACGTCCGAGGACGGTGGTCTTCGTAACGCATGATATCGAGGAAGCTGCACAACTCGCAGATCGTGTGCTGGTGTTGTCAAACAGACCATCTACCATATGTCGTGAATTGAAAATACAGGCGTTACGCCCCCGCCCGTTGACACATCCGGAAGTGATCACTTCCATGGATGAAATCCTGAAGGAGCTTGGACTGAATACGGCAGGTGAGTGAACAAACCTGGAAGCCCGGGTACATTTCTTTTTTAATCCTTCTGTATTAACTAATTTTATCGAAACGCAAGGTTATGAAAAGCAGCGGAATGCGTATTGTCATTGGTGTAGTGTTGGTTATTGCCGTACTCGGGTTGCTCCGTTATAAACCCTGGCAGCGTAAAGGCTCTCCGGTTAATCCGGATGTAGTGCATGAAGGATCGAATCGTGAAGCGGACCGTGAACTAACCGTTGGTTTTCTGCCGGTGACCTGCCACCTGACCTGCCCCGTTACCGATTATGCTTCAAAGACGACACAAACCAATACCAATTTTAATTCCCGGGTATTCTCTGATTTTCCAACGGTGGTGAGCGCGCTGCAGGCGAAGCAGGTGCAGGCAACGTTTATGATTGTTCCCCTGGCAATGAAGCTTCGGGAGCAAGGTGTTCCGGTAAAGATATGTTACCTCGGTCATCGTGATGGATCAGAGATTGTAGTAGCCAAAAACAGCAAGATCCGCAGTATGGCCGACCTCAAAGGAAAAAGTGTTGCCATCCCCAGTCCGTTCAGCAATCAGAATTTTGTTATTCATAAACTCATGCGCGATTACGGCCTGAAAAATGAAGACATAAAGTTTGTTATTCTGCCACCACCAGACATGCCGACATCCCTGGCATCGGGTGC
>DASXWH010000185.1:0-21512 GCA_036503775.1 Ohtaekwangia sp.
GTCTGTATAATTTTAATATTGCAGATGTTTCACCGTCATGCCATTATTGATCAGCTGCTTCAATGAATCAATTCCGATCTTGAGATGCAGGTCAACAAATTTTTGGGTAACTGATTTATCACTCACTTCAGTTTTAACACCTTCCGGAACCATCGGCTGATCGGATACCAGCAGCAGCGCTCCAGCGGGAATCTTGTTGTAAAATGCCGTAGAGAAAATAGTGGCTGTTTCCATATCGATAGCCTGCGCACGAATCTTTCGTAAGTACTCCTTAAACTCTTCGTCCCATTCCCAGACCCTTCGGTTGGTAGTATACACGGTGCCTGTCCAGTAGTCCTGACCGTAATCGCGTATGGTTGTTGAGATCGCTTTCTGCAGAGCAAACGAAGGCAATGCCGGAACTTCCGGTGGAAAATAGTCATTGGATGTACCTTCACCACGGATCGCAGCAATCGGAAGAAGCAGGTCACCAATGTCGTTTTTCTTTTTTAGTCCACCACACTTGCCCAGGAACAAGGCAGCCTTGGGTTGGATAGCGCTGAGGCAATCCATTACCGTAGCAGCATTCGGGCTTCCCATACCAAAATTTATGATGGTAATGCCTTCGGCTGTTGCACTTCGCATAGGGCGGTCTGCTCCGATCACCGAAACGTTGTGCAGGTCGGCAAACATCTTGACATAATTATCAAAATTGGTAAGGATAATGTATTCACCAAATTGATTCAGCGGTTGGCCGGTATAGCGTGGGAGCCAGTTCTCAACAATTTCCTGTTTCGTCTTCATGCACCTAATTTAGAATTTAAAGTTTAAAGTTTAATGTTCTGGTCGCACTGAAACTTTAGACCTTAAAGCGTAAACTTGTAACTAATTATGATCTCGCTTAACCTTCCATCGTTTGAATATCAACTGAAGAAAGAAGACGGTAAGGTTCTCATCTTTGATAGTATCCGAAAAAAATACCTGGTATTGACCCCGGAAGAATGGGTGCGCCAGCATTTTATTCATTACCTGATCAATGAAAGAAAATATCCGCGGTCGCTGATCAGGCTTGAAGGCGGACTTTCTTATAACACGCTGTCGAAGCGCAGCGATATTGTTGTATTTAATCGTGAAGGGAAACCCTGGATGGTAGTGGAATGTAAAGCACATGATCAACCCATCAATGATAACACCTTGAGACAAGCATCAATCTACAATGCCAAACTTCAGGCAAAGTACCTGGCTGTTACGAATGGGTTGGTACATTACTATTTTGAGACCGACTGGCTTGCAGGAAAAACAAGTGTACTTCAGACTATCCCTGTGTTTGAATAAAAAAAGGCCACCCGTTTCCGGATGGCCTTTTGTTATCTGCTATTGACTTCTACCGGTTAGTAATGATCACTTTCTTGCGTGCGACTTCACCAGCAGCGGATTTTATCTGAAGGATGTAAACGCCTCCTTTTAAATCTGATGTGTTAACCGTCTTAAACTGTTCTCCGATCGTAAAGGTGTTGTTGTAAACTTCACGTCCGAAGCCGTCAATTAAGCTGAATGGCATGGCCTCTTTGGTTCGTTGCGGAAGTTCAACCTGGAATTCACCTTGTGCCGGGTTCGGGAAGATATTGATCTCTTCACTGAATGAAGATTCTATTCCGGTTATTACAGTTGGCATGTGAATAGATTCCGTCAGGATACTGGCCTGATAAACTTCCCGGGTTACTTCATCCTGAACGAAAGCTACAATGGCAACTTTGTCCGGATCAAAACTGCAATTCCATGTAAGCGGCCCAACGGTGAAAACATCATCATCGGCAAGTGGCAACGGTATTTCAGTACCCAATGTATTGGGAATCATTCTGCGTAAGACAAATTCATTGTCACCCACAGTCTTTTCTACGATGGCAATATGTAAAATAGGTTTCGTAACGAATGGAGCGTCAATAAGGCGCAACGCTTTTGCTGAAACGGAGAATGTCAACTGATCAGGACTTCCTGCAAAGGTGGTGATCTCCATCGACAACGGTGAGCTCTTCAATGCCCGCAACGCTGAGGTAAGGTTAAACCAGTTCGTAGTTAAATTTCCCTTGCTGCTTCCATCCACGAAAACACGCGGGAAGATCTGGGCATCATTTGTAATACCATAAAATGCGGCACGTGCACTGGGTTCTACCGGATTCTCTGCGTTGATTGGATCCGGTCCGGGGAACGATAAGTTGTATTGCAGTTTTACATATTCTTCCGGATCTATGGCTTTAAAGGCTGCATTGTTTGCAGCATACTGTGGATCAGATTCGTTTGTAAAGTTCTCCACTAAAATGAATCTGTTCCGTGGTAATATAGCCAGGTTAGCAAAGGCAAAACCCTCATACCGGTCAGGATCCGGATTACTGCTAAACGCAATCCGTAAACGCAGTTTGTCGCGTTGAGCTTCCGGGATGATATCCAGGCCATGCTTTCCTTCCAGCCACTGATGTCCCGGATCCCACATATTTCCTGACCACCCTTTTGTAATGTCTCCTGAAGAAAAGGTCGTGTTGAACCAGTTCTGACCCGTTAGCGCGTCTCCGAGCGGTAACCAGGTAACACCATCATTCAAGGAAAACTCCAGTGATGTACCATCTTTATCCTTGTCAGTGTTTGAAATAAAATCCAGTGACAGAACAGGGTTTTCAATACCCGTAATGTCAAAACAAGGGCTATTCAGTACAGACAGATCATTTGCCTTGTAGTTTCCGGTGGCATTAGTAACCCACGCCTGAGCAGCAGACTGGATATTGGTTTTGTTAGGCGCAGCAAATTCCCATGTCGTACTGTCTCTGAAATCCTGAAGTTTCCAGAAACCTCTTCCACCATCCTCCAGGCTCATTTCATACGGATTATCAGAGGTACGTGTCAGGTATTCCAAAATGGAAACGATAGTGGAGTCCTCACCAAAACAACCTTGCCCGGTTGTTGCTCTGACAGTTACTTCATAATCTCCCGCAGAAGCAAACTGATGGGTTGTATTAGGCGATGTAAAAGGACCGAAGATCGTAGATGCGTCTCCGAAATTCCACCGGTAGTTGGCTACCGCGATATTGGTAGTAGCGCTGAATTTTGTGATGGCACTTTCGCAGACTTCTTCAAATGTAAAATCAGGTACTGGGTTATTACCTACCGTGATACTACTGATAGACTCGTTTTGACAGTTCAGACTGTTTATAACGGTTAGTTTAATAGGGAATGGTGTTGATGCCGTATTCGGGCCATAGTTATAGGCCACCCTGTTAGTATCCTGAACCTCGATGATTTCTCCATTGCCAAAGTCCCACCTATACGTATCATATGAATTATTTGGTGACTCCAGCGGACCTGATAAGGTGAAATCACGGTCCTCACAAATAGGAGGAGGGATGAATGCTGCATTGGGTGCTTCCTTTATGGTAATGGTTGCAATTCTCACGTTGCCTTCACAACCTTTATAGGTTTGAGTTATGTGAAAATCCCGGGTAGTAGCCACTAAGCCGTTGATTCCCGGAGCAACAAAACCCTTGAAGTTTATGGAATCGAGTTTAGGGTTCGTGGTGCGGTCAGGCTGCGTTACCGGATCCTGAGCGTACCAGTTTGGATTATCAGCGCTACCATTCGGAGCTGCATCAATCGTGAAGGATTGTGCCAGTGCGACTTTACAATATTCCTCAATAGGGCGATTGGCAGGGTTGTCCAGATCGGTGGGAGCATTCGGTTTTTTAACCCAATTAAAATACCTGACCACAGAGCCAGGGCAATTATTGAAATCACTGTACATCATGGTAAGATTCAGCAGCCGCTCATCTTTTCCAAGCAACGGAGCATGGCCAGGATTAAAGATCCGATCCTGGGCGCCTGAGAGTGATGTCTCATAATCAATATCCGGTACAGCAGTCGTGTCTGCAATGTTAAAGTTAGTGATCGTATATCCGGGTATAGAGGAAGAAAGTGTAATGGGGTCAGAATCCGAACAAATATTCTCCATTCCTTCAATTCCTACTACAGTCGGTTTAGGACCATCGTTAAGTACATCGAAATATTGAAAAGTTCTGTAGCTCTCATTTCCGAACTGGTCTTTGCCATACGCCAGTATGTAAAAGTAATTGTCTGTGGAATACCCATATTCGTCTCGTATTACATCCAGGTTCAAGCTGTATGATGTTGGCTGATTGACAGTCAACAGGGTGTGTATATCAGTAACAGGAGTAGTGGAAGTTACCGTAAGGGGATTAGAAAGAGAACCACAGGATGGGAATGTTGCATCGCCAGGACCCGCTACACAATACGAAAACGTTGAACGGCTTTGCCGGTAAAAAACAAGACGGGTGAATTGCAATGTAGCAGATGAGGGAAAAGTCGAATTGGGTGCAAGTCCCGTTTCCATCGCGATGTTTCTGCAATATGACAGATCAAGATTGGTTACTGCAGAGTTACTGACGATGAATTGTTCTGTATCCTCATCGGTGCAGTCAAAGCCGTTTGTAAAGGTGTACCTGATTGTCCAGACGCCAACCCCGGCTTCATACGGATTGAAATAGTAATTATTGTCGTTGTTAAGTTTTACGCCTTTACCGGAGAACTCACCACCTGCTGGTGAACCATACAAGCGGTAATCCCGGTTTTCAATGGTATAATTTTTCCGGATCACCGATTCTGTAGGAGCAGGGATGATATCTGCTACCGGTACAGGATTCACATCAATGAATATGGAGTCTTCCGCTACGTTTGCTGAGTTATCAGTAAGTGTTAAGAAATACCAGGTGTCTACTGTTGGGTTAACATTCGGGCTTGAGTTGCTGTTTACAAAACCCGGAGGAGATGATGTCCATGAAAACTGATAGAATCCGGTTCCACCGCTGGTAGCGCCGATCAATGTTGTGGCTGTTCCCAGACATATCGTTGTATCCGTTGCACTGGCTGTTACAGCAAGCGAAGCAACAGTAATGGAGGGTACCGCCCGAGACCGTGTGGTACAACCCGTCCGGGTAACATCGATTCGGTATGAATAGGTACCGATGTGCGTGAGGTTAACGCCACCGTTAGCAGCGGTGTTTAAATCGGTAGAAGGACCATTGTTTCCGGCATCATCATCTACCACCGTACCGAGGGCTACGGAATGTCCGGCAGGCTTAGCTGTCAGGATAAGATTATATGTATGGTTGTTGTCCTGTGTAGGTGAAACGGTAAAGTTCACGCTGGTATTCTGTGCCGGGCTTAACGTTGATGGCACTACCGAAAATGTTGTGCTGATCTGCGCATGAACGGTCAATGCACTTCCATTGCTCGTCAGGTTATTATCCATGTTCTCCACCGTTACATTTCCGGAAGAAGCACCGGGAGGAATATTCAAGGTGATCGATGTACTGCTGAATGCTTTAACACTATCATCCGGAACAAGGGTACCATTAATTCGTACACGAGGTTTTGTATTTCCAGTACCACCGGTGCCGGTGAAGCGTGAGCCACTTATAATGAGTTGATCCTTTATACAGCGGATACCACTGTTGCTCAGTCCTGATATATTGGGCAATAGTTCGGTTTCAAATGTCCAGCCGCCATCAGTATTGTATCCCGCAAAAGCGTTGGGTACTGTTGCCAGATCGGCAAAGACACTATTCCCAATGTAAACGGCATAATCGATGTCTGCAGCCAGCGGTGGTGTAATAGTCAGCGTGGCCACATTTCCGGTAATACTTATATTACCTGCGGGTATGGTTTCAATAAACGTACCGCCATCCACGTTTTTAAGACGAATCTGATGAGCGGCATCAGAATCGTAACCCGGTAAAAGTGCTATGTCTTCATTGAAGGTGATTTGCAGGGTGTTTAATAATATGGTGAGACCGGTTGCACCTTGCGCTGGCGTCCTGGCTGTAACCGCAGGAGGTGTTCCATCTGCAAAATCATATTCGATACCTGTTACTGTAGCAGCTGCCGGAGGCCCACTGCTCAGGGTTACATCGCCTTCATCAAAGAGTAATTGAATCGGATCGGTTGAATCATCCGCAGCACCATCAACATCCGCTACGATGAAGTAATTATAACCAACGGTGGGAGAAAAAGCCTGCGAAAGGCCTGTGAAGACGATCGTAGTTGCCGTAACAGAAGAGGCAGTGGCAATGCTTGCGTCTCCCCCGTCAAAAGTATTGTTGTTGGTAGATCTGAACAGTCGGATGTTGGTAAGTTTACCTGCCGCAGGATTGGTAGTGGTAACGGTGATGCCGGTAAAATTAGGATTGCCTGTAGAGGTAAGCGAAAAACCAAGGAGTGCCTGATTGGTGAGGTTATTGTTCAACGTAGGTCCCGCGGTGACACCTCCCGTCAGTGGAGCAAGCGCGGTTGTTAATGCCGTAATATCATAGTTAGTGCCGGTAATAGCGCTTCCGGTAACCGGAGGGTCATTTACCGTAACATCGGAGGTAGCCAGAGACAGTTGAATCTGATTCGCACCAACGGGCGCTCCGGGAAGCACGTCCACTACCAGAAAAAACCTCCGGGTAACAAAGTCATTAGCACTTCCTCCTCCACCAAAATTGGTTATCGGAGAACCGGTAATGGAAATTCGGTTGGGTGCTGTACCGGGTGTGATTGTACAGGCTACCAGGTTTGCTGGTATAAAATCGTCCGCTTCAAAATCATCATCATCATTTGACCGGTACAATCTGTAATTCGTAAAAAAAGTTGCCGGGTTTCCAGTACAGGGTATGTTAATGACGGTGATGGTATTGGCTCCTCCATCATTTTTTTCAAATGAGACACCAAAGATGGCCTGGTTGGTTACACCTGCGGCAAGTGGATCGGGTGATAACCCGTCTGTTAAAGGGGTCATGGCAACATCCTGAGCCATTGCTGACAGAGAGCTCAGCGATATCCCCAAAATCCAGATGTTCTTCTTAAGCGTTGTAGAAATATTCATAGATTAAAACCTTTCGAATTAATACCAATAGAAAGCAGGTCATGCTTTCTATTTTTTACATTACATTTTTGAATTCTAAACTTTTCTAATTTTTCAATTCGCCCTTGCTATCGGTTTTCATTAAAAATATAGATGAAAGACCTCCAAGGTTATTGGTACCTGAAATCGTCAGGTTGCCATCACTATCACTTATAATAGAACTTATAGTTTCTTCCCCTGATCCACCCAGAATTTTATTCCAAAGGATATCACCACTGCTGTTAACCTTTATTAAAAAGATATCCGTTGAGTTTGATCCTATTTTTGTTGATCCGGCAAGTACAAAACCACCATCCGGAGTACTGGTAATGGATTCACCGGTATCCTGACTTTCAGAAGCGGTAAAGTCTATGGCTTCATTTTGTTGGGATAAAACACCATCGAAATAGCGGGTGGACTCAGCAACGAAATTCCCGAAACCATCTACACGCGCAAAGAACATGTTTGCATTTGAGCCGTCCGTACTCGCGCGCGTGCCTACCACACCATAGCCAGGGCCATTGGAAGGTTTAATGTCCGTGGCGTAGAAAAGCTGACTTGATGTTTCTCCCATCATGGAGAAATTTTTGAAAGTAGATTCAGCTTCCACAAAAGGTATCGCCAGGTAAGAGTCACTGAATTCTCCGGTAGATTTTAATATAGAACTGGCCCAGATCAGATTGCCTTGCTTGGCATGAATTGACTTGGCGTTTACATAATTGTAATCTGTTTGCCCAACATCAATCAGGTCATAGGTTTTGTACCATTGTTGGTTTAGGTTGAAATCCAGCGCTACAACAAACGATTTTTCAGGTCGGGACAAGTCTTCGCGGTAATTTCCGAGAATGATCAGTTCGTTGTTCTCGTTTGTGGTCAGGGTATTTCCTCGGTAGTCAATTAACACACGGGAGGTATCCTGCGAATCATCTCGGTAGGTTCTGGTGCTTTGTATGGTTCCGGAGGTATTCACAAGAAGTATACGGGTGGCGTAAACGAGGATGTTTCCTACTTTGCTGGCATTAGGGTCTACCTTAATACTGTCTCCCAGAATCACGTAACCTGAAACCTGATCTCCATTCTGGAGAACCTGCAGGGATTTGGCTGTGCATCCCGGGTAATATTGGATTTCACCTGCGGGATTACCGTTTTCATCTGTCCGGATCAAGGTTGCCACTACAGAATCATCGGAAATGGTCATGTTTCCCAGGACCGCATATCCATCTGGAATACGCTCCACTTCAACGCTGGTATAGCTGTACGGGCCATGGTAGAATTTAATGAATGTATTCTTGGCAGCCGGTTCCGCATCTTCAATATTATTGCACGCCCAAACGAGAGTCGTCAAAAAAAGTATGGCATAGATCGATTTCATTTTCTACGCGTCAGTTTTTTAGGATTAAAAATATTCTGAACATACCCAACGGTAACCGAGAAGGAATTTAGTTTAAATACTGAATCTCCGAGGTTATTGCTGAAGACCACATCACTATTGTCGTAAGCCTTTTCTTCCGAATTGACATTCAACAATCCGTACTGGTAGCGGATTTCTCCCGTGAAGTAGCCACCGAAAATGCGAAGCTTTCCTCCAGCCGCCACGAGTGCACTCAGGTTGATTTTATTTCGTTCGATGTCTACAGTTTTTTCCTGTACAGCACCGGCATTATCCTGAATGGTTTCTATGGTAATATCGGATCTTAAGCAATAGTCTGTTGAGATACCGGCAGCGATGTAGGGATTAAAACGACTTTTGGTAAATGAATACTGAACGGTTACGGGTAGCGCTATCCAGGTCTGCTGTTCACGCCCCGTAGTGGTGTTGTAAAGTTCATTACCCTCCAGATCTGTTCCCCGACTTACTTTACTTTCTATATCGAATCCTTTTTGCTGGAACAACAGCGATGGATTAAAGGTTATTTTTTCATTAAAAGGTATTTCTACATTGGCACCAACCTGGAAGGCGAGGCCATAGGTATATTCACTTTCTGAATTGGCGGCCGTCTCTACCGAACTGGTGACGTTAGGACGTGTTGCATTTACCCCCATCACTACGCCAACGCGATAAATTGGCTTTGTGCGAAACGATTTATACAATCCCACAAACTCAGCCGGATCTACAGCCGGGTTAATTTCAAAGTAAGGATCTGTTCGTAACAGATTCAGCATAGCCTCATCAGCTTTTTCAGGCTCTTCCAGGTACAGGTAGGAGAGCGTCAATAATTTGTACGCTGAAACTTTTTCCTGCTTGTTGAATCCACTGGTTAAACAGCCTTGCAGCAGTGAAGGGACTTCATGGAGGCGACCCTGCTCGTAGGTGGATTGCGCCAGACGTAGTGTCTGTGAACACGACACGTGTTGTGCATAACTTTCACACACGACAAAGAGGAATAAAAAAAAGGGTAAGAGTCTTTTCATGCACATCAGTTATTATTTTTTGGAAACGCAGAACAAGTTATTTCGTAGGGCAAGTCATCACCCACGAAGATCTCCCATTCTTCTTTATTGATATTTCGTGAAACTTTGCCACAAAGAATATCTGCCATGGTCGGGATTTTTGTCGGCCATGCACGGATGGTGTGTTCAACACCTTTAATGGTTTCCGTTGAGCTGTGAACGCTGGCTAATAATTGTTCATCATCCGGAGTGAATGCAACACCCCATACCCAGTCGCGGTGATCACTGAATACAATGGGTTGTTCCTGCAGACGATTCATATTCCAGAGGCGTACGGTTTTGTCTTTGCTGGCGGTGGCCATAAATGTTCCGGCATGATTGAAACGGATTTGTTCAATGGTAGAACTATGACCTGAAAGTATACGCACTACCATGTTGCTTTGGGTATCATAAATTTTTACAATTCCCGTATTGTCACCGATAATGATTCTCCTTCCTTCCGGGGCATAAGTAACGGTGGTCAGGTGATCTCCCATCTGCCTGATCTCGGAAGCAGCATAGTTGTTCCGGATATCCCAGATAAATAAGCTTCCGTTTTCACCTGCTCCAATCAGGGTATTTCCATCCGGACTTAAATCAATAGCATTGATCTTAACCTTCGAATTGATCACTTCTTTTGAGGTGGATAAATCGGAGAGCCTGATGCTTTTTCCTGAATTATCTCGTGCATAGAAAGCTGTATTATCCGGTGTGAACGTAAGGTTCTCAATTCCATAAATGTAGCCTTCGATTTTCTTCGGTGACTTCATTGAATTGAGATTATAAAGTTCAACATAGTTCCGGGTTTCATTGCCTGGATCAAGTCCTGCAGCGATCAGCCAGTTTCCATCGCTGCTAACATCAATGGAATAATATTGATAATCGGCACGGTCCACGAGCACTTCGGATTTCCACTGTCCACTTATTTCATTCCACCGGATGATCTTGCCATCACTACCACCTGAATAAATATGATTTCCGGCAACCCGGGTAACCAGTGCACGAGCTGCACCTCTTTCGTGGGCCTCCAAACTCAGCGTTAACGGATGATCAAATTTTTTCAGTGCAGCATAAAGGCCATTGTAGATGTCATTGTCATAGATATAGCCCTGGTGTTCTGAATTGAATTTGTAGGCCTGTTGTGCGATGAGCGCTTCCTGTTCAGGGTCATTCAATTCTTTGGACTTAACGGCCATCGCTTTTGCCTGTGCGATATAGCGCTGACGTAATGCCTCAGCAGCGTTTTTAATCGCGATTTGCTGTTGTTCTTTGGCCAGTTTTTCATTTGTCTGGGCGCGTACGGCATTCAAGCGTGCTTCTTCGGCATTTTTTCTGGCCAGGTCAGCGTTTTTGATAGCCAATTGTTTAGCGGCTTCTGCCTGCTTACGTTGTTCGGCTTCGGCCTCCTTGGCTGCCAGGGCAGCTGCGGTTGCCTTTTCTGCTTCAGCGCGTTTTTCGTCTGCAACTTTTTCCGCCTCTTTTGCCGCTTTCTCATTTTTTTCAGCGGCAATTCGCTGCTCTTCAGCGCGGTTAAATTGTTTATCGGCTTCTGCTTTCTGAACGAAAGCGTACATGAGAAACAAGAGACAAATAACAACGGCAGTACCGAGCACAAGGGCTACAATCCGAGCGCGTTTCAGTTTTCGTTTCTGCTCAAGTTCTTTAATCCGTTGTTCGGTTTCCCATTCCTTCTTGGAGTACTCCAGGAAGATCATGGTTCGCTCAAAGGCAGGATTATAACGTTGTCCCCAAACCAGGGTAGGTTTGTGTTTGGATTGCCAGTTCAGTGCGAGTTGTAAATCCGGTGGACGCCAGAGACCTGCCTTGCCCACCTGATACATGGATGCCGCTTCGGCCAGACGGGTATACATTTGTACCGCTTCGGCTTCGTCATCCACCCAATTTTTAAGACGTACCCATATCCGCATCAAACTTTCATGCGAAATATCCACCATGGACTTGGAAGCTATATGTACACCGTAAGCAGGTGTCAGTAATGATCTTCCGGGTTCACGGAACCGGTCTATAACAGCTATAACTTCTTCTTCTGAAACATCGGCAATCGCTGCGATTTCATTGAGCTTGGTAGGCCTGCGTATACCGAAGTTCTCACCCCGCTTTTCCGTGATGGCTTTAAACAGAAGTTCGCAGATACGTTTTTGATCTTCCGTAAGCTCATCATAGGCTTCATTGGCGTGCTGTGACAACGCTTCAGCCATGGTACCAATGGCCTCGTAATGCTTCAGGTCTACGGATTCCTCAGCAAAATCTTTATAGGATGACCAGTAACTCCAGGTACGCATCAGCGCGTGCTGCAAGATTGGGAGTTGATCCGGGTTATCACCCAGGTCATTCAGTAATTGCTGAACCAGTCGGGGTGCTATGTTCGCGCCACCTACGGCAACAGGTCCTTCAATGGCTTTACGTTTCTGATCGCGTGTAAGCTGAGGGATCAGGTAGTGGCTATCATTGATCTTTCGGGTTAATTCAGGGAACTGTGCACAATCACCGATAAAATCAGACCGCATGGTGATGGCCACATAAATGGGTGCGTCAGGATAATTGACAGCTTCCATCAGTAGGTTTACGAATGCCAGTGTTTCATTTACGGAATTGGCATCGTGACCTTCTTTAAAGCGGAAAAGTTCTTCAAACTGATCGACCAGCACGAGGTAGTTGACGTCAGCTTCTTTGCGGGATTGCTCAATGGCTTCTACCAGTCCCAATGAACTGCTTCGAAGCAGCGTTGAAAATATGGTACGTTTGATCTTCTTTTCTTCTGCATCGGCTGAAAGATACTCCGGGTTATTTTTCAGCAAAGCCTCGGCCATGTTATCAATAGGGCCTGCTCCGGGTCGCGTTACTACAACTTCCCAGTTAGGGCTTGCATCGGTAAGGAATCCACCGTATAAAATCGGCATCACCCCACAGTAAATGAAAGATGACTTACCACTTCCGGAAGGACCGATGACACCAACAAACCTGTTCTTGGAAAGTTTCAGGAGGACTTCATCGCTTTGTCCTTCCCGTCCGAAGAAAAGATGACTTTCTTCAATCTTGAACGGGCGTAGTCCGGGAAACGGATTTTCTACTAATTGCTCAATTACCTCACTCATGGCTAGGCATTAAATTCCTGTAAAAACGACTTTAAAGATTCAATGGAACGCTGCTGGTCACCCTCGATAACACGAAGGTTCTGACTTTTAAATCCTTCCGTGTTACTGATCGATCCCGGTGTTGTCAGAATAGCTTTGGCGATGATCGGTTTCTTTCGTCCAAAGCCCGGTGCTTTTAATAAATCGAGAGCTTTCATGCGTACCCATTGCTCATTTACTTTTCCTTTATAAATGATAGCAGCATCGAGATTTCTCAGGTTCTCAATATGTTTCTGGCGAAGGTCAAGTAACTCGCCTGTGAATTCAGGCATCAGTACCTTGAATCCGGATTTTTCAATCAGCTCAACATAAGGCTTGATAGCCGAGTGGTCTACTTTGTCGTGCATGAAATAGATTGACCGGCCAACGGTATCATCAACAACTTTTTTGTCACGTGATTCCACCAGTTCCTCGCGCATGATATTCTTAAAATCCTCCAGCGGGGTTTGTAAAATCTCAGCGCCTTCCTGGGCTTCAACATCACGTTTAATATTTTCGATGAATCCTTTCTGACGTTCACTGGCATGCGTGAGATTAGGCGATATCCAGATAAGCCGTGTGAATTCCTGTTTGCGTTCTTTTAACTGATTGCTTTTATCTGCAGCCAACTTGTTTTGAATATCGACAACGGATTTGTCTGATCCGGCAGGGATTTCACCGTAGGCACTTCCTACAAGGTGAATAGACAAGGTACATTCATCCAGATCTTTCTTGACAAAACTTTCCAGTTCGTGGATTGTTCCGGGCAATGTCTGGTTCGGAAGTACATTGTAGCCATGTCGTTGCAGTTCACGTTTGATGATGTTGCGCTGAACAGTAAGATCATGACCTGTCTCGGCCAGATAGATGGTTTTTCTTTTATATATATTCTTTACCTCAGCGGGTGAGGATTGATCTTTGAGGAATACTAAAGTCTCATAGATGTCGTATGCCAGGTCAACCATTTTCATCCAGTACTGACGTTCTGCATCAGTGCTGAAGTAATCGGTGTATTCACGGATTTCACCTGAATCCGGATCGAGCTGATACATTTCATATCCCAGTAATTCGCGTAACCGGGGAGGTTGTTCCTGGACGTTGAGGGGTGAGCGGAATACTTTAAAAATTCGATTCCGGTTTTTTACGGAAGATTCAATGGCTTTATTGAAAGCTTCCACGTGATCCAGGCACTGGCCTGA
Source organism: Ohtaekwangia sp. (assembly GCA_036503775.1). GTDB lineage: Bacteria > Bacteroidota > Bacteroidia > Cytophagales > Cyclobacteriaceae > Ohtaekwangia. The sequence goes on from DASXWH010000185.1 coordinate 13,689, forward strand.
CTGGATAAAATCCCTAGACAACAGAGCCACCAGTACGGCAGCATTGTCCAGTTTAGGGGAAGTCATATTGTCGTACTCGCTCTTGAGCAGCACATTCGGTTTTTCACCGAGTACCTGTGTGAGCATGAGTTCCAGAAATTTTTTGAATTGTGAAACCCAGCCGAGGTCATTCTTCGCGGTTGTTTCATTGTCACGATCGGCAAAGACAATCAGCACATCAATATCAAAAGCCATAAGTATTAGGTTAGAGAATTAAGGGTTTTATTTTCTTCGGTTATATTTTTAATAAGGCCCTGTACAAGTTCATGGTGGTTGGCCAATACAAAGTAGAAATCCATCAGATTAATAGTAAACACCACAGCGCGTTCGGTGGCTTCCAGTTCATTTATTCTTTCGGTCGGACCGTTATGAAAGAGGTCACCATAAATTCCGCCTCGTTTCAGTACGGTTACTTCATTTCCATTGTTGCGTAACTTCACTTCGCCATGCGCGGTTATCAGTATGGGAGTGTTATGGTCATCAACCTGGAGTTTAAGTTTTTCCCGTGGATCCAGATCATACGGAACGATCTTATCGGCCAGGTCACTTAGCAGCGTGCCATGAATATTCGCAAATGCCGGCAGTTGTTTGATGAACATGACCTTTTCAATCCATAGGAAGAAGCCATCATTCAATCCATCCAGCAACCGGTTATTTTCAATCGAAGAATCCAGGAATTTTTTATCCCGCTCAGGAAGTCGCGCAGCTATGGTTTCGTATACTTTTCTGTCTTTATTGTAGATCACCCAGGCTGCTGTTTCCTGCAGTAGTTTATCGCTGTTGAACATCTGGGCAACCAGCCCGCGGCTGATCCGGAAATCCTGAATGTAAGCGGAGGCATGAATGGCGCAAGCCTTAGACCACCGGTTATTCAGGTTGAAGTCGCGGTTGAGAATATAATTGATTACCTGTATGGGGTTATAGCTCTCACGGGGGAAATAGATCTGCAACCGTTCCAGTTTTTCCGGGGTGGAAATATCATCCAATAAAGGGAGCAGTTTGGGTTTCAGTTCCTGATCGATGAACAAGTCCAGAAGCTCCATGGCAAACGCAATGTTATCCGGGTCACCTGTTTCCAGGTTTTCACGAACAAGTTGTACGGATTGCGGATCATATACTATTGACAGGAGCATTGTGATCTGGTCGTAGTTTTCAGTCACCTCTTCCTGCAACGCCTGACGAAGGAAAAAGAACTCCGGCACATCAGGGAGTTCATGTAATGCCGCCAGATTCCAGATCGTTTTACTCATCTCAGCCTCCAACAATCCAATAACATCCCGAATCTCTTTTCCTTTGGCTTGATAATTAATGAAGCGAAGCGAATACAGAATTTGCTTAACAATACGCTTGTCAGGATAGTCAGCTTTTTTCCAGAGTAACTGCAGGGAATAACGTCCACCAACTCTACCCATAATCTGTACGATGCGGAGCATCACCATATCATTCTGTCCGGATTTATGAAACGCGGCTTCCAGTGTTGGTAAAACCGACTCACCGGCTTCTTTTAGCGCGGCAGCGGCATAATGACTAAATGAAGGAGAGGCCAGAAGTTCGATAAGTACCGGCCAGGTTTCCTGGCGTTTTACTTTGCGTGCTGTAAGCAAGGCTTCATAACGAACTTTGGGGTCCACGTCACGCAGGAGTTCAAGTAAAATGAAAATGGTTTTAGGTCCGATGAGTTTGCGCAGGAGTTTTGCTGCAAGAATGCGGTCAGGTTGTTTGACGGATTTACTCAGGCGAAGCAGTTTTTCAGGTGAAATAGAAAGCAGATCGCTGTCTTCCAGGTCACCGGCAGTTTTTTCAGCCAGACTTCGTACTTCTGTTTTGGGACCGTCAGCCTGAATTCCTCCGGCTTGTATTTTATCCACGGCAAAATTGCGTATGATCCGTGATTCACTATTCGATAAGCGGATGATGGTATTTTCAAACAATGTTGGTTCAAGCTTCTCCATGAGTTTTAACCCATAAATCACTTTTTCTTCGATTGTACTGAGAACTTCTTTTTCCAATACCGTACCTACGGTGTATTGCTTCTCGGTCTTTTTTGATTTCTCTTTATTCTTTAACAGGGTTCCCTGCAGCGTGTATTTATAACTGGTGTGCATTCGGTTTGCCACAATGAACCAACCCAGTATAAGGGGTATGGTGAACATCGTGATCGAAAGAAGATTAAAGATGTCAACCCGGCTTATAAGCAAGATAAGACCACCGGCCACCAATGAGGCAAAAGCCGTAACAATCCCTTCAATTTTTGTTTGGGCGTCAATGCGGATATGGCTCTCAATGGGCAGCAGATATAATTTAAAGGTAGGGTTATCCAGTGCATCGCGAAGGGAGCGAATAAAAATCCTTCCGATAGCAATCATCATAAAAAAGACAACAAACGTGTTGTCGATGAAGAAGTATCCCAACACCAGTGCTGCGATGGTGAATATGCCAACCAGGATTGGGTTGATCAGCACCGATATGCGCATGCCATACTCTTTTAGAATACGGTCAGCGGCCAGGGTTTGCACCAGCAAACTAAAGATGACAATAGTCATTTCAATATAGCTGATGAAACTACCTAACTGAAGATTCTCCTGTGTTGTATAAATAGTAATGGAGTTCAGAAAAGAATAATCCACAAAGCTTAGGGCTATCATGGAAACAATCACAAACAGTGACATGTATAGCAGGTATGGGTTCTTTACGAACTCCTTCACTTTTACCTTGGTGTACAATAATTTTTCCTCAGCAAATGTTCTTCTCTGGGTCAGGTGCCTCATGGAGAGGTAAATAAATGTGACGAGAAATAAAAAAATGCTAAACAAGGCTACGGTGTATAATGATTCTTCACCAATTCCGCTATTCACTCCAAGCAAATCCTTTACAAAATCTGATGGATCAAGTAATTGAGGTATAGAAAAGAATGCGATAAACGAAGCCAGCAATGCTCCCAGGTCAACGGTACCTACGAGCCGCTTGGATTGTCTGAGGTTGAACAGTCTGGTAAAAGATCCCCAGAATACGAGATAGGTAATAAAGGTGAAGGGAATGATAAGGGTAAACCCGAAAAAGAATATGGTATTAGGATCGGTAAATGAGCCCTCTCCAAATTCGATGAATGCGGTAAGAATGGTGATTACGACCAGACTGAACGTAGATAACACCCAGAAGGGGATTCGGTTTTGAAGGAAATTGTAAAGCACGGTGGCCAGCAAACCGAACGCACCAGAGATTAAAAGGGCTACAGGAAGTGTTGTTTTCTCATCAAAATGCTCCAGGAAAAGCGTTTGCGAAGCAACGCTAATGGTGGCCAGAAATACCCCCATGAAAAAACTCATTATCAGCAGGAGTCCCACGCGTCCTGCTTCTTCATGCTCAGTATCTAAGAATCGTAGTAAACGTGCCTTCATGCAATACACCCATTAGCCCTAAAATTGGCGATAATCCAACTAAAATCCTACAAATTGACGTAATTTTGGCTGTTTACAATTTGTTTACAACGAAACTTTTTGTGTAGTTTATCTCAAGTAAAGCTTTATGATGGGGTGAAACTGTGTGCCTGTAAGGTTCTGCCCGGAATCTGCAAATTAAATCCTGCATTATCTTTGTAGTATTGGAATCAAATTTTAAAACATGATGAAGAATACACTTAGTCTGTTGCTCCTGTTTTTTGCATCAGCATCGCTGTTTGCTCAAGGCAACAAATCGCTGGCAGATGCTGAGCGCTATTTCAGTGTAAAAAGTTATGATGTGGCTCTTCCAAAATTCCTGGAAGCCATTCAGGCTGGAAACAAGGATCCCATGGTCTATTACAAAACCGGGATCTGCTATTACAAGTCTCCCGAACTCACGGAGCAGATAAAGGCCATTCCCTACTTTGAGTATGCACTGCAGAATGCACAGGGACTTCCCACGGTATTGTATTATGATCTGGGTTCGATCTATCTGAAAGATGAAAATATTCCCAAAGCCCTTGAAAACTTCAATAAGTTCAGGGAGGTAAGTAATAAGGCAGATAAGAAAGCGATGACGCAGGCCGATGAGGCTATCCAAACCTGTAACAATGCCATGGTGCTCATGTCTGTTCCGCGCAATTTTAAGGTGAATCACTTTAACTCCCTGGTGAATACAAAGTTTACCGAGTACAATCCGGTGGTGTCTGCAGATGAAAGTGTAATGGCATTTACAGCCTTACGCCCTAACACCGGTAAGACGCGCACAGGCGATAAGTTCATTGAGGAAATCTACATCTCCTATAATGAAGCGGGTACATGGACTGAGCCAAAAGTTATTCCGATTGCCAGTGAGTATAATGTAGGTACGGCCGGTATATCGGCTGACGGACAAAAGATGCTGATCTTCATGGGAGGTGCATCTGATCCAGGTAGTTTGTTTCAAATCACCAAAGATGGTGACAACTGGACGAAGCCCAGTTTGATCACGCCTAATCTGAATACACCTAAATTTCTGGAATCAACAGCCAGCATCACACCTGACGGTAAAACGATTTACTTCGCCAGTGACCGTCTTGGCGGACAGGGTGGATTGGATATTTTCAGAACATCACTTCAGGCTAATGGTACGTGGTCCGCTCCGGTAAACCTGGGCGCTGATGTCAACACCAAAGCGAATGAAGACGCTCCATTCATTCACCCGGATCAGAAGACGTTGTTTTTCACCTCGGATGGACATAACTCTATGGGGGGGCGCGATATTTTTGTTACCCGTCACGTAGGGGATAAATGGACTAATCCGGAAAATATGGGATATCCCGTGAATACTACGGCTAATGATAATTACTTCACGCTCATTGCCGATGGAACGCGGGGGTATTTTTCATCGGATAGAAAAGGCGGTGCCGGTGGTCAGGATATCTACTTCCTGGATATGCCTGCCGAATCAGCCAACATTCCGTTGACGATGATCAAAGGTAAAATCTTAAATGCGGAAACCGGCAAGCCTATGCCTACCAAGATTTACCTGATCGATAATGAAACGGATAAGAAACTGGATTTTGTTTATAGTCCGGATCCCAAGACCGGAAATTACCTGGTGATTCTTCCACCTGCGAAAAACTACGACATGGTAATTGAATCCGAAGGATTCCTTCCTTATACACTGAACATCAATATACCGAATCAGTCATACTTCTATGAATTGTACCAGATGATCAACCTGAAGACCATCAAACAATTCGATGTAGTGGTGGGTCAGGAGGTTCAGGTTAAGAATGCATTCTACGATACTGATCAGGATGTAAAGGCAGATTTGCGAAAAACCCATGAAGCTAAACTGGTACAGGCCGGTAATGTAGATGTATATGATATGATGCTTGACCTCATGGCCTCCAACGATAAGGATGGTATTTCGTACCTGACCGAGTTGATCTCCATGAAAGATCCTATCGAAGATGTGAACTTTGATGAAACAAAAAATAAGAACATTGAAGTAGCCACGCGTACATATTACTATGACGAAAGTGACGAAAGCAAATTTGAGCAGAAGAATGTGGATGGCAAGACCATTTTCTCTCTGCCTACTTTCGTGGTAACGGAAGAAGCGAAAAAGCAGAAGGAGCAGGAGGGTAAAAAATCAACTTTTGATAAAGCCGCCCTTACCAAGTTTGTTAAAATCTACTTTGATGCCGGTAAGAGTGATCTGAAGGCACAATACGGTGCACAGTTGGATGTATTGCTTGCTGAGCTGGAAAAATATCCTGACCTCGGTGTTGAAATATCAGGGTTTGCGTCTGCTGAAGGAACCGAAGAACTAAACCGTGAACTTTCCAATAAACGTGCGATTGCTGTACTGGATTACTTCAATCATAAAGGTGTGGTGCGCAGAAGAATTGTTGCAAAGGGATATGGTGCAAGTAAAGACCAGGCCGCTACGAAAGAAGAGGGAAGAAGAGTGGAGGTAAGGGTTGTGGATCTTAATGAAGTGGTTGAAAAGAAATAAAGATTTAATAAATTCAAAACTAGAAAGAGACGTCCGATCAGACGTCTCTTTTTTATTTCATGGAAGCAGCAGGGAACTGTCGCCATAGCTCAGAAAACGGTAGTTGTTCTCCAGTGCTTCGCTATAAATCTTTTTCCAATCTGTTCCTACCAGACTGGCCACCAGCAGCATCAGTGTTGAACCGGGCTGGTGAAAATTAGTGATGAGTCCATTGATGATTTTAAATGTATAACCTGGCACGATATAGATAGAAGTATTACCGGTTATTACCTCTACATCCTTCATTTTCATGTGTTGCCATACTGCGGTAAGCGCCTCTTGTTTATCCGGTAATGCCGATTGCCTGTAGGGAAAATTTTGCTCAATGATAAAGTCAGCTTCCGGATCACGCAGAAGTTTCACGCCATACCAATATAAACTTTCCAGGGTACGAAGCGAAGTCGTTCCAACAGGTATTACAAACCGTGTTGTATCCAGCAGGTGTTCAACGTTTTCACGTGAGACCAGTACCTGTTCATTGTGCATAGTATGCGCTGCGGCATTATCGACCTTTACCGGTTGAAATGTTCCGGCACTCACATGCAGTGTGAGGAAATCAGTTGTGATTCCGTTTCTTTTTAATTGGTCCAGAATTTCAGGTGTAAAATGTAAGCCGGCTGTCGGAGCAGCTACGGCACCCTCATACTGTGCATACACGGTTTGATACCGTTCACGATCAGAAGATTCGGCTTGTCTTTTTAAATAAGGAGGTAATGGTGTTTCTCCCGACCGATTCAGTATTTCAGCAAATGTGTGATCTGTGCTCCAGGTAAATTCTACAATACCATCCGACTCATGAAGAAGATTTGCTTTCAGCGTAATGTCTCCGATGAGCTTGGTTAATGGTAAACCCCGGGGCCATCGCTTGAGATTTCCAATGGTACATTTCCAGGAACAATTTCCTTTGGCTTGCATGGTCTCTATCAGCAGCGCAGAAGGTTTTACCGGGCTAAGCAGAAATACTTCTATGGTTGCGCCCGTATCCTTTAAAAAGTAAAGACGTGCCGGGATAACTTTTGTGTCATTAAAAAACAATGAGGTGTTATCCGGCAAATAGTTTCCGACTGAATAAAAATTATGATGTTCAATTTTCCCGGCTTTGTATACCAGTAATTTCGATTGTTCCCGTGATGCCAGCGGAAACAAGGCAATACGGTCTGCAGGAAGGGTATAGGTATAGTCGTTTATGTCTATGTAGGTATTCATCCGGGTCAAAGTTACGGAGAGTTACCCTTGATTTGTTTATTCGTAGCCTATAGAATATTAATTTGCAGGAGTTCAATCTTGATGCATGGCGATTCAGGCTTCATTTCAAAAACGAGTTTTTCAATTTGGCTTTAAAGCCAGAACCTCCAGGGGGTTGATGCGCGATAAGACATCGTGGTTTATCAAACTGTGGTATGATACAAATCCGGAAGTTTTCGGACTGGGCGAATGCGGTCCTCTTCCCGGACTGAGTATCGATGCCCGCCCCGATTTTGAAGATCATCTCATCGCAGTACTTCAGAAAGTCGGGGAGCAAGGTTCGTTGGATAAACTTGTTGTCAAAGAAATTGTACCACCAGGATTTTCATCCATTACGTTCGGACTCGAAACGGCTTCGCTTGATCTGCAGAACGGAGGCAGGCGATTGATCTTTGAAAATGATTTCAGTCGGGGAACCGCCATCCCGATCAACGGCCTGATCTGGATGGGTGATCTTGATTTTACCATGAGTCAGATCAATCAGAAAATTTCACAGGGATTTACCTGTATAAAACTGAAAGTCGGGGGGCTGGATTTTGATAAGGAATGTGATGT
>DASXWH010000186.1:0-6519 GCA_036503775.1 Ohtaekwangia sp.
GCTTCTTCCAGCAACCCCTTGGACAAAAAGCTTCTTCCGGATTCGTAATGATTTACAAACCTGATTTCATAACCCAGTTTATCGAGAAGTTTTACCGTGGTGATACCAATCTCCGCTTCATTGTAATTCAGCAATTCATCAGCAAACAGGTAAACGGATTTAACCGGCTTCTTTACGGTTGGCTTAAAATCATTTTGTAGCCATTTCTGCCAGGTCGTGTCTGAAATATGAGGCATACTTCTGTCGCGGGCAAAACCAATGATCGATTTCACCACGTTTCCAATAGCCTTATTATTAAATACCATCCTGTATCCCCATGGCGCTACAGAGGCCAGCTTCATTCCCAGTGCAAAATTACCGATCAATCGCGCCCTCAACGGAACACCTTTGTCTTTATAATACTGATACTGCCACTCCTGCTTGAGCTTGCCCATGTCCACGTTGGAAGGACATTCTGATTTACATCCCTTGCAGCTCAGACAAAGATCCATCACTTCTTTGATCTCATCCTGTGCAAAGGGATTGGCCAGATCAGAACGTGTAATCATTTCACGTAAAATATTGGCGCGTGCACGTGTAGTATCTTTTTCTTTTCGTGTCGCCATGTAACTGGGACACATGGTACCGCCACTTAATTCAGTTTTGCGACAATCACCGGATCCATTGCATTGCTCCGCTGTGCGCAATACACCCATGGTATCTGAAAAATCCAGAATGGTGTCAAACTCTTTTGTTACCTGATCTTTCTCAAAGCGAAGAAAGGTATCCATCGGAGGTGTGTCAACAATCTTACCCGGATTGAAAATATTCTCCGGGTCCCACACTTTCTTGAGTTCTTTGATGAGCTTGTAGTTGTGCTCACCGATCATCTGCTGAATAAACTCTCCGCGCAATCGTCCATCGCCATGTTCACCGGAAAGGGACCCATTGTACTTCTTCACCAGGGTAGCTACTTCTTCGGCTATCACGCGAAAAAGCTTTACACCTTCCGCTTTCTTCAAATCAATGATAGGACGCAGGTGCAATTCACCGGAACCGGCATGCGCATAGTGCACACTGTATAGTCCATGCTTTTTTAATATCTCTCCAAAGTCAGCGATGTAGGCAGGCAAGTCCTGAACATCAACTGCTGTATCTTCAATTACCGGAACCGGCTTTTCATCGCCCGGCACATTAGACAACAAACCTAATCCGGCTTTGCGCAGATTCCATACTTTTTTGATATCATCACCACCCACTATGGGATAGGAATAACCCAGTGTTTTACTCTTCAAATCATCGATCAATGCCTGCGCATCGGCATTGACTGCAACTTCAGAAGAGCGTGTCAGTTCAGCAACCAGTATGGCTTGCGGATCACCTTCGATAAAGAACCGATTTTCAATTTGTCCGGTGCTGCGCTTGGTAGCTTCAAATACATAATGATCCATCAATTCAACAGCCGATGGATTGTGCTTCAGCGCTACCAGGTTGGCATGGAGCGACTCATCAATACTATTGCAATGAATGCACACCAGCTTTTTATGCGGAGGATCAAGGGGAGTCAGTTTTATTTTAGCTGACGTTACAAAAGCAAGCGTACCTTCTGATCCGGCAATGAGGCTGCTGAAATTAAACGCAGCGCCTTCCTGATTGAAAGGCTTCATCCGTGCCAGCATATCAATGGCATAGCCGGTATTTCTTCGCTCGATAGAACGCTTGGGAAATTCCTTTTCGATCTCCCGTATATTTTCGGCATTGGAAAGAACTGCATCAGCATGCTGGTACAGTTTACCTTCCAGGGTATTGGTCTTGCTTCGCTTGTAAAACTCATCGGTGTTAACCGGACCGAACCACACTTTACTTCCGTCAGAAAGAAGCGCATCAACCTCAAGCAAATGTTCGCGTGTGCTTCCGAATACAACGGAATTGGATCCGCAGGAATTATTTCCGATCATACCACCGATCATGGCACGGTTGGCGGTAGAGGTTTCGGGTGCGAAGAAAAATCCAAATTGTTTTAAATAATGATTCAGATCGTCACGAACAATGCCGGGCTGAACCCTGGCCCAGCCTTCTTCTTTATTGACTTCTATGATGCGGGTAAAGTGCTTGGAAACATCTACCACAATACCGGCTCCTACAACCTGTCCGGCAAGAGATGTTCCGGCCGTACGCGGAATAAGAGAAGTCTTGTTTTCTCTGGCAAACCGGATAAGCTTCACCAGATCTTCTTCTGTTCGGGGTATGGCTACCGCGACAGGGATTTCACGGTAAGCGGAGGCATCAGTAGCGTATAATTTACGGGTGGTTTCATCGGTAAAGAGTTCTCCCTCCAGCTCCCTCTTTAAAGCACTAAAGTTCATAACCTCAAAACTAAATAGTTTGACATGAACAACGAAGAATGGCTTCGAAAATACATTTCTTACTTACAACTGTAAGGGCTGGAAATTTAAATTCAAACGAAACCAATATCTTGGCGAAAAGAAAAATACATGACATCCTTTATTGAAGTGCCCGTAGCCGCTGATGATGACGAATCAGAAGTGAAAAAGCAGGTTATAAATGTTGCATGCGTAGGACGGGTTTATGCCAGCCCACAGAACAGTCGCAAGAGTATGATGGAACTAAACTATCACAGTATCAATGATGCCCCGGTTTTGCTGGAAGTTGAACTCCCCTACGAAACCCTGAGAACCTATTTTATTTGATCTCTGCAAGAACCTGAAATGAACCTTCTCTACAGAAGGGTTTTATCCATCATCCGCATCACAATAAGGGATTCTTCCAGCGAGCACGGGTTTGGACCTTCTCCCCTGAAGAATGTTGTTACGGCTTCAATCATGGGCTGTTGAATATTAACCGGATAATCCGGTTCCAGAATTTCGGTGCCTGAATCGGTAATCACTTCCAGCGTGGACTTCTTAAAAAAAGCAAAACGCAACATTCCCTTGTCGCCAATAATTTCGCAACGATCTTCCGCTGCAGATTCACTTACATTAAAAGCCCACATCCCCTGAAGACAAACATTGTTGGTGTATACCGCTTCGAGCAATGTAACATCCGGTGCGGAGTATCTGCGTGACTGGTTTAGAGACCGGCCTGAAACTTCTTTGGGTGATCCGAATATCCAGTACATGATATCCAGCTGATGCGGAGAAAGATCATGAAATAATCCACCTCCGGATACTTCCGGTCGTGTGCGCCAGGGGTCATCTGTTTTGGTTATGATCTTGCTCGTTTCCGGTTGAAGGGTGGTAAGCCTGATCAACCTCACATTTCCAATGATACCTTCACGGATGAGCGATTTTACTTTATTGAAGAGGATCAGCCCCCTGCGATAATGCGCAACGGAGACCTTAATGTTATATTCGTGTGAAAGCGCTATCATCCGCTCACATGAAGCTGAATTAACGGTTACAGGCTTTTCTACGTAAACAGGTTTTCCTGCCTGCAATGCTTCCTGCATGTATTGTTCATGATACACCGGAGGTGTGGCAATGTATATCGCATTGATGTCTTTGTCGCGAATGAGTTCCGAAGCATCTGTATAAAACCTGGGGACGCCATGACGTTTCGCGAAGTCTTCTGCTTTAGCGGCATCCCTTCTCATCACCGCCAGCAATTTCGAATTGGATACTTTATTAAAAGCCGGTCCGCTTTTTACTTCACAGACATCTCCGCATCCAATGATGCCCCAGTTTACAGTTCCATTAATTGGTTTCATAGGTATTTTATTTCTCCTGTATTTGTTAAATCAGGAGATCCGGCAAGACTAATTCCCCGGAATATAAATGTCTTTATAATCCAGTTTACACGCATCGATAACTTCGATAAAATAATCTGGCTGGGTTATTCTATTATTTACAAACATACCGCTGTTAGCAAAACGACAACCTTTCTCTTTGGCCAGTCTTAAAAATTCGATCTCCGGCAAACGATGTACATTATCGATTTCAATGGCTACATTATTCTGACGGGCAGCATCAATCACTTCCATCATCCGTGCTTTTGTCCAAAGTGTTTTATAATCCCGGGCAAGCGATTCCGGAAGAACTGTTGCTGATGACCAGATATCAATATTTTTTTTATTCAATGTTTCAACAATAAGTTTAACATAACTATCCATGGCAATCTGCGGATTTTTTATGTAGACATCACCTTTTATTTTTCCGATGCTGTAATCAAACTGATTTTTTCTCTCCGGTGTAATCTCCTTTGTTTTTACCGGATCAATTTCAAGTCCCAGAAACACGGGATACTCATTGTACATCATTGTAAATGCAGAGACCGCTGCATCATCTGTAAATATAGAGTCGTGCGTAACGATGCCCAGGTTAATGCCGGTAGTATAAAATTGGTGCAGCGCAGAGTCAATATTCAGATCACCGTTTGATTTTATATTCGAATCGATAAAAGCAAAGTGATGAGATTGAAGTTCTACCACGCGTGGGAATATATCCGTCTGTGGAATTGCAATACTATCCTGCAATTGATCATCAAGTTTTTTGACACGGATGTTCTTAAAAAACACCGTGCTCTCAACGTCATGTCCCTGCAGGGCAAACGTTCCATGCGAAAGCAGATCCTGACCTTTATCAACTTCCCGGTATCGCGAAGGCGTTACAGGCTCAACATAATCTACAATCAACTTTCCATCCATACGGATCTGAATATGTTTACCCACCACCCTGAGATTCATGGTATACCAGACACTGTCTTTAACAAATGCCTTGTACACATTCCGGATGGAATACAGACTACCACCTTTCTTTACTTCCTTGTAGTCGCCACCGCCACGGTGTGTGCTGTTGATCTGCATTTCATATCCTTTTGACAACCACCCTTCCGGCTGGTGAGCCGTGTGAAAATAGACACCGGAATTGGTAAGATGGTAAGTCATTACGTCAATACTGAATTCAAAATTCTTAAAATCAGCCTGACCATCTTCACCAACATAAAGCAGGTGTGAGCGCTTTCCATTGGCAACGATATTTCCATCGCGCACGGAAAATGATTCCGGATTTTCATTGGCTTTCCATCCGCTAAGATCCTTTCCGTTGAAGAGTTCAATCCATTCATCTGTTTTCTGTTCCTTACCACATTGGATAAACACCATTGAAAAAAAGACTGCTGCTAGTTTTAAAAAATTCTTCATACTGTATTCTGATTCACAAACAAGATAAGTAGTTATGCACTGAATCGATCAGAAGGTAAAAATGCGTTTACGGCTATTTAGTTAGTTAGCCTGTGCAACGAATAAATAATTACTTTACACGCGAATTAAAAATTCAAAACGCCATGCAAAAACTCAGTCAAATACTTTCCGCCACGCTGGTTCTCGTTATTACAGGCACAACCCTGCTGGCTCAAACCGGTGTCGGAGCGAAAGCTCCTAAAAAAGCTGAAGTTATTTTTGATGGTACCCGGAAAATGCTCGATGAAAAATGGACGTATTGGAAAGGTCCGAGATTGGCCGCAGCATTACCGATCAAATGGACAATTGTAAAAAATCCGGTGGGCGAAGGAACTGTTCTTAACGGAAACGATCCTTCCAGTGCCGGAGGAAAGTATGGTGCAGCAGACATCATTACAAAAAAGGAATACCGGGATTTCAGGCTGCATGTAGAATTTTTGATTGCAAGCCCCGCTGGGAATAGCGGAGTCTACCTGCAGAATCGTTATGAGATTCAGATACTCGATGGCGACTCTACCTCACATGGGCTGGGAGCGGTAATTAATGAAGCGGCCATGCCGTATAAAACCTATAACGGGGTGGGTAAATGGAATGCCTATGATATTGTGTTCCGCGCTGCCCGTTTCAAAGATGGCCAGCGAGTAGAAAAAGCCATGGTGACTATGTACATGAATGGCATTAAGGTTCATACCAACCAGCTGATAAATCAGGTTTGGGGTGGTCCGAACTCCGGATTAGATGGTGCAATCGATGGCGGAAAAGGAATTACGGATTCTCCCGGACCATTAAAACTTCAGGCGGAAGGACATGACATCCTCTTCAATAATATCTGGATTGAAGAGCTAAACCTGAGCCAACCCGATACGGACTTTTAATTCCGAATTTTTTTTTCTTCGGAAGCATAGCGTAAGGGAATTATTCTAAATTGTGCTCCCCAACCTTAAACCACTACCGCTATGCGAAAAATTCTACTCGTACTGGTACCGCTTTTCATTTTACTTTCCTGCGATCCTGAAACCGATACCAACACGAGAGAATCAGAAGCACCGGTCTGTACGGGGTTTGCATACCGCGACCTGAATAATGTCTACCTCGGTTCTGTAGGCGTACCAAACAATAAATTAATATCTGACGCTGATCAAAAATGGGTTATGCGCGTTTACCCGATACCAGCGCTCAACAACATTCAGATTGAATTCGATAAGCCGGGAAAGAAAACCGCCTGGATCACAGCCGCTGAGGTTATCGATGAATTATGCACAGAACCGGTCCTCCGTGAAAAACCTGCACTTCGGGTAGGTAATCATGCGTTAGCGTTTGGAGTTACTACCGAAAATCAGCTT
>DASXWH010000187.1:0-4192 GCA_036503775.1 Ohtaekwangia sp.
CCGCAAAGAATACACGCTAAGATCGCAAAGGAGATTGTAGTTTGGAAATGATTTGGTCTATTGAAAGTTTCTCCTGTTCACCTTTCTCCATGTTCTTGAAGGCGAGTTGTCCACTTTGTATTTCTTCAGAGCCGATGACAACCGTAAATGGGATCAGTTTCTTATTGGCGTAATCGAGTTGCTTCTTGATCTTGCTGGTATCGGGATAGATCTCGCTGGCGATGCCTGCCTGCCGGAGTCTGGCCAGCACACCAATACCATACTGTTTGCTCTCGTCATCAAAATGACAGACCAATACTTTGGATGAGATCTGCGTTCCTTTGGGAAATACATTCAGTTCCTCCATGGCATCATAAATACGGTCGACACCGAATGAGAATCCCACACCGGAAAGATTCTCCTTGTCGCCAAAACTCTGAGTGAGATTATCGTAACGGCCACCACCACTTACACTGCCGATACCTACGTTGTTGATCTTCACTTCGAAAATGCAACCGGTGTAATAGCTGAGACCGCGTGCCAGTGAGACATCGAACTCTACATGCTCGTCCGTTTCGTTATAACTTTTCAGCAGGTCGAATACTTCCTGCAGGTCACGTAACCCTTTCTGTCCTTTTTCGCTGGTATCAAATTGCAAAGTAAGGAATGCGATCTTATTGGTGGTAGAACCCTTTACCTGAAGAATAGTAAAAAGCTTAGTCAGGCTATCTTCTGAAAAGCCTTTGCCACGCAACTCTGTCTTAACATCATCTTCACCGATCTTATCGAGCTTATCGATCGCCACAAAAAGTGACGTTTCATTTTCTTTCGCACCTACGGCCTCGGCAATTCCGGAAAGTATTCCGCGATGATTTATTTTGATGGTATAGTCCGTGATCCCCAAACCTTTGAATACTTCCTTGATCATCAGAATGATCTCGGCTTCGCAGATCAGTGAATTCGTTCCCACGACATCGGCATCGCACTGGTAGAACTCACGATACCTTCCTTTCTGCGGACGATCCGCGCGCCATACCGGCTGGATCTGGTATCGCTTGAACGGGAAGCTCACATCATTACGGTTCATCACCACGTAGCGGGCGAAGGGAACCGTGAGGTCGTAGCGAAGACCTTTCTCACTGATGTCAGCTGTAACCGATTTGGAATTTCGCGAATCCAGTTTGGAGGCGTCAACATCTTTCAGGTAGTCTCCTGAATTCAGGATCTTGAAAAGCAACTGATCCCCCTCTTCACCATATTTTCCCGTCAGGGTAGACAGGTTCTCCATAGCCGGGGTTTCCAGCGGCTGAAATCCATACTTCTTGAACACCTTCCGGATGTTCTTGAAAATGAACTGCCTTTTGGCCATCACAGCCGGTCCGAAATCGCGGGTACCTTTGGGTAAAGTGGGGTTTGCCATATGGGGCGCAAAGCTAATGGAAATCAGTTGCCGGTTACCAGTTGCCGGTCTCCCGTTGCTTTAAAAACCGGCATCCGGTGTCTGGCAACCGGTATCCATAGGTTTTTCGGCAAGAAATCCTCAATTTCAGATTTGTAAATTCAAGATACGAGGCTATCTTTGCGCTCCTTTTAAAGAACAAAGCGCCATGGCAGTAACAAGACTTAAGAGAAAGAACCGCAAAGACAAGGCAAAGTCAGCAGTAAGACGCCAGTCATTGAAAATTCAGAATGCTAAGCCGGTTATCAAGAACATTGATATCGATGCTATTAAAGCTGAATTCAAAGCCAAGGCTAAGAAGTAAGCATTTAGGATACCCTGAAATAATAGAAAAAGCCCTGATTTCAGGGCTTTTTTCATTTGTGGGTGTTCTTTTCCCCGCCTTGTTGGATGTGCCGTAAAGTCTCTCTATTTTGACCATCCAACCGATCTATAGTGATGAGCAATTTCACCGAATGGTGGGAAGGTCTGAGTATAGCCCTGAAAATCTACTGGGGTCTCGCCATTCCCTTTACCCTTTTTTTCCTGCTACAGGTAGTATGGTCTTTTATGGGCGGGGGCGATGTTCCTGACGATACCCCCGATGCCGAAATCGCGGGTGATCATGGCGTCCCTTTCCAGTTCCTCACCATCAAGAACCTGATCGCCTTCTTCACCATTTTCGCCTGGGCGGGTATTGCCGCTACAGACTCCGGACTTTCTGAAATAACAGCCCTGATCATTGCCATCGTAGCCGGGCTGTTGATGATGACCATCATGGCCTCGTTATTCTATTTCATGGCCAAAGCCAATGTTGACGGAACGATGCGCATCAGCAAAGCCATTGGTGCCGCTGGTGAAGTATACCTCACCATCAAAAAGAAGCGGGAAGGTACCGGACAAGTGCAGGTCAAAGTCCAGAAATCACTCCGCACCCTCGATGCGATCACCGATGATGAAGAAGATATCCCTACCGGGAAACGCATCACCGTGAAAGATGTACTCAATAACGTTCTGATTGTAACTGCTAAATAATTTTCTTCTTTACCTATATGATAAGCCAGTTCAGCCTTTATACTATTCCGCTCACCGCGATGGCGGTGTTCTTTGTGTTCATTATGCTTGTTACTTTTTTCAGGCGTTACAAGCGATGTCCTTCCGATCGCATCCTGGTGGTGTATGGTAAAGTAGGGGGCGAGTCTGCGCGTTGTATTCATGGTGGTGCTGCGTTCATCTGGCCGGTGTTTCAGGATTATGCGTTCATGGATCTTACCCCGATCTCCATTGAAGTGAACCTGACGAACTCATTGAGCAAACAAAATATCCGCGTGGATGTGCCTTCAAAATTTACCGTGGGTATTTCCACCGAAGCCGGTGTGATGGAGAACGCGGCCGAGCGTCTGCTGGGATTACAACGCAACGATGTGCACGCCTTAGCCCATGATATCATTGTCGGTCAGATGCGTCTGGTGGTTGCCATGATGGATATTGAAGAGATCAACACCAACCGCGACAAATTCTTACTGAACGTATCACACAATGTAGAAGTCGAATTGAAGAAGATCGGTTTGAAACTGATCAACGTGAACATCACGGATATAAAAGATGAAAGCGGTTATATCGCGGCATTGGGTAAAGAGGCGGCAGCAAAGGCGATCAACGAAGCGAAGATCCGCGTAGCCGAACAGGAACGTATCGGGGATATCGGTAAGACCGAAGCCGAGAAGGAACGTGATATTAAGGTAGCTGAGATGGTGCGCGACCGTGATACCTCGGTGGCGATCGCCATGAAGGATAAGGAAGTATTGATGGCCGGTGCCAAACGTGATGAGCAGATCGGTAAAGTAGAAGCTGATCGTGATACGCGGATCAAATCGGCAGAGGCGAACGCACTGGCCGTTACCGGTGAAAACCAGTCCAAGATCGCTATCGCGAATTCTGAATCTCAACGCAGGGAGCGTGAAGCCGAAGCATTGAAGAAAGCGATCGCGGCCGAAAAAGTTCAGTCAGCAAAAGCGCTCGAAGAAGCCTACCTCGCAGAGCAAAAAGCTGAAGCGGCCCGTGCTGATCGTGAACGGGCATCACAGAATGCCAACATCGTGGTGGCTGCTGAAATTCAGAAACAAAAATTAATTATTGAAGCGCAAGCCGAAGCTGAGCGCGTGCGTGAACGCGCGAAGGGTGAAGCAGATGCTATACTCTTACGCAAGCAGGCCGAAGCAAAAGGTATTTTTGAGATCCTCAGCAAGCAGGCCGATGGTTTGAAGCAAATTGTGGAAGCGGCCAACAACAGTTCGAAAGATGCTGCGATGCTGATTATTGCCGACAAGCTTCCGGAACTAGTACGCATCCAGGCTGATGCCATCAAGAATATCCAGATCGATAAAGTTACGGTATGGGATGGTGGCACAACCAAAGATGGCAAAGGCTCCACCGCGAATTTCATCTCCGGATTATACCAGTCCGTTCCACCATTACAGGAAATATTCAAGATGGCAGGAATGGAATTGCCCACGTATCTCGGTGAACAAACTGAAGAAAAGAAAACCGTACCACCTCCGGTACCAACACCGCCAACGGAGGAAAATAAACCGAAAAAATAATTTCACAGGGATCTGCCCGAACAATTCCGTCATTCTGAGCGCAGCGAAGAATCCCCAGTACCGAACAGGGGATGTTTCGCTGTGCTCAACATGACGGATTACTTTTGTTATGCCTTTTTCTTTAGTAGTATTGACTGTTTTATTTTGGAATCTGAAACCTGGAATTGAAAAA
>DASXWH010000188.1:0-105358 GCA_036503775.1 Ohtaekwangia sp.
AGAAATGATCTGTAACTGATCACCAGGCAAATAGCACTGGTAGTCACGACTCCAAGACAAAGAAAGTATCCCGCCTTCCTGAATTGTTCTTTCCCCAGATTACTACAAAAAATGATCACCGGAAAAATCAAATGAGCAAGCCGGGCTTCAAAACGGGAAACTCCAATAGCAAAATTGTCGGTGTGAAGGAGTCCTATTGCATGTATCAATAAAGGCAGTGCAAATAAAACAATGTAGAATTTATAATCTCTCCATTTTTGCCTGATGTCAACTTTAGGTAACGTATAAAACCATAGAATAACGGACACTCCGATGAGGTTGTTTGTGAAATTACTATCAAATGGAATGGAAAAACAAAGAAAGTATAAACTGAAAGAAAGATACTCTTCGCGACTTCTTTGTAGAATGTTCATTCAGATACAAAAATAGATATTCACAACGCCATACACAATCTGTCAGTGATGGTTGCGCTGTATAAATCCGATAAGTTCCATTGCCCAGGCAATACCCACGTGAACAATAATACCACCCCATATACTTTTTGTTTCATAAGCAATAACACCCAATATATATCCGCCAAATATGGAGCTTATAGACTCACCGGGTGGCTTGCCAAAATGTATTAGACAGTATACTGCGGCCATACTGATAACCGCTTTTCTTCCGATAAGGCTCATCATTCCGATCACCAGAAATCCGCGAAAGAAAAATTCGACCGTTACAAAATCAATCCCGTAAACCAATTCATAAATACCGGTAGTTACCCACACCGAAACGTCCAGCGCTTCGGCAGCGTGGCCACCCCGGTACATCGGGTATTGCCGGATGAATGAGGGGTGAAATGAAGCTGCTATCATCAAGGGTATCATAATACCGAGCATAATAAAGTATGGCCGAGCGTCAAACTGGCGACTGTTCAGTCCATAGACATGTTTCTCTTTTTTATCCCAGATGAAATAATAAATCAAAAACGGCAGAAATATTGTAAGCAGACTTATCAGGTTTACGCATACTTTATAGACCCACAACTGAAGGTCTTTGGTAACAAGCTCATTAACCATAGGCCGGAGGAAGGGTAGGCTGCTGTCAAGGCTTAAAGCAGCCAGTGCCAGTACACTTTTTATCCAGAACGTTTTGTCGAACCAAAAGGAGGGTTTGGTACCCTCGGTACAGATTAGCACAACGGTGTAATAAGCTGCGGAGAAAAAAAAGAAATAGTAGATGAATTTCGTAAAGCCTTCCTGCGCATCCAGGAAACTGTCTTCGAAATCATACTTGAAGTTTAGGTAGATGGCTATGGAAAGTAAAATAGCGACAAGGCCATATCGTTTAATCTGAAAATCTTCCCGAAGATGCTGAATAAGGTA
This sequence comes from Ohtaekwangia sp., assembly GCA_036503775.1. Taxonomy (GTDB): domain Bacteria; phylum Bacteroidota; class Bacteroidia; order Cytophagales; family Cyclobacteriaceae; genus Ohtaekwangia. The sequence continues at coordinate 1,368 of DASXWH010000188.1, forward strand.
GTTCCATATTTTCTTCATGACCAATGTGTCAACTGTTGGTAAACCTTATGAATAGGCAAACCCATAACGTTGAAGTACGATCCGGTGATTTTCTCAATCGCGACCATACCTATCCAATCCTGTGCACCATAAGCTCCGGCTTTGTCGAACGGTTTATAGTGGTCAACATAGAACTCAATTTCAGCCCGGGTGAGATTGACAAACGTAACTTCGGTTGTATCGTCAAATGTAACTTCTCTTTCTTTTGACAGGATACAAACTCCGGTCATTACCCGATGCATTTTTCCGGATAGCCAGGTCAGCATGCTGATCGCTTCAAGCCGATCCTGTGGTTTATTGAGAATGGAGTTCCCCAGGATCACCACGGTATCTGCCGTAACGATGATTTCATCTTTCATTCTGGGCCGGAAATATTCGGCCTTTTTAGCGGCAAGAAAACGAGCCACTTGATCAACCGGTAAGTCGTTGGGGAAGTCCTCATCAACATCTGGTTTCTCTACCGAAAAAGTAAACCCTGCCTCCTTCATCAGGTATTGCCTGCGTGGTGAACTGGAAGCAAGTACGATTGGGCGATTGATGTTCATGACGCAAAAGGGGAGAAGATCGGATCCGTAAATTCTTTTTGCTTAATGGTACTGAAGAGAAATCCACAAATCACCTTGGGATAAAAATAAGTTGATTTCTGGGGCATAGTATAACCGCTGTAACAAACAGTTTTTACATCTTCGATGGAAACTTCATTGGTTATAATGGCTAGCTGTGCTTCGTTCTGAATCACTTTCTTCAGGCAGTCACTGAAGCTTCGGTCAAAGCTTATTGTTTCAGACTGGCGCTGATCTTTTCCTGAAATTCCCAAAGCTTTTTCGATAATGAAATAGTGCATTACCGTAAGATCGAGGCGCTTGATCACATCCGGAAAAGGCCACTTCATTTTATCGATAGCTTCAGGCTTCAACACGATTTTGTAAGCATTCTCCCGGAAGATCAATCCAAAAGCCCAGCGTTTTCCGGCAATAATCTCGTTCAGCGTATCCGCATCTTCTACAGGTTTGATGGTAAAATATTTCGATAGCGTTTCCAGTATTTTTTCTTCACGGAATTCCGGCAGTTTTGAAATCAGACGGTGTGTGGGCAGGATGCGAAGATCGTCAGCTTCAGTATTTGTCAGGTACATGAGGTGGAAATTATACCCTTCATTCCCGGTGTGGTGTGGATTAGCTCTTTTGCATTTTTCCTTATAGGCTAAAGAGCTTTCATACCGGTGATGACCATCAGCCAGAATCACGGTTTGTGATTTCAGCCTCTTCAGAAACTTTTCAATGACCGGAACATCATGAATAACAGCCAACACGTCACGCACGCCTTGATAGTCTTCAACTTCATAGAGAGGCGATTGAATAGCCTCATCCATATAGCGCTCAAGTTCAAAGGATGAGTCTGTATACAGACCATGCGTAGGACTCACATGTAGTTCGGTGTTTTCCAGCAGTTCAATGCGGTCGTTTACCGCTTTTGGAATAGTGTTCTCATGACGAAGAATCACATTCTCCTCCCAGTGGTAAGCCCGTATGTGGCATATGAATCCTTTTCTGCAATACTCGCGTGCTGATCCGGCTAATTTAAAATACTGATAGTAGACATAGATACCGGGAAGTCTATCCTGAATCAGAATTCCCTTTTGTTTCCATTCCTCCAGCAGAAGCCCGGCCCGGATAGCTGCCCCCGGTTGTTGTGGAACGGAAAGGTGAATGCTGTTGTGAATATTCCTGTACAGGTTGGCGCGCTGCTTTTCGGACACGACATCAAACAGGGGAGATGTAAGTTCATCAATAGTGTTAGCCAGGTCCTGATTATAACGCCAGGGTCTGATAGGTAAAATTTCTGCCATGAATAATCAGCGGTTTCTCTTCCAGTTACTTATGGGAGCCTGCGTAAGCTCATTTGATTTTGCCTGCCCGTTGGTATTGCTCAGCAGAGAGGACGCGAGAATGGCGGCAAGCATTTCTTCGTCTTCGGATTTTATAGCCTGAAGTACTTCGGGCTTAAAGAAATTCTCAACAAAGCGTGTATCAAAGTTGCCTTTCCGGAATGATGGGTGCTCCATAACAAAGCGGCAAAATCCCAACGTTGTTTCAAGGCCGGTGATCTCATACTCATCAATGGCCCGGATAGTTTTCTCAATAGCTTCTTCACGGTTTGTGGCATGGCAAATCAGTTTAGCGATCATCGGATCATAATAAAATGGAATCTCCATACCCTGTTCAAAGCCATCATCTACACGTATACCATGACCCTGAGGTCGCTTATAAGTTTTTAACGTACCAATATCCGGTAAGAAATTATTGGCAGGGTCTTCTGCATATACTCTGATCTCGATGGCATGCCCATTCATTTTCAGTTCTTCCTGCGTGAACGGAAGTTTTTCACCCTGCGCAATTTTTATCTGAAGTTTTACCAGATCAAGGCCGGTGATCTGTTCGGTTACCGGGTGTTCTACCTGTAGTCGGGTATTCATTTCAAGGAAATAGAAATTCAGCTGATCATCCAGAATGAACTCAACTGTTCCGGCATTATAATAACCACATGATTTCGCTACATTAATAGCAGCTTCACCCATGGCTTTACGTTTCTCCGGAGTGAGTATGGATGATGGCGCTTCCTCAACCACTTTCTGGTGTCTGCGTTGGATGGAGCACTCGCGTTCAAACAGGTGAACGACATTTCCGTGCTGATCTCCTAGCACCTGAAATTCAATATGGCGTGGCCGGGTGATGTATTTTTCAATGAACACAGAACCATCACCAAACGCAGATGTTGCCTCGCTGATGGCGCGCTCCATTTGTTCTTCAAAATCGGCTTCCCTGTCAACAATACGCATGCCCTTTCCACCACCACCGGCACTGGCTTTGATCAGAACCGGATAACCAATTTGTGCAGCGATTTTTTTCGCTGCGTTCACATCGGTAATGGGCTCACTTGTGCCCGGCACTAATGGCACATTGAATTTGGCCACTGCCGCTTTCGCAGCGAGTTTACTCCCCATCAGCTCAATGGCTTTTGCTGATGGCCCGATAAATACCAGACCCGCTTTCTCTGCGGCCTGGGAAAAATCTTCATTTTCAGAAAGGAACCCATAGCCGGGATGTACTGCATCAGCCCCCGTTAACTTGGCTGCAGCAATGATTTTATCGATCCGGAGGTACGATTCAGCAGACGGAGGGGGCCCGATCAAAACGGCTTCATCGGCATAACGTACGTGGAGTGACTGGCGGTCAGCTTCGCTGTAAACAGCCACGGTTTTGATTCCCATTTCACGTGCCGAGCGCATGATCCGCAGGGCAATTTCTCCACGGTTTGCTACCAGTATTTTGTTGATTTTTCTCATAACAGGGCCCAAGGGCACAATGCTAACCATAATTTCCAGACGACCCAAGCGGTTTAAGGCCTGCACCAAAGCGTTTTTTGCTTATTTTTGCCGCAATTTAACTTGACTGTGAAATGGTAGATTTATTTGAAAAGCTTAGAATGGAGGCCGGACCGCTGGCCAAGTATTCACACCTCCCGGACGACTACTTCTTCTTCCCTAAACTGGAAGGTGAGATCGGCCCACGTATGAAATTCAATGGTAAAGAAGTTCTCAACTGGAGTTTAAATAACTACCTGGGGTTGGCTAATCACCCCGAGGTTCGTAAAGCTGACGCTGATGCTGCGGCCAAATACGGTATGGGCCTGCCTATGGGGGCCCGTATGATGTCCGGTAATTCCGTACACCACCTCGAACTTGAAAAGCAACTGGCTGACTTCGTAATGAAGGAGGATGTTATGCTGCTTAATTTCGGATACCAGGGTGTGGTATCGATTATCGATGCACTGGTAGACCGGAAGGATGTTATCGTTTATGATGCAGAGTCACATGCCTGTATCATCGATGGTGTTCGCCTGCATATGGGTAAGCGATTTGTCTATACGCATAACGATATGGACAGCCTGGAGAAACAACTACAGCGCGCCACGAAACTGGCTGACGAAACAGGTGGTGGTATTCTGGTGATCACGGAAGGTGTATTCGGAATGTCCGGCAAACAAGGCGACCTGAAAGGCGTGGTAGAGTTGAAGAAGAAATACAACTTCAGACTTTTTGTTGATGATGCTCATGGCTTTGGTACCATGGGTAAAACCGGTGCAGGAACTGCCGAAGAGCAGGGCGTTCAGGATCAGGTGGATTTATATTTTTCTACGTTTGCCAAATCGATGGCCAGCATCGGTGCATTTGTAGCAGGTGATAAACGGATCCTTAAGTATTTACGCTACAGCGTTCGCTCTCAGATCTACGCCAAGAGCTTACCGATGCCGTTGGTAATCGGTGCATTGAAGCGTCTGGAATTATTGAAGACAAAGCCGGAGATGAAGGATAACCTTTGGAAGATCGTTAACGCTATGCAGAGTGGATTGAAGGAACGTGGTTTTAACATCGGCACAACCAGCTCTCCGGTAACCCCTGTATTATTCAAAGGTGGTGTAGGTGAGGCAGCCAACATGTCGATGGATCTTCGCGAGAACTTCAATATTTTCTGCTCTGTGGTGATTTATCCGGTTGTTCCTAAGGATGTTATTATGTTCCGGATTATCCCTACGGCTGTACACACATTGTCAGATGTTGAGGAGACCTTAACGGCATTCTCGAAGCTCAAAACCAAGCTGGATAGCGGGTTCTATAAGGAGGAAGTATTGGTATCAGTGACAAAGGGGGTCTAAAAAAAACCGCTTTTTCAGTGGATTTTTAGCGTTTTTATTTAAATTGGCGTTAAGAAACTAATTTTTCATCCTAAAACTCTAATACAATGCAAAAGTTTCAAGAGCTCAAAGATCTCATTACTTCCCTGGAAGGAGATATTGACAAGTTTTATAATAAAGGCAACAGCGCTGCCGGTACCCGTGTAAGAAAGGGTATGCAAGACCTTAAAAACATTGCTCAGGCTATCCGCTCTGAAGTTCAGGATATCAAGAACAAAGCGTAAGCCTTTCTTAAGATAAACATAAGAGCCGTTCTGCTGTTGCCCACAGTAGAACGGTTTTTCTATTTTAACCTGTCTTTAATTCAAGTTAAACAATAATCAAACGAACCATGAAAACACTACTGCTTCTGGGATTGATTATGACATTGTTCTCCTGTCATCATGAAACCGAACCTATACTTAAGGGAAAATATGTTGAGGTGTCACCACAGGCAGGACGCTCTCAGCTTGAGTTCAGCAGCAGCCGCGTAATTAGAACTGAGCCGGGCAGTTCAGGCTCAGATGTGTTTAGGTATGAAATTGAAGAGGGTATGATCACTCTTACACCAGCCTGGGATAATTCGCCTGCGACAAAAATGGAAATTGAAATCACAAACCGATCAGAATTTGTAATTGAAAATCTATACCCCGGCATACCTGAGGCAACCCATTCTTACATGACATTCCGGAAGAAATAACTTCACCACCCGGAGAACCCGGTCATTTCTTTTTTGCAGGATTTTTTCTCGCTTTGGCTGCCGTTTTTTTCGGTGCTGATGGCTTCGGTTTTGGCTTTGGAGTTTCTTCCCGGAGGATCTGAGCCGTATGATCTTTGGTATTCACTTTTTCAATGATCTCTTCAATGATACCTTTTTCATCGATCAGGAAAGTGGTACGGAGAGTACCCATGAATTTTCGTCCATACATTGATTTTTCTCCCCACGTTCCGTATGCATCGTGTATGGCTTTGTCTGTATCTGCGAGTAAACGAAAGGGAAGCTTTTCTTTTTTAATGAACTTCTGATGCATCTTCTCATCATCTGTGCTTACGCCTAAGACTTCATAACCCTGTTTTTGAAGAAGCTTATAGTTGTCCCGGAGATTGCAGGCTTCAAAGGTGCATCCCTCTGTCATATCCTTGGGATAGAAATACAGAACTATTTTCTTTCCCTTCAAATCAGACAACTTTACAATATTCCCATCCTGATCTTTTACTGCGAAGTCGGGTGCTTTTTGTCCAGCCTGGGGAAATGCCATGGTTAAGGGATTTTTTGTTTGTATACGGTTTTGTTGCCGCTGTTATCCGTCACCACCAATTCAAGATCACCTTTCAACGGTATGGATTTATCTTTTCGTTCTGACCAGATGGTTGCAATCTTGCTGTCATACAGCATCAGAAGCCATTGGCCATTCAGGGTTGCTTCATACTTCGCAATACCAGAAAGATTATCCTTTATTTTGAAACGTGCGGCCTGATTACTCACATAAATAGGCTTGATCGTTGGTGGAATGCTGTCTTTCAGTATAATGAAATCACCCAGTTCACGTGTGCTGAAATTAATTCTTCCGTGCAGCCATTCGCCTCCAATGAACGAGAATGACCGGCCATTCATACGATAAACAGCGTACTTGCTTTCGGCCGGATAGGGCCGCGCTGTTTTTAAGGAGACACCAATACTCTTATTCAGGGGCACGGTACGATCACCAATGGTGAAGACTTCATTATTATATGCGTTGACCGTACGATTGGTGTTAAGATATAACGTATCGTAAATAGCATTCAACGGGAACTGCACATCCATATAGTCACTGTAGTATTTGTATTCTGTTCCGGAAGGAATGCTTACTTTGATATTCGGTTTGATAACATTTGTTCCTACGGAAATAGAATCCGGTATGGACTTACGCAGATCAAGAAGGTAAACTCTGCGGTTGTTATTATAATAGGCTGGTTCGATCTCGGTGACATTTCCACGAACATACACACTGGCTTTTGTATTTTCTTTGGTAGGTCTGGCGATGATCTTCAGGGTGTTCTCGGTCAGATCTGATATTACCTGTGCTGAAGCGGGCATAGCTTCAAGCGATGGAACTTCTTTTACTATGGGATTAGGCTGAAGCTTGAATGACACTGAGCTTGAATTGCCATAGCTGTCTTTCATGCGGATCTGAATATCAGTCAGCTTATTGGGATTTACCCTAATCTTTCCAGTGGTAGGAGAGCCACCATAAAATTTGAGATCATTTCCATCATCGATGTACAGCTTGTAAAACCGTGTGCCTTTGTTGCGCATGGTTTTAAAGTCCATCAGGGTGTAGATGGTGCGGGTTTCAGCCAGATCAAGTTTTTCGATAGACTGACGAAATACCATAGCACTATCAACCCACAGTTCGAGGTAATTTACGCCACCATAGAAAGGACTTTTATAAGCCAGTTTATCCTTGGCGAGGATTTCAATTCCGATTGATCCGCTGGCCAGAATAGGGCTTGCGATGACAAAGTTATTGTTACCTACGCGGTTGCCATAGAACTCGTAACGGCCAAACTGATCGTTGATCCGTGAGTTTACATCAAGCGTTCGCAGTGCTATTTTCTCAGCCGCTGGGGGCAGGTTGTCAACGATCTCCGGAAAGTCAGCAACCTTTAATGGATCGAGCGCAAAATTGTTGGCATCACGAATATCAAAATGCAGGTGAGGTCCGGTTGATCCTCCGGAGTTTCCGGAATAGGCAATGACCTGTCCTTGTTTTACCATGAATTGGTTCTCTCCGAAGAACAGGTCTATCTCATTTATATGTCTGCGATACTGTTCACCGAGAACATAATCAGCCAGTTCACCGGTAAATTTATCCAAATGGCCATATAGCGTTGTATTGCCATCCGGATGAGTGATATAAATTACATTTCCGTATCCGGAATTGCTTATAGTAGCTCGTGTGACATAACCGCTTTTTGAAGCCAGCACCGGAAATCCGATCATGTTATTGGTGCGGATGTCGATGCCGGAATGAAAATGTGTAGTGCGAAGTTCACCCATCGTCCCTGCCAGAGACCCTGGCTGACCTGGATTGACTGGATAAAGGTATTCTTCTCCGTTCGGTTTTTCCTTTTTTGAAAATTGAACTTCAGGTTCACTGAACTGAGCGTTCGATATAAAAGGAATAAGAACGAATCCAAGAATCGTTCGGATGCTACTTAACTTCAAACTCCAATAGTTTCTCATCTTCAATACTTGCGGATAGCACATCTCCCACCTTAACCGGGCCAACACCTTTGGGGGTGCCCGTAAAAATTAAATCGCCTGTTCGCAGTGTAAAAAATCTAGACAGGTACGAAGTTATATAATCAAAATCAAAAAGCATAAGGCTTGTGTTCCCTTGTTGCTTTAATTCCCCATTTACCTTCAGACTGAAGTTTATATTCTTCAGGTCACTGAAAACGTTTACGGCAATAAATTTATCCGAGAGCGGAGCAGAGCCATTGAATCCCTTGGCAATATCCCAGGGTAAACCTTTCTCTTTGGCCTTCTGCTGTAGATCACGTGCTGTAAAATCAATGCCAACCCCAATGGCGTCATAATACTTACTCGCAAATTTCGGCTGAATGTTTTTTCCTTCTTTGCAGATTCGCAGCACCAGTTCAACCTCGTAGTGTATGTCGGTGGAGAAATCCGGATAGTAAAACGGACCGTTATTCCGGATTAAGGCCGTATCCGGTTTGGTGAAAATAACGGGTTCCTCCGGTCGTTCATTGTTCAGTTCTTTAATGTGTTCTGCGTAATTTCTTCCGATGGCGAATATTCTCATGGTTGTGCAAATAGTTTATTTCTATGGCCTGATTTTTTAACACATTACAGATATGTCAAAGACCAAATTTATGAAACAAACTTCGTTCGGATTTGTATTTTTGTTATCAAAACTAACATCTATGCGCAATAAGCTTCTCATGTTTCTAATGGTAACGCTGACCATTTATGCCTGTACGTCAGTTGCCGTTACCGGACGAAAGCAATTAAGTCTGGTATCGAATGCTGAGATCATTCCAGTGGCCAATCAACAATATGAAGAGGTAATACGGAAAGGACCATTATCAACGGATCAGACCCAGGTTCAGATGGTAAAGCGGGTTGGTGTGAAGATTCAGAAAGCCGTGGAAGAGTACATGGCCTCCAAGAATTTGTCATCGGAGCTATCGGGTTTTAAGTGGGAGTTTAATCTTATTGATGATCCGAAAACCGTTAATGCCTGGTGCATGCCGGGAGGTAAGGTGGCTTTCTATACCGGTATTATGCCGATCTGTAAAGATGAAACCGGGGTGGCCGTGGTTATGGGACATGAAGTGGCACACGCTATTGCTAACCATGGAAGAGAAAGGATGAGTCAGCAAATGCTGGCACAATACGGATTGGGTACGCTGAGTGCAGTGATGGGGCAAAACCCAACAGCGGGTAAGGATCTTCTGATGCAGGCTGTTGGTGCCGGTACGAGTATCGGTATGTTGTCGTTTAGCCGTGAGCATGAGTCAGAAGCCGACCATATCGGACTTATCTTTATGGCCATGGCCGGATATGACCCCAATGCAGCTCCTGCTTTCTGGGAACGGATGACAAAGATGAGTGGTGGTCAGGCTCCCCCTGAATTTCTTTCGACACACCCTTCACATGAAACACGTGTGAAGGACCTGAAAGGGTGGGTACCTGAGGCGATGAAATATTATAAACAGAATTAATGATCAGAGCAGAAGAAGGTTTACGGAAGCTGGTATTGCTGGGTGTAATATCAGCTTTTTCTTTTGGCGTGGTTGCGCAGGGTGACGAAGTAGCGCGGAAAGAAATCATGGATCACCGTAACAAACAGGAAGAAGAATTCAGGGATAAAACCAAATCACCTTTAGACAAGAAAGACCTTAAGAAGTTCAAGGGACTGAAGTACTATCCTATTGATCTGGCATTCCGTGTAAAGGGTCGGTTTGTCAGGAATGAAACGCCTGTTCTTTTCAAAATGAAAACCTCTACTACAAGGCTTCCCGATTACCTGAAATATGGGGAAGTTTATTTTATGCTGGACAGTGTACAGTATAAGCTCGAAGTATATCAGAGTCCGGATGTATCCAGAATGCCCGGGTATAAGGATTATCTGTTCATACCCTTTACGGATCAAACCAATGGCCACGAAACGTATGACGTGGGACGTTACATAGATTTTATGATACCAACGTCAGAAGACGTAATACTGGATTTTAATCAATGCTATAATCCATATTGTAGTTATCGTGCCGGGTACTCGTGCCCGATTCCGCCTGAAGTAAATAATCTTCCAATCGAGATTAAAGCAGGGGAGAAAAAGTTTAAGGAAAACCATTGAAAATTCCCGATCAGAGTCACCCGGCCTTCCGGTACTCTGATCTCTAATGTCACATGGGTACTTTCTTCTCTCTGTATCTTCACTGCTAATTGTTCATTGTAAATTGTCGCGGCATCATTTTTTTAATGTATTTCGCATTTAGCTAAACAAAAATTCAATCTATGGGCAGGCTGTTACTGATACTACTGGTGATAATTCCGTTATGTCAGGCAATAGGACAAAAACTCCTCGTGGAAGACAGCAAAGGCAGACAGAAAAAAATAGCCATCGGAAGGATCGTAACAGTTTCGGCAGCAACTGACTCATTAAACGCGCAACCATTTCACTATACTGATCCATCAGATACAAGCATGTCCTGGTGCAGCAGAGGATGTTATTCCCTGCACGCCATTGACACGATTTCCAATAGCATACAGATTCAGCGAATCGATGGTATAATCCTGGATTACCGCATTGCAGATGTGGGATCAGTGTGGTTTGTAAGATCAAAACACCCAAAGCGACTAAAAGCCGCGCGCATCTCATTGGCGGTGATAGGGTCGGTATGGTTAGGCCAGGCTATTGCCACAAGCCTTTCAGAGGACACCAAGCCGGGATACTATGCATTGGGTGCAGTATTGCTGGGCTATAGCCTGCTTGATAAAAGAAACGAACCGAAAAAGTATAAACTGCTCGGAGTAGTCGACAATTGAATAATTATCAATCCTCTGATTGTCGAAATTAACGCTTAAAACTTCTGAGCTTTATTTCGGTTAGCTTTCGTTTTGTGTCCAGGGGAAAATCACCATTCATCATCCAGTCGTAGTAGGAGGGTTCTTCTTTAAATACGGTGGTGACGAGTTTGTTTTTATGTTTTCCGAAATTGAATACTTCTTCACCTTTGTTATTCATGATCATCCTGCCAGCCAGGTCAACCAATTCCGAAGATGTCAATTTGCTTAACGTATCAACATCGTTTTGGATTTCACCGATCTTCCGGTTCAGACCATCGGTTACATCTTGGCCCTGGTAACGTTCAACCTGAGCGAGCAGTACTTCCATGGTCGCTTCTGTATCAGCTTCCGCAGTATGTGAATTTTCCAGATCCTTGTTTACATAAAAACGATATGCAGCAGACAGCGTACGTTTTTCCATCAGATGAAAGATCTTTTGCGCATCGATGATCTTCTTCCGGCTGTAATCAAACTCCACATCAGCCCGAAGAAATTCTTCCACTAAAACCGGAATATCAAACTTGATTACATTAAAGCCAGCCAGGTCTGCACCTTCCATAAACCGTGCATAGTCTTTGGCTACTTCCTTAAACGAAGGCTTATCTTTTACATCTTCATCCCGGATGCCATGAATAGCCGAAGATTCAGGAGGTATGGGTATGGTGGGATTCAATACATCGCTTTTTCGTAGGACCTCACCATTAGGCATCATTTTGATCACGGCAATCTCGAGGATGCGATCCTGTGTGATGTTAATACCCGTAGTTTCAAGATCGAAAAAGCAAAGCGGATTGCGTAGGTTTAATTTCATTACAAAGGAGATGGTTCAGGATAGGATTTTTTCAGCCAGCAAAGGAATGTTGATGCCACCAAAAGTTCCGGAGCTCATCATCAACAGGTTTTTGTTTTTCCAGGTTTGCTGTGTCAGAAATGCTTCCAGTTTAGCAGGATCATCAAATACTTTCACCGAAGAATTATTAAAGGCTGATTTTATATCAGACTCTGTGAGAGGTTCAAGATTTTTAGCCTTTAACTTATCAGGGTTGTAGTATACAACAGGCACCTGCGCAACCTTAAGACTGTCTTTATACTGGGGCAGAAATTTTTTATTCAGACTGCTGAACGTATACAGTTCAAGGCAGGCTACCAATTCCCGTGACGGGTAAATTTCCTTTAATGCCTTCACCGTTGCCTTTACTTTAGAGGGTGCATGAGCAAAGTCCTTGTATACGACCGATGTACTATTGGCGCTAACTTTTTCCAGACGGCCTGCAGCACCTTCAAAAGAAGGGATGGCCTGAAAGAATTGCTCGGCAGAAATGCCGATTTTCTTCAGAAGTTCTTTGGCAGCAGCTATGTTCTGAAAGTTATGACTTCCGAAAACCTTAATCGGGTAGCGTTCCTTACCATTCGTCAGGAAGAACTGTCCGTTGTTATCGGAAGTATGCGGATGGCTTTTATAGGAAATCTCCAGAACATCAGAGCGCTCTTTCTTTCCGATCATCAAGGCCATCGGATCCTGTTCGCAATAGAAGAGTAGCCCGCCTTTAGGTGTATGGTCGGCAAACAGGTCGAACTGCTTAACGTATTCTTCTTCAGTCGGAAATACATTCGCGTGATCCCAGGATATACCACTGATCACACCTACATGATGCTGATAACGAATGAATTTGGGTGTCGGATCAAGAGGAGAGCTTAAGTATTCATCACCTTCTATGATAATGATGGGAGCATCGGATAATTTCACTGTGTTCTCAACACCCGGGACACGGGCTCCGATTACATAATCAAATTTCCGATTAAAGTAATTGAGAACGTGAATAATGATGGCTGTAATGGTGGTCTTTCCATGACTGCCGGCAATCACAATGCGCTGCTTGTCTTTCGAATGCTCGTAGATAAATTCCGGGAACGAAAGAATCTTCAGCCCGAGTTGCTGTGCTTTGACAAGTTCAGGATTGGACGTATGCGCGTGCATACCCAACACTACGATATCTGTTTTTTCGGTGATCCTTTCCGGAAACCAGCCTTCTTTCTCAGGTAGTAATCCGTGTTTGCTTAAAGTCGAACGTGAAGGGTCAAATATCTCATCATCAGAACCCGTAACCTCATGACCTGCTTGCTTTAACGCTATTGCCAGGTTGTGCATAACACTTCCGCCTATGGCAATAAAATGTAACTTCTGTTTTTTGAGTTGCATTACGAGAATCAATTCCGGTTTTAAAATAAAGGAAAATGTTTGTGGTGAACAAGTTAGAAATAATAGTTCATGAAATACGTTTAGGTTTCAGGCGGCTGGTTACAGTTCTCTGAGCGTACAATACGAAAAAGAATTTGATAGTTGTAAACATTTTTTTTGTTGATATTTTGTTGTCAAGTTGTGGAGTGCACAATTACAATAACGAACCTAATCGTTGTACGTTTGTCGCCCTACGAAAAGTAAAACACGTACAACAACCACTGTATGGAGCAAGGAAGATCAATGCCTCTGAGGTTAAGCAACAAAGCCAGTAAACTTATTCCGAGAGATATCTCGGAAAGTCTCGGGAAGTTGCCACCTCAGGCGCTTGATCTAGAAGAAGCCGTGCTGGGCGCGCTCATGCTTGAACGCAATGCGCTCAATGCTGTTGTTGAGTTTCTCAAACCTGAACATTTTTATGTAGAAGCCCACCGGGAAATTTATCAGGCAATCATCGAGCTGTTCAAGTCTTCCGAACCGGTTGATATGCGCACAGTGGTAAACCAGTTGCGTAAGGACGGTAAGGTCGATCTGATTGGTGGCGCCTACTACATTGCCGAGCTTACGGCCAAGGTGAGTTCTGCTGCTAACATTGAATATCACGCCCGGGTTATTATTGAGATGGCAATCAAGCGCGAGCTGATACAGATCGCATCGCAGATCCATCACAACGCATACGAAGACACAACGGACGTATTCGAACTGCTCGATAAAACGGAACAATCCATTTTCGAAATATCCGATTCAAACCTGCGCAAGAACTACGATAACATGCGCAACCTCATGGCACGTGCTATACAGGAACTCCAGGTATTGAAAGAACATAAGGATGGTCTCACGGGAGTGCCAAGCGGATTTACAGAACTTGACCGTATGACTTCCGGATGGCAGAAATCAGATCTCGTGATCATCGCTGCACGCCCGGGTATGGGTAAGACTGCTTTCGTGGTTTCTGCACTGCGAAATGCGGCAGTGGATTTCAAAATACCGGTTGCTATTTTCTCATTGGAGATGGCTTCTGTCCAGCTGGTGAATCGTATGATCTCTGCCGAAGCAGAACTCGAAGGCGAAAAGATCAAGAAGGGTAACCTGGCAGACCACGAATGGAAACAGCTCGTTCATAAAACATCAAAGCTTACTACAGCTCCCATATTCATTGACGACACCCCGGCACTTTCAATTCTGGAATTGCGTGCCAAATGCCGCAGGTTAAAAGCCGAGCATGGTGTTCAGTTGATCGTGATCGACTACCTCCAGCTCATGAAAGGTGATCAGGGAGGTAATCGCGAACAGGAAATTGCATCGATCTCCCGCGCGCTCAAGGGTATAGCCAAAGAACTTAGTGTGCCGGTACTCGCCCTGTCACAGTTGAGTCGTGGTGTTGAAACCCGCGGTGGTGATAAACGCCCTCAGCTTTCTGACTTGCGTGAATCGGGTTCTATCGAACAGGATGCTGATATTGTTATGTTCCTGTACCGTCCTGAGTACTATAAAATTACGGTTGACGAAGATGGTATGCCAACACAGGGAACGGGTGAAGTGATCATTGCCAAGCACCGTAATGGTTCCACGGGTAACGTTAAACTTAAATTCATTGGTAAGTTTACCAAGTTTGCTGACCTCGACTCGCCTTCAGGTTACGATAATCCATTCTCCGGTATGATCACACGTGAAAGCCGGTTGAATACATTCAACAGTGGTGATGATGCACCTCCATTGCCACCCCGCGATGATGACGAAACGCCATTCTAAATTCCAGAACATGAAACCTGGAACATGGAATCTGGAATCTCGAACCTTAAATCGTTCGTTCACCGGATAATTTTCTGATCAACAGGTTCTTCTACCTATCTTTCGATAATTTTTAGAAGATGACCGTCCTTCAGCGCATAGGCTTCGTGCTTATTGTTTTTTTGTGTACTGATTCCTGTGTTACCCATGATCTAAGTGACGTAGTCGATTGCGACTTATCAGATCTCACGGTTACGTTGGAAGAGGTTGATGATGCCACCAGTTGCACCACTGCAGATGGAATGATCCGGGTATCAGCCACCGGAGGCGAACCTCCTTATACCTTTGTATTGAATGGAGAACCGGTTGCCGGTGAAGAATTCAATAACCTTCCGGCAGGGATATACTCCATACTTGTCCAGGATAAAAAAGGGTGTGATGATACCTTGAATAATGTGATCGTCATGGCTGAAGATGTTTTGTTTACGACCACCATTGAACCGGATGATGAGTGTTTTAGTGATAATGGTTCTATTCTGGTGGAAGTTCTGGAAGGTAATCCACCGTATACCTATAAGCTGGGTTCAGGCGAATTCTCTGAAGTTAATTTGTTCAGTCAGCTGGCACATGGCAATCATATGATAACCATCAAAGACAATACTGATTGTACCATGGTGCTTAACATTACGGTACCCCGAGGCCAAACCGATGTAACGTGGGCATCGGATATACAACCTTTACTGGAAGCCAATTGTATAAACCCGAATTGTCACAACGGTAAGGACCGGATAAATGATTTCCGGAAATATGCTGACGCTAAATTCTATGCAAAACAGATCAAAACACGAACGCAGGAAGGAAGCATGCCCTTTGATGGCAGCCTTGAACAATCTGAAATCGATGCCATTGCCTGCTGGGTAGATGATGGCGCATTGAATAATTAACCTTGTTAGGTTTTAGTTAATTATGGGAGCCACTCACGCAGTTTGGGGGGCGTTTCATATCTTTAAGAAATTTTGAGACCCCAATCCGTATGATCCGATGTCTTTGGCTCGCCCTTATTTGTGGGGCCGCATTTCATGTCTATGCACAGGAAAATCCCTTTACAGACAGCTTGAAAAGAAATCTTGAAACAGCTTCGTCAGATGCTGAAAAGGTCAAGTGGCTTGGTACTCTCTCTAATTTCTATTTCCCGGTAAATCGAAAACTTTCCGATGACTATAACCTGCAGCAATTTCAGTTAGCTGAAACCAGCCGCGACCGTAAACTCATGGTGCTTGCCATGTTATCCAATGCCAGACGGCACTATAACATGAGCGGCAGCCAGGAAAATATAAACACCGGTGTTTCAATTTCAGAGAAGGCGTTGGACCTTGCCCGATCTTCTGCGCTGGATGAACATCAGGCGTGGTCTTATATATACCTTGCTTTAGGGGCACGGCTAAATGGCGAAAATGATAAGGCACTGAATTATAATAACCTGGCGTTATCCATTATCAGCACGTTGGATTCTGACTCATTGAGCGTGAATGGCTACAATTCTATTGGGAACACCTACAATGCGAAGAATGAAAAAATGCTGGCCTTCAGAAATTACCTGCATGCATTGAGCATAGCCGAAGAATCAGATAACTATTTTCTTCTCCGCGGATCTTATGCATCGCTCGCAAATTTTTATTTGGGATTGGATGAGTTTGAAAAAGCCAAGGATTACTGGTATAAAAATCTTCGGTTGACACACCGCTTTAATAATAAGATTGACCGACTGGATGTTTATAACAATCTCGGAAGAGTTTACGCTAATAATAAACAATTTGATCTGGCGCTTGAATTTTATCAGAAGTCAATTGCTTTGGCTGACACGTTAAAGTTTGAATTGGTAAAGCTTAATTCGTATGGAAGTATTCTGGATATGTATATGGCCAACAACGAAAACAAAAAAGCACTGGAGTTTTTTAATTCGAAACCGGAGCTTCAGGCGTTTATGAGAAACGCAGGTTTTGAATACATCGTTGATCAGGCTTTTGGAATGGCCTATACGTCTATAAGTAAATTTGATTCAGCATCGCACTATCTCCGTAAAGCGGAAATCGGATTTGAAACCAAGGCCAGCAAAGCCAACAGGCTTTGGTTTTATAACAACATGGGAACGTTTTATAAAAAGAAAGGTGATTTTAAAAATGCATTGATCTATTACCAGAAAGCACAACACGTCAGCGAAGATACGAGGAACATGGGAGCCATGCAGCTCATCCATCAAAATCTGGATTCAGTCTATCAGCGGCTCGGTGATTTTAAAAGTGCATATTTTCATAATAACCGTTATCAACAGCTGAAAGACAGTGTTGAAAAACTTTCCACTGAAAAAGATCTGATGCTGCTGGAAGTTGACAATGAGAACAAACGAAAGGAGCGTGCGGCTGTACAAGCTGAAGAAGATAAGCGTACGCGCCACAATATTCAGTATATGGGTATCACAGCCGCTATTGCCGGGGTCTTTATTGTGCTGGTGATGTTGGGTATATTCAGTGTTTCAGCAGGAACGATCCGTATTCTGGGGTTCTTTGCCTTTATCTTCCTGTTTGAATTTATCATTCTGCTGGCCGATAACCAGATACATCACTGGACGCATGGGGAGCCGTGGAAAATACTAGCGATAAAGATTGGGTTGATATCTGTCCTGCTGCCGCTTCATCACTTCATGGAAAAGAAAGTTATTCATTACCTCACTTCCAGGAAGATGCTTGAACTGAACGCGAACACAATTCTGTCAAAGATCATTCCCCGCAAGAATTCTGAGTCTGATACGGTTGAACAATAAATACGTTACTCGTAAATCAATTCATCGAGAGCGGATTGTAGCTCACGAAGGGTCTTGAACTGCTGCTGACGTTTCGCTGTATCAATCCCTGATTTATAAATCTGTATAGCCTGTTCTTTCCTGGCCAGTAATTCGCACAGCTTGGCCGCGTGATAGTAGGTGGGTAGATAATCCGGATGGAGACGAAGCGCTTCTTCATATAATGTTAAGGCCTTACCGGAATCTGATTTGGATAGTTCCAGGGCAAGGGCATAGACGTTAAACGGATCACCTGAATCTTCCGCGTAGAATTTTTGAAGTTGCTCTAACCTTGTCATATAATTCTTGGCCCGAAAGTAGGGCCGCAAAGCTTACTGCAAAAATCAGGTGTGAAAATTAATGCGGTGATTTCGCAGATTTTGAAATTTGTTCTTCGTTTCGCGTTTGGAAATCGGATTTTTGTATCTTGACGCCTGTTTCTAAAAGTACTTTTGAACTAATTGATTTAGAGAGAGATGAAGATTTTAGTATGCATTACACACGTTCCGGATACAACATCCAAAATCAATTTTACCGATAATAATACGAAGTTCGATCCTGCGGGTGTTCAGTTCATCATTGGCCCGTATGATGACTATGCCCTTGCCCGTGCGATTGAGATAAAGGAGGCATCGGGAGCAACGGTAACGGTATTGAATGTAGGATTGGCTGACACCGAACCAACCATCCGGAAAGCATTGGCTATCGGAGCTGATGATGCAATTCGTGTGAATGCAGAACCTGCAGATTCATTCTTTGTTGCCGCACAGATCGCAGAACATGCTAAAGGTTTTGATCTTGTTCTGATGGGACGTGAATCAATTGACTATAACAGCGGTGTTGTACATGGTATTGTAGGAGAGATGCTCGGAATACCTTCTGTATCACCGGTTATGAAATTGGAAATCGAAGGCAATAAAGCAAAACTGGCGCGCGAAATAGAAGGTGGAAAGGAATATCTTGAAGTCAATCTTCCATTTGTTGCCGGATGCCAGGAACCCATTGCGGAATGGAAGATCCCCAATATGCGCGGTATTATGTCCGCCAGAACTAAACCATTGAAAGTGGTTGAACCTAAAGCTGTCAATAGCGGTGTTTCGCTTCAAAAATTTGAACTGCCTGCTCCCAAGGGTTCCGTAAAAATGATCAGTGCAGATAATGTAGGCGAATTGGTTTCCCTCTTAAAGAACGAAGCTAAAGTACTTTAAGCTACTCCTGGTTTAAGATAATTGTAATTGATTAAATTAATTGATTGAATATGTCCACGTTGGTTTTTGTTGAAAGTGCAGAAGGAAAAATCAAAAAGACTTCTTTGGAAGCCGTAGCCTATGCACATGCTATGAAAAATCCTGTCACTGCCATTGCCCTGGGTAGTGTTGATCAGTCAGAGCTTGAATCATTAGGTAAGTATGGTGCACAAAAAGTACTTCATGCTTCAGATCCGAAGTTAGATGCCGGAGTCATTCAGGCATATGCTTCTGTGCTTGTAAAAGCCTTGCAGGATGAAAACGCAAATGTACTTGTACTGGCAAACTCTTCGCTCGGAACACCCGTGGCGGCTCGTGTTGCAGCTAAGGTAGGAGCAAGTCTTGCTTCCAATGTGGTGGAGATTCCCGACACATCTGCAGGCTTTGTAGTAAAGCGTAGCATTTATACCGGTAAGGCTTTTGCAAAGGTGGAGTTGAAGAATGACAAGAAAGTAATCGGTTTGAAAAAGAATGCAGCCGAAGCCAGGGAGATTGGAAGCGCAGTTCAGGTTACTCCGTATCCGGTTTCATTGAACGATGCTGATTTTGCTGTAACCATAACATCCTCTGAAAAAGCGACAGGCGAAGTATTATTGCCGGAAGCAAATATTGTAGTATCCGGAGGCCGGGGAATGAAAGGTCCGGAGCAATGGGGCATCCTGGAAGAACTGGCAAAGACGCTTCATGCAGCAACCGGTTGTAGTAAACCGGTTTCAGATATGGGTTGGAGACCTCACCATGAGCACGTTGGACAAACCGGTGTGAAGGTTGCACCCCAACTCTACATTGCCGTGGGAATATCCGGAGCAATTCAGCATTTAGCGGGCGTGAACTCCTCAAAATGTATCGTAGTAATAAACAAGGATGCTGAGGCACCTTTCTTTAAGGCCGCAGACTATGGAATTGTCGGAGATGCCTTCGATGTCATTCCTAAACTGACAGCAGCTATCAAAGCGGCAAAATAATCTGAAAACACAGTAGTATAGTCAATTGAATTGTTTGTAAGTTGTATTAGGAACGCAGCCAAGAAGAAGTACGTAGTGAAAAAAATCAAACTGGAAATATTAGGACTCTCATCCAGTCAGTCGCAAACCGGATCGTTTGCATTAGTGCTCGGGGAGACAGAAGGTAATCGAAGACTTCCCATAATCATCGGGATGTTTGAAGCGCAGGCAATAGCTATAGAGATTGAGAAGATCATTCCCAATCGCCCGATGACCCACGACTTGTTTAAATCGTTTGCCAACAATTTTCACTTTACCGTGGAAGAGATAATCATTTCTGACCTGAAGGAGGGTGTGTTCTTCGGGAAGATTGTTTGTTCTGATGGTTTGAAAAAGACGGAAGTAGATGCCCGGCCTTCAGATGCTATCGCTATTGGTTTACGATTTGACTCTCCCATTTATACATATGAAAATATCCTGGCAGAAGCAGGGATTGTTCTGACGGATGAGTCAGAGGAGGAGAAACCGGAGCCCAAAGTTGAGAAGGCTGCCAAGGTTAAGAAAGAATCATCAAAGAAGGATGATTTTAAAAACTACTCCGTTGATCGTTTGAATGAATTGCTGAAAGACGCTATTGACAAGGAGGATTATGAGCGTGCTGCTAAAATCCGTGATGAATTAAGCAAACGTAATTAGATTTTTACTCAGGCCGAAGCTTATCGTTTCGGCTTTTTTATAACATCCCTTTAATCCTGCTGACACAATCATGAGTATAAAGAATCGCCTGATCGTGATGAATTTTCTCGAGTTCTTCATCTGGGGATCATGGTTGATTTCGTTGGGAGGATACCTGATCGTGATCCTGAAATTTACCGGCACGCAGGTCGGCTACATTTATGGTACTATGGGCATTGCTTCATTGTTCATGCCGGCTATACTGGGTATTGTTGCTGACCGCTGGATCAATGCTGAACGCGTGCTGGGAATGTGTCACATCGTAGGCGCAGGACTGTTGTTTTACGCGTCATTTGTTACGGACTATGAAACGATGTACCTGCTGATGTTATTGAATGCCATGGTTTACATGCCTACCATTGCCCTCAATAATGCAGTTTCCTATACCATTCTGGAAAGCCATGGCATTGATATCATCACGGTATTTCCACCTATCCGGGTCTGGGGAACGGTTGGCTTCATCATCGCCATGTGGGTGGTTGATCTGGGTGGCTGGTCACTCAGCCCATGGCAATTGTACGTGAGTGCTAGTGCTGCGTTGTTGCTCGGGATTTATGCTTTTACACTTCCGGCATGTCCACCCAAAAAATCGAAACAAAAACGTTCTTTATTTTCTACGCTCGGTTTGGATGCCTTTGTGTTGTTCAAAGAAACCCGGATGCTGGTATTTTTTATTTTTGCCATGTTGCTCGGTGCGGCTTTGCAGATTACCAATACGTTTGGCGAACCATTTCTTCACGACTTTGCTTCAGCGTATCCCAACTCGTTTGCCGTAAATCATCCAGGCCTCTTGATGTCTGTATCCCAGATTTCTGAAACATTATTTATTCTCACCATCCCTTTCTTCTTACAGCGATTTGGCATAAAGAAAGTGATGCTCATGAGTATTTTTGCCTGGGTATTGCGCTTTGGTCTGTTCGGTGTTGGTAATCCGGGTGATGGTTTGGTGTTATTGGTTTTGTCGATGATCATCTACGGTATGGCGTTCGACTTCTTTAATATCTCTGGCTCTCTTTTCGTAGAACGCGAAGCAGACGCCAGCATGACTGCTTCAGCTCAGGGACTATTCATGCTGATGACAAATGGAATAGGGGCCTTCCTCGGAGGTGCTATCAGTGGATGGGTTGTTGATTACTTCACCACCGATGGTGTTCGTGACTGGCAAAGCATCTGGTTTTCTTTTGCCGGATACGCCCTTGTTCTGGGTGTAATCTTTCCGTTTATATTCCGGTACCAGCATAAGGCAACATCATCCGTGCTTAAACACTAGGGTTCTCATTCGTAAATCCGTTTAACTATTTTATCTTTCAGATATTCCGTATTACCACATCCATGACCGATCAGGAACATAAGGTATTGTCACATCTTGCTCAATTTGTTTCTGATCATAAAAAACAATTTGTTGAGAAGGTGCTCAGCGATCGTACCCGGCATATAACGGTTATCCTCGAGGATATTTATCAGTCACAAAATGCCAGCGCTGTAATTCGTACGGCTGAGTGCATGGGCTTACAGGATGTTCACATCGTAGAGAATACAGCCAAGTATCAGTTAAATATTCGTGTGTTGAAAGGATCTTACAAATGGATGAACATGGAGCGCTATCGGACACGCGATGTGAACAATACAAAAAACTGTTTTGATCGGTTGAAAGGTGAAGGATATAAAATCCTCGTAGCGGACCCTGCCGAGGATGGTGTTTCCATTCATGATGTATCCGTGGATCAGGGAAGAGTTGCCCTGCTTTTCGGTAATGAACTCAGGGGCGTTTCATCCTACGCGCAGGAACATGCTGATCAACGTATACGGATTCCTATGTATGGATTTACGGAGAGCCTTAATATATCAGTAAGTGTGGCGATCTGCCTGAACGCGTTGATCA
This sequence comes from Ohtaekwangia sp., assembly GCA_036503775.1. Classification (GTDB taxonomy): domain Bacteria; phylum Bacteroidota; class Bacteroidia; order Cytophagales; family Cyclobacteriaceae; genus Ohtaekwangia. The sequence goes on from DASXWH010000188.1 coordinate 23,837, forward strand.
CTAAACTGCATACCGGTGAGAACAAACAAGGTCTTTCTGATGAAGAAAAAGATATCATCCGATTGAACTGGTTCAGAAAAATGGTTCGTAAGTCAGATATCATTGAACGCGAATTTGTGCGTTCAATTCAGTAGTTTTGTTGTTGTCAATGTCTATAGAATGCGTATTGTAAAAAAGATTTCCCTCATCCTGCTCATCGCATTCGTTGCCCTTATTTTATTCAGCAATATGCTGATTGTTTCCAGCACCGAAGACAGGGTTTTTTCAGACCTCTCAGCATTGCCCGATCACCGGGTGGCATTGGTACTGGGCACAAGCCATAAAATTTCCGGAGGAAGACCTAATCCATTTTTTGAGAAACGAATTGAAACCGCTGCAGAACTTTACCGCATGGGTAAGATTGACCATTTTATTGTGAGCGGAGACAACCGGTCAAAATATTATAACGAGCCTCTGGAAATGCAAAAAGCACTGATGAAGTTAGGTGTACCCTCGGCCGCCATTACACTCGATTATGCCGGTTTACGAACACTCGACTCTATCGTTCGGTGCAAGGAAATTTTCGGGCAGGACAAAATTATAATCATCACGCAACCTTTTCACAGTTATCGGGCTCTGTTCATCAGCAGGTATTATGATATTGATGCTGTAGCCATGGTAGCGGATGAACCTGATTTAGAGTCTGCACTTAAGGTAAGACTTCGGGAATATCTGGCCCGCACCAAGGCAATTCTGGATTTATATGTTCTTAAGACCGCGCCACGGTTTATGGGGGAGAAAGAGGAGTTAAACGGAAAGGAAAGTTGAAACCATCACACCCTTTCCATAGTTAAAGTAGAAATCATTAATTTTGCTTTTAAAATCGAGCTTGTGCGTAACGTCCTGAGTAGAATAGTCCCTGTAGTTTTTCTGGGTTTCTTTTTTTTGGCATTTCTGCCGTCAGCATTTTCTCAGACCATCACCATAAAGGGGAAAATCACAGACTCCAATTCGGGTGACCCGATACCTTTTGTGAACATTCTTCTTAAAGGTACCAGCGTAGGGACAACCACTGATTTTGATGGGAACTATACCGTAAAAACTACCCTTTCGTCAGACTCCCTGGTGGCATCGTACATCGGATACCGCTCAAAATCAAAAGCCGTAACACGGGAGGCTAATCAGACAATCAATTTTCAACTGGAAGAAAATGTTACTAACCTTCAGGAGATAGTCGTTTTGTCAGGAGAGAACCCAGCCTTTGAAATATTACGCAGAGTGGTTCGTAACAAAAGCGAAAATGACAAACGGAAGTTGTCAGCCTATGAATATGACACCTACACCAAAATTGAAATTGACGTAGATAATATCTCAGAGAAACTTCGTGAAAAGAAAATCATGAAGAAAATTGCTCAGGTGCTGGACAGTGTAGACCGGCTTGCAGGCGAAGATGGCAAACCCATATTGCCGATGTTTATTTCGGAAAGTGTTTCTAAGTTTTATTTTCGGGATAATCCCCAGTTAAAGTATGAGCACATTCTTAAAACAAAGATCAGCGGAGTGGGAGTTGAGGATGGAACCTTAGTGACACAACTTGTAGGATCATCATTTCAGGAATATAACTTTTACCAGAACTGGTTGAATATTCTGGGCAAGGATTTTGTCTCACCCATCGCAGATGGGTGGCGAATTTATTATGAATATGATCTTACTGACAGTTTATATGTTGGTGGTGAGTACTGTTACCGGTTGGACTTCTTCCCTAAAAGTCCGCAGGATCTTGCCTTTACAGGCACCGTATGGATCACCAAAGCTGACTATGCCCTGAAACAGGTTGATGCGACAGTAGGCAAACAGGCCAACCTCAATTTCATAGAAAAAATAAAAATTCAGCAGGAGCTGGAAGCTACAGAAGAAGGTGCCTGGCTTCCGGTAAAGAACCGTGTGCTGATTGATGTTGGTGAATTGACCAATACTTCAGCTGGTATGCTGGCCAAGTTCTATACATCAAACAAAAACTTTGTTGTCAACAAGCCTCGCGATCCGGTGTTTTATAAACATCCGATCGTCATGGCCGAAGATGCACGGTTGAATGAAGACGAAGATCATTGGGATACGTTACGCCATGAGCCGTTGAGCGAGAGTGAAAGGAATGTCTATAAAATGATTGACACCCTGCAGAACATTCCTATTGTCAAGACATACATTGACATCATCAAAATTGTAGTGGATGGATATTATGATGCTGGCAAGATTTACATTGGGCCGTATGTAGGGCTTTTGGCCTACAACAATATTGAAGGGCTCCGCATTCAATCCGGGTTTAAGACCAGTATCGATTTCAGTAACAAGTGGGTGCTGCGTGGCCAGTTGGGTTATGGTTTTGGTGATCAGAAAGTAAAGTACTCAGGTTCTATTCAGCATATTTTGTCGCGCGAAAGATGGACAACCCTTACGTTTCGGGCGCGAAGTGATATCGGCCGGGTGGGTATTGACGATGAAATACTTTCGGATAATTTCCTTTTCCTGGCTGCACAACGCTGGGGTAATTTCAGGAGAGGATATTACTATGATGAATCGCGCCTTAACTTCCAGCGTGAGTTGTTCAGAGGCTTTACCCAGCGCGTGGCCTTTAAGTACCTTACCTTCAGACCAACATTCAACTTCGGTTATATAAGTCAGGGGGAAGGAAGTTCAAGCGATACCTTATCAAACTATGAAACCGCTGAGCTTATTATCGAATCAAGGTTTGCACGGGATGAACTATTTATCCAGGATGATAACGACCGGATCAGTCTGGGTACCTCCAAATGGCCTATCGTTACCCTTCGTTATACCCGTGGATTTAAAGGTGTCATCGACAGTGACTTTGACTATACCAAGCTGAGGATGTCGGTCTATAAACGGATCCGCGTTGGGCCATTGGGAACCGGGTATCTAAATGTTACGGGAGAATACACATTTGGAGCCGTTCCGTATCCACTGCTTTCCCCACATATCGGAAACGAAACTCCGATCTATACTTCCGTTACCTTTAACCTGATGGACTTCGGTGAATTTGTCAGTGATCGCTATGCGGCATTGCAATATCAACATCACTTTGAAGGGTTTTTACTGAATCGTATTCCATTGATGCGAAAGCTGAAATGGAGACTGGTTGGTTCCTTCAATATGATCTATGGTGGCATGACTTCTGAAAACCAGGCTCTGATTCCTGTTGATGAGGATAAATACATGCCAGTGGGTTTTCTGGAACACAACAAACCATATATAGAAATGGGCTACGGGGTAGAGAATATCTTTAAGTTTTTCAGGGTGGACTTTGTTCACCGGTTAAGCTACCTGGATAACCCGGACACCCGGAAGTTCGGGATACTTTTTAGTTTCCATTTTAACTTATAAGTTTATCCTTACTGTGTGAAGCTTTCGTCTTCTTTACCCATATTTGCAGCCGGATTAATTTTGTAGTTTAATTCAGTTATGAATGTAAAGATTTCTCTTCCTGACGGAAGTGTTCGGGAATATCCCCGAGGAGTGAAGGGTTCTGAGATAGCCTCAAGCATCAGTGAAGGTTTAGCAAGAGTAGCGTTGGCCATCGAGGTCAATGGTGAAGTGCGCGACCTGGCACGCCCCATCGAGCAGGATGCTTCTATTAAAATTTTGACGTGGAACGACAAAGGTGGTAAATCCACTTTCTGGCACTCGTCCGCTCACCTCTTGGCAGAAGCACTGGAAGTATTGTATCCGGGTGTAAAATTCGGGGCAGGCCCGGCTATCGAAAACGGTTTTTATTATGATGTAGACCTGGGAGGGAGACCATTCGGTGATGATGATCTTTTGGCACTCGAAAATAAGATGAAAGAGCTCGCCAAAAAGGATAGTGCCTATGTTCGGTCGGATGTATCAAAAGCGGATGCGCTGAAGTACTTCACTGAAAAGGGTGATGAGTATAAACTTGAACTGATCAATGATCTTCAGGACGGAACCATCACATTTTATAAGCAAGGTGATTTCACCGATCTGTGTCGTGGCCCTCATATTCCGAACACCGGATTTTTAAAGGCCATTAAGCTGCTCAACGTAGCCGGTGCCTATTGGCGGAATAATCAGAACAACAAGATGCTTACCCGTATCTACGGGATCACTTTTCCAAAAGCCAAAGAGCTGGAGGAATATCTTCATGTGCAGGAAGAGGCTAAGAAGCGTGATCACCGTAAACTCGGAAAGGAACTGGATTTGTTTGCCTTCTCCGAAAAAGTAGGTATGGGACTTCCCCTTTGGTTACCGAAGGGAACAATTCTGCGTGAGCGCCTCGAGCAGTTCATGCGGAGAGCACAGATAAAGGCAGGTTATGATCCGGTGGTAACACCACACATCGGTGGTAAGTCGTTATACGTCACTTCCGGGCATTATGAAAAATATGGAAAGGATTCCTTTCAGCCTATTCACACTCCGGATGAAAATGAAGAGTTCCTGTTAAAGCCGATGAACTGCCCTCACCATTGTGAGATCTATAAGACAAGGCCACGCTCATACCGTGATTTGCCCATCCGGCTTGCAGAGTTTGGAACGGTATACCGGTATGAACAAAGCGGGGAACTTCATGGCCTCACGCGTGTAAGAGGATTTACCCAGGACGATGCACATATCTTTTGCCGGCCTGATCAGGTGAAGGAGGAGTTCATTAAAGTGATTGACCTTGTTCTGCATGTTTTTAACTCACTTGGATTTGAAAACTACACTGCGCAGGTATCGCTGAGAGACCCAGCTAATAAGCAAAAGTATATTGGCGAGGATCACCTGTGGGATAAGGCTGAGAAAGAGATCCAGGAAGCGGCAGACGAACGGGGCCTTAAAACGGTAGCCGTTCAGGGTGAGGCAGCCTTCTATGGTCCGAAGCTCGACTTTATGGTCAGGGATGCTCTGGGCAGAAGCTGGCAATTGGGAACTATCCAGGTTGACTATCAGCTCCCGCAGCGATTTGAACTGGAGTATGTTGGATCAGATAACCAAAAGCATACCCCGGTAATGATTCACAGGGCGCCATTTGGCTCTTTGGAGAGGTTTATTGCCGTGCTGATCGAGCATTGTGCCGGAAACTTTCCGCTTTGGCTGGCACCAGACCAGATTGCCGTAATGCCTATTTCAGAGCGTTTCAACGACTATGCTAAGGTGGTCTATGATAAGCTTAAAGCTCAGGATATCAGAGGATTACTTGATGACCGGGACGAAAAAATTGGTCGTAAGATTCGCGATGCCGAGACCCGGAAGATTCCTTACATGCTTATTGTGGGGGAAAAAGAAGTGGCCGAAAACAAGGTAGCGGTAAGGCGGCACGGGCTGGGTGATCAGGGTAGCGTACTTTTGGAGGAATTTGTAGACACTTTCAGGAAAGATTGTGCAGCTCCAAACTGATATTTTGAAAGATAGAAAATATAGCGATATTTGCAGCCCTGTCAGCAAGCCTGGCAGTGTTTTTTGGACTTAAACATCATCAGTTATCAACAGTAGCACTAACAGACCCAGTAGTTTTAACAGACCCGTTAGGAGGGGACCACAGAAACCAGAAGAGCCGTATCGTATTAACGAAAGGATAACGGCACCAAAAGTTAGGGTGGTAGGAGAGAACATTAAGGTAGATGTTTACCCGATCCAACAGGCTATTCGCCTGGCGCAGGAGCAGGGACTCGATCTGGTTGAAATTTCTCCCAACGCTGATCCTCCGGTTTGTAAGGTTGTTGATTATTCGAAGTTTAAGTACGAACAAAAGAAGAAGCAGAAGGAGATAAAGGCAAAGACTGTAAAAGTTGTAATCAAGGAGATCCGTTTCGGACCTAATACCGATGATCACGACTTTAACTTTAAGCTCAAACATGCGATTAGCTTTTTGCAGGAAGGTGCTAAAGTAAAAGCAACAGTTTTCTTCGCAGGTAGATCAATCGTGTATAAGGAACGGGGCGAAATTCTGTTATTGAAATTTGCTCAGCTTTTGGAAGAACACGGTAAGGTAGAACAAATGCCTAAGCTTGAAGGTAAGCGTATGAGCATGATGGTTATGCCTAAAGCTGGAAAGAAATAGTAGTTTAATTTTTATATCATGCCTAAGTTAAAAACAAAATCAGGAGCCAAGAAACGCTTTAAAGTGACTGGCACTGGTAAGATTAAGCATAAGCGTGCTTTTAAAAATCATATCCTGACTAAGAAGGAAACCAAACAAAAAAGAAGACTTGGTAACAAGTCATTGGTTGCCAAGTCAGATATGAACAATGTGAAAGCAATGCTTATTCTGTAATGGTTTAATGTTTAACCCGGATGCTGGCCTGAAGTTTCCCCTGAACAAGGAACGCCATCAACCAAAAAATGTAAAGTAAAATGCCAAGATCAGTAAACAATGTAGCTTCAAGAGCAAAACGTAAGCGCATCTTGAAGTTGGCCAAAGGGTTCTTTGGTCGCAAGAAGAATGTATGGACAGTAGCGAAGAATGCTGTCGAAAAAGGTTTAGGTTATGCTTACCGTGACCGTAAACAAAAGAAAAGAGAATTCAGGTCTGTATGGATCGCCCGTATCAACGCGGGAGCTCGTCTTCATGGTCTTTCCTATTCTGAATTAATGGGTAAGCTTAAGAAGTCAGGAGTAGATTTGAACCGTAAGGTTCTTGCTGACCTGGCAATGAATCACCCCAGTGCATTTGAGGCGGTGATTAAAAAAGTAAAGTAAGAGTTATCTTATATGATAAAAGGGGGGCTGATCGCCCCCTTTTTGTTTTAGGGAAAATTACTCTATCTTAGAAACCACTTTTTGAACTGAGCCTATTTTTTGAACCGTAACCTGTGTATCACTTAACTTATTGGCTTCCTTTACCTAAATTTCACCTTCGGGAAAGTGTTTCATGTTGAATCAACCACTTAATAACGAAGGCCAGAAATCAACATCTCCTGCATTGATCGATGTTCAGGTAGAAGGAGAAAATCCTTTTCCAGGTCTGCGTCCCTTTACCATTGAAGAGTGCCATCTGTTTTTTGGACGAGAGGGGCAGGTGGATGAAATCCTTAATCTAATCTCAAAAAACCGGTTTGTTTCAGTACTGGGTTACTCTGGTAGCGGTAAGTCCTCTCTTATGACTTGCGGTCTTATCCCCGTGTTATATGGTGGCTTTGTTACCAATTCAGGACCGCATTGGAATGTAATTTCCGCCCGCCCGGGAAATTCACCTATTCAAGGACTTACGGATGCTATCGTAAAGTTCATGGTGAATAAAAAGCAGATAAACCCTCAGGATACTCCCATTCACAAGGCTATTGTAAACTCCGTGCTTCGCAGCGGACCCAATGGATTGATCGATATTGCCCGATACATCCAGACGAATGAGAAAGAGAATATATTTCTGCTGATTGACCAGTTTGAAGAGATATTCAGGTACAGGACTGAAGAATCGGGTGAGATCCAGAATGACGGTCAGCTTTTTGTCAGTCTGGTTTTAAATGCCGTGCAGCAGTCTGATGTATCCGTTTATGCAGCCTTAACCATGCGCTCTGATTTCATTGGAGAGTGTGCTGCCTTTCCCGGATTAACACAGCTTATTAATAACAGCAATTATCTCGTCCCGCAGATGAATCGGGAGCAGAAGAAAATTGCTATCGAAGGACCTGTTGCTGTTGCCGGTGGCAAGATTTCGCAGCGTTTGGTGAAACGGCTCTTGAGCGATATGGGAAACAACCAGGATCAGCTCCCCATTCTTCAACATGCGCTTATGCGCACGTGGGATTATTGGATGGTGAATCGTGAGCCAGGTGAACCGCTTGATATCAGACATTACAATGCTGTTGGAAAGATATCCGAGGCATTGTCCCAGCACGCCAATGAAGCATACGATGAATTAACCACACGCAACAAGGCTATTGCTGAAGTGCTGTTTAAGAATATTACAGAACGCAACCAGGAGAACCGGGGAATGAGGAGACCCTGCCGGCTGGGTTTAATAGCACAGTTGGCGGAAGCCAGCGAAGAAGAGGTGATGGATGTGGTGGAGCAGTTTAGAAAACCCGGTCGTTCGTTCCTGATGCCGGGTGCACATGTGTCCCTGACCAGTGATTCGATGATTGAACTTTCACACGAAAGTTTGATGCGTATCTGGAACAGGCTTGAAGTATGGGTTGAGGATGAGTTCGAGTCAGCATCCATGTATAAGCGTTTGTCTGAAGCCGCTGCCATGTATCAGATTGGCAAAACGGGTTTATGGCGTCCGCCTGATTTACAACTCGCATTAAACTGGCAAAAGAAACAGAGGCCAACCCGTGAGTGGGGACAACGTTATGATGAAGCCTTTGAACGTGCTGTAGTATTCCTTGACACCAGCCGGATTACCTATGAGGCTGAATTAAAAAATCAGGAGATGATGCAGAGGCGCGTACTGCGAAGGACGCGCGTAACAGCAGTCATTTTAGGTATAGCTTTCATTGTCGCGATCCTTTTCTTCGTGTATGCTTACCTGCAAAAACTTCAGGCCGATACGGACAGGCTTTATGCGGAAACTCAAACCATAGAAGCCAAGAAGCAGCAGGCGGAAGCCTTGAAGCAAAAAACAGAAGCCGATAAGCAACGTGAATCTGCCCAGAATGCCAGAGACCAGTTGCAAACCTCTCTTCAAACCTTGGAAGATGCTTATGAATTGGTGGAGCGGGAACGTGATCGTGCTGAGGCTGCTCTTTTGTTTGCTAAAATCGAAGAGGAGCGTGCCGTAGAAGCCGGAGCAAAAGAAAAGATCGCGTTGGAAGAAGCACAGATGAACCTTGAACTGGCGGAAGCCAACCTGAACTATGCCAACAGTCTTTACTTTCTGACAAAAGCGCAGGAATTGGCTTCGAAAGCAGCCGTAGAGGAAGACGATAAACAATTAGCCGGCCTTCAGGCCATGCAAGGGTATATCTACCACAGAAGATATAATGGTAAAACCTATGATCCTTATATCTACCGCGGTCTTTACAGCGCTATAACCAAGCTGGATAATTCGAATTACAATGCCATGAAGATTCAGGGCCCGCCAAGGGTACACCTGAAATCACTTGTTGTCCCTAAAGGTGGAAAAGAATTTTATGTTTCAGGAGTTGATGGCCGTGTATACCGTGGTGACTTTCAAAAGCTCACGAATTCGGTCATGAATTTTGCTACCCCTTATCCCAGCAAAGTAATAGCCATCAGTAATGATCAGTCTGTTCTGGTAAATGGAAGTGACTCAACGTTCATCCAGATATATAATCTTCAAAAGAGCGCTAAAGCTTCAGTAGTAAAAGGCTTTAGTGGCCCAACCAATGACATTGAGTTCATACCGGGCAGTTCAGATTTTATTGTGGTAAGCGGTGGCAATACAATCTCCAGAGTCACATCGAGTGGTGAGGCCAGAACACTGGCAAAGCTTCCTTTTGAATTAAAAACAATAACCATAAGTCCGGACGGAAACACGGTGGCCGGTGGAACATGGTCTGGCCAGGTGGTATTGTTTGACTTAAGAAACAACAATCATAGAGTGTTATTCGATGAAGTATCAAGCCGCATATTATCTATAAAGTATAACCCTTCAGGTACGCAGCTGGCCTACGGTTTAGAAGATATTGCCAACAAGCGTGGTCTGGTTAAGCTGTATGATTTCGCCTCTGAAAGATCAAGGCAGTTTACGGGACATAAAGCTGGTGTTAATGATGTTGAGTTCAGCGCGGATGAGAAGTTGCTGGCCAGTGCCGGCCTGGATAAACGACTTCAGTTGTATGTTCTTGAAAATGTTGAAGACCTGCCGGTAGTAATGGATAATAACAACGGTTATGTATGGGATATCGCCTTTGCAAATGGCTCCGATATATTGATTGCTTCCTGCAGTGAATCTGAAATCAGAGTATGGCCGACTGATCCGGCTACACTGGCTGAATTAATATGTCCTAAGATCACCCGAAACATGACACAGGATGAGTGGAAAAGATATGTAGGGAAGGAGATCAGTTATGAGAACACATGTATAAATGTATTGATACAACAACGCTGATGGTATGAGATTATCCCGGGTTGTTCTGACTATTTTTTTTGCTGCAGCAATTAGCTGTCTTCAGGCTCAGGATCAGTGCGAACTTACGCTAGGCCAGGCTGCAGATGAATTCAACGCGGGTCATTTCTATGACATACCGGGCTTGTTGAAAGATTGTCTTAATCAACGGCAGAAACCGGAATGGCGTCAGCGTGCATATCTGCTTTTAGCCCAAACGTATTTGCTCCTTGACGATCCTGAAGGTGCTGAACGAAGCTACCTGGAGGTACTCAGAGCGAACCCGGAGTATGTTACGAATGACACTCAGGACCCTATTGATTTGGTTTATCTGAGTTCAAAATTCACTGCCTCACCTGTTTTTTCCCTGTTCGGCAAGATTGGCCCTAATGTTTCGATCATCAGACAGATCGTTGACCGCAAAGCCTTTGTAGGCAGTATTGATGAGCGTTATATACTTCGACCGGGATTTCAGATTGCCTTTGGAGCGGACTGGAACTATGACGACAACCTTTCTGTGGCACTGGAAGGGAATTTTGTTTTCAGTGCGTACAAATTGGAAAGCAAAGGTGTATTCGACCATGATGTGGTAGAATTTAAAGATCAGCAAACCTGGGCCCGGATACCACTGTCTGTTAAGTACACCGATGATCAGGGAAAATACCGGCCTTATGGATATGTAGGGATTTCAGCTGACATCCTCTTGAGCGATAGAGCTACATTCCTGTATACCGATGGCACGCTTAACCAAACGGATGGAGTTGTAAAAATGGACCAACAGGTTGAGGAGAGTCCCGTGTTGAATTTAAAATCCAAACGAAACACATTTAATTACTCCTGGTTTATTGGTGGTGGACTTAAATACAAACTTGGTCTTCAATACGCCTTTATTGACCTGCGCTATTCATTTGGAATGACCAACCTGGTCAATACAAATAATAGTATCTATGAATACGGCATGGGTGACAGAACCTCAGCGGATTTTCAGGGCACCGGAGAACCGACAATGACCTGGGGACACATTGATGATTATTTCAGAATGGATAATCTGTTTTTATCTGTGGGATATGTATACCCGCTCTATAAGCCACGAAAATTGAAGAAGGCCCGTTCGCGATCTGTTTTACGTTCGATCAAAAAACAAAAGCATGAAGTTACGGGCGACTAATCTTTTATTTATTCTGACGTTGCTTTGTATTGCTTTTGCCTGTGATACAGGTGGGGAGTATACGGGAGAATCTGAAAAGTATTTTATTAAATACTATGGTGAAGATGGAGAACAGGAAGCAGTCGATTTCCATATTAATGACGATGGAACGGTGCTTATTCTCGCCAGTACAGTAACACCTTCAGGTTTCAAGCAGATACTGCTAATTAAAGTCGATGATAAGGGGAATATCCTCTGGCAAAAAAAATACGGAACACCAAATGTAAATGAGGGGCCTCAGGACATTGAACCTACTGTAAATGGCGGACAATTTCTGATCTTATCAAACATGTTTTTAGGAACCGATCCGTCAACAAATGAAGGTAAGTATGACTTCAAGGTAATTCGAATTGAAGAAGATGGTACAAAGATCGATAGCATGGTGTTTAACAATAACGGGGGTGACTGGGAAACTCAGTTTATGCGGTCGATAACTCCGATCTCTAATGGAGGTTTTGTTACTACGGGAAACTCTACTGATGAAACTATTTTTGATCCTGATAAAGTCCCACCCTCGGTTGATCTGGAAGAATTAATCATTCTCACATTTAATTCTGACTATTCACAATACTTGTCGCAAAATCCGGTATCGCCCGGAGAACAATTTGGTTCGGGCATTAAAATCTTTGAGGATGGTAATGATGCAGACAGATTTTTTTGGTTCTGTTACCTCGATCAGAAACCGGCCAGTCATGAAGCTGAGAATTCAAACTTTGCAACGTTCAGTTTTGGATTGAGCGGCCAGTTGGAAGTACCACCTCCGGGTAGCGAATCAGCTGTGTTCTCAGGTGTGGATGGTACCGATGAAATATTAGTCTCGGTTTGCAAAGTACCGAATTCTCTGGGGGGAGGATTTTATGAATTGGGAACATCCCGATCTTCATCTACGGCAACATCGGGAACGTTGTATTTTAGTCGGAGAGGTCCAAACCTTACAAAAACAAGTGAAGGTTTCGTATTGAATAAGGAGGGTAATCCGTTAGGCGGTAATCTTTCCGCTGTAGATGTAGCACCTGCTAAAGTGGTTGAAGGTTTTTTAGTATTAGCGAATGAACAGACTTCAACGGGAAGTACGATACGTCTGACCAGGCTCACATCATCAAGCCGGGAGGAATGGTCAACTAATTTTGGATCATTTGGCAGGTTCAACAGCGGAGCAAAAGTGGCCGAATTACCGGACGGAAGAATCTTTGTTTTGGGGACAATTGCACTGGAAACTCAGAAGAAGGTAGCCCTGATCAAGGTTAATCGGAATGGCGAATTTTTAAACTAGCGTAAAGCTTGTATATTTCGTGGTTACATTTTTTAAGGGAAATTCATAAACACCCTAACCGGAATCCCCTTTTGACAATGAGGAGATATTTTTTAGCCTTTTTAGTAACCCTTTCCGCTTTTGCGGCAATTCCGGCTCATGCCCAGTGTAATTTCACGGGTCTTAATTCTTCGTATTGTATTGACAATGGCTTGGTTCCGCTCACCGGAGGGACTACATATTATGGCCCTGGTGTTACCGGAAGCAATTTTAATCCATCAGTTGCCGGACTAGGTACCCACCAGCTTGTTACCACTTCAGGATCAGCAACTACTTACTTTGTTCAAACAACAGGCACGTTTAATCCTGTGGCAGGATCAGGGACTTCGGTCGTACTGGCCGATGATGCAGAAACCGGATTATTAAGCATCGGTTTTACATTCAATTTTTTTGGTACCAACTATACCGATCTGCGTATCGCTTCGAATGGACTATTGGGGTTTGGATCTCCAGCTGCATTAACAAACAGTAACAATGTGGCACTGCCAAATGCAGTTGATCCGGACAATATTATCGCCTTTGCCTGGGATGACCTGAATCCTGCTCTCGGAGGTACGATCGATTACTTCACAACAGGTTCTGCACCCTACCGGAAGTTCATCGTGAACTTCACGAATATCAGACGAGTTACTTCGTTGACTACAGTTACTATACAGGTGCAGCTCCATGAGAGCACCAATATCATAGAGCTTCACTCCACGAATGTTGACTTCTCAGCCAACTTTGCTACACAGGGTATTGAAGGTCCTGATACGGGTACTACGGTGGCTTATGTTGTACCCGGTAGAAATCTCGCTTCGTTTACCGCTGTCAACGACTTTAAAGCATTTGTCCCGACTTGTGTCGATATCCAGAATGTAACGGTCACTGGATTACCAACGGCTTCGCTTACGGTTTCACCGGCTTCAACTACCGTATGTGCAGGAAGTTCTGTTCCTGTTACCATTACATCGGCACAGGCGGGTGTACTCTACCAGCTTCGTAACAATGCAACAAATGTTCCGCTTAGCGGGAGTTTTTCGGGATCAGGTGGTAATCTGATTATCAATAGCGATCCCATCTCAGCAAACACAGTTATAAAAGTCTACGCACAAAATGCAACTACACTTTGTGATGTTGATCTTTCAAACCTTGTAACCGTTACCACCACAACACCTCCGACAGCAGCAGCGGCTGGCTCTGATAATTCTGTATGTGGACTGACGGCAAATCTTACCGGAAATATTCCTGGAGTTGGTACAGGATTATGGACGAAAATAAGCGGCCCGGGAACAGTTAATTTTGGTGATAATACACTTGGAACATCAACCGCTACGGTTGATGCATATGGTACGTACATTCTTCGCTGGACAACAAGCAATGGAGTATGTACACCAAGTACAGATGATGTTATAATAACCTATAGCCAGGCTCCGATCATTGCCACCGATCCATCTCCTCAGGTTGCCTGTACCAACTCATCTGCCACGTTCAGTGTAGTTGCTAATGGCACAGCGCTTACATATCAGTGGCGTAAAGGTGGAGTTAACATAGGAGGGGCAACCAGTTCGAGTTATACCATATCCAATGTAACAGCCACTGATGTCGACAACTATGATGTCGTGGTGAGCGGCTCATGTGGCTCACCAGTTACCAGTACAGCAGCTTCCTTAACTGTAAATTCGTTACCATCAATTTCTGTTCATCCTGTATCGCAATCAATTTGCGTAGGAGGTGGGGTTACATTTAGTGTTACAGCCGCAGGTACAGGTGTTACGTATCAGTGGCGCAAGGGGGGAGTAAACATAGTCGGAGCTACGAGTTCAAGTTATAGCATAGCCAGCGTTGCCACGGGTGATGCGGGACTTTATGATGTAGTGGTAGGGGGCACGTGTACACCAAGTGTGACGAGTGCATCTGCGACCTTAACGGTCAATACCCTTCCGTCCATCACGGCTCAGCCTGCACCCGCGCAGTCGATCTGCGAGCGCAGCGGAGTAAGCTTCAGTGTTACGGCTACAGGCACGGGCTTAACGTATCAGTGGCGCAAGAACGGAGTAGACATCGGAGGCGCCACGGGTTCACTGTATACGATAGCATCCACCAGTACTTCCGATGCTGGCAGCTACACGGTAGTGGTGAGCGGCACCTGTACACCGGGAGTTACCAGCGCAGCGTCAGTATTAACCATCAACGAGCAGCCGGAGATCCTTACGGGTCCGGTGTCGCAGTCTATCTGTGTGGGCAGTGGCGTTACCTTCACGGTGTCTGCGGGTGTGACTACAGGTGTTACGTATCAGTGGCGCAAGGGGGGAGTAAACATAGTCGGAGCTACGAGTTCAAGTTATAGTATAGCCAGCGTTGCCACGGGTGATGCGGGACTTTATGATGTAGTGGTAAGCGGCACGTGTACACCAAGTGTGACGAGTGCATCCGCGACCTTAACGGTCAATACCCTTCCGTCCATCACGGCTCAGCCTGCACCCGCGCAGTCTATCTGCGAGGGCAGCGGAGTAAGCTTCAGTGTAACGGCTACGGGTACAGGCTTAACGTATCAGTGGCGCAAGAACGGAGTAGACATTGGAGGCGCGACAGCTTCCACCTATTCCATATTGAATGTAACAACTGCCGATGCAGCAGACTATGATGTTGTTATCAATGGTACCTGTACACCTGGAGTCACGAGTGCAATAAGTGCGCTTGCTGTAAATACCTTACCGGTAATCACAGCACATCCGGTAACAAGCCAGACGATCTGTGAAGGAAGCATTGCCAGCTTTAGTGTCACGGCAACCGGCACAAACCTGACCTATCAGTGGCGGAAGAATGGCGTGGATATCGGAAGCGCAACCTCTTCAACATATACCATTCCTGCTACGGCAACGACCGATGCCGGAGTTTACGCTGTTTTAGTTAGTGGCACATGTGTACCTCCGATGTTGAGTACAAGCTCTCAGCTTATCATCAACGAACAACCCGAGATAATCACGCAACCTGTTTCCGAGATTATTTGTGCAGGTCAGAATGTGACCTTCAGCGTGGATGCTGGTGTTACTACAGGCGTAAGTTATCAATGGAGAAAAAATGGATCGAACATAGGAGGGGCAACATCCTCAACGTATACCATTACGAATGCGGTAGCAGGTGATGCCGGCAGCTATGACGTAGTGATAAGTGGTGCCTGTGCACCGAGCTTACCAAGTTCAGCGGCAACACTCACAGTAAATCCGATTCCGGATGCGCTGGCTTCAGATCAGGCAATATGCAGTGGGCAAACAACCAATATCGCCATCACTAATCCGAATGGAGTTTCAGGTACTACATTCAGCTGGACAGTGCAGAATTCAATTGGCGTCAGTGGTGCCTCCGCAGGAACCGGTGGACCGAACACGGCTAACATTGCCCAACTGCTTTCAACGACCGGACCTGCACAGGGATCGGTGACATACATAATAACACCTGTGGCTGCGGGATGTAATGGAACTTCTGTAGCGGTGAGTGTGAATGTTAAACCTATCCCGGATGTTGCCGCGTCACCACAGGTTATTTGTAACGGATCGAGTACAAGTATTGCGATAACAAATCCGAATGGTGTTGCCAATACAACCTTTACATGGACTGTAGTATCATCTCCCAACGTTACCGGAGCATCAGCCGGAACGGGGTCTGCAATCACTCAGGTTTTGAATTTAGTATCCGCTACCAGTTCGGGAACAGTTACCTACGAGGTTACACCCATTTCCGGTGGTTGTCTGGGAACACCTGTTACCGTTTCTGTCACGGTTAATCCAAGGCCTCAGATCACAACACCTCCGGCATCTATGATCCAGGAGATCTGTAGTGGTGTGCCATTGAATTTTACACCATCAACCTCGATCGGAGCTACATTGGACTGGACATCTTCCATTGTAGGACCTCCATTGACAGGTGTTTCAGCTTCCGGTTCAGGAGCGATAACGGATACTCCTGTCAACGCTTCGAATACAAGCTCATTCATTATCTATACCATAACACCTTCAATAGGAGGAACCTGCAGCGGAACTCCAGCGAATTTTGTTGTGAATGTTAAACCGAGACCAACAGCAGCAGCTAATCCACAAACGATCTGTTCTGGAAATTCAACGTCTGTGTCGATCACAAACCCCAACAATGTTTCGGGAACAACCTTCTCCTGGGTGGCAACACCTACGGATGTGAACGGATATTCAGATGGTTCCGGAAATGTAATCAGCCAGGTGCTTTCTACGGCTATTATGGATACTCCGGGATCAGTAGATTACTTGATAACGCCTTCAGCCAATGGCTGCGCAGGAACACCGATCAATGTCCTGGTGGATGTTAAGCCTGTACCTGTAATTACCAATACGGCTGCGAGTTTGTCACAACAGATATGCAGTGACGAGACCCTAAATCTTAACCTGACCTCAACAATTACAGGGGCCACTTTCTCCTGGACAACTACATTTACCGGGCCGATTGATCCGGCATCGATCAATGCGGGTTCCGGAACCGTTATAAATGATTCGCCCAGGAACATTGGAAATACAACAGGTATCGTTACCTATACCATCACACCAAGTTTCAACGGTTGTGATGGTGTACCTGTCAGCTTTGTTGTTGCTGTTAAACCCATCCCATCTGCAACGGCATCAAATGTCACGGTCTGCAGCGGTGAGACAGCTATCGTATCCATACTTCCGACACCGAATAATGTTGCGGGAACTACTTTCGCATGGACAGCTACACCAACTTCAAATGTTGTGGGAGGGCTAAGCGGAAACGGCTCCACGATCAGTCAGACATTATCCACAACGGATGCATCCATTGGATCGGTTACATATTCGATCACTCCAACGGCTAATGGATGTAGTAATCCTGTACCTGTAACGGTGACGGTTACCGTGAATCCTTCTGTAACCGTGAATGCAGGTTCTGACTTTAGTGTATGTGAACCCGTTACTTTCCCGATCAGCGGAACGGTATCCGGAAGCGCTACTACCGGAACATGGTCAATCGTTTCTGGTGGTGGTACCTTATCTTCAAGTTCAACTGCGCCTTCAGGAACTCCGGGCGAATATTTAATTACAGCAACCTACACAGTTGATCCTGCAGATATAGCTGCAAGCGTTACGTTCAGATTAACCACAAATGATCCGGATGGCGGTTCAGGACCTTGCACAGACAAATCAGATGAACTGACGGTAAATATTAATGAACAGGCAAAGCTGACTGTTCCGGCTAACTATACAGTTTGTGAGCCGACCAGATTTACACTTGCCGGAACCTTAACCGGTAGTGCTACATCGGGTTCATGGAGTTTGATAACGGGTAACGGTGGTTTAAATGTAAGTAATGTTTCGGTGGTGAGCCCGACACTGCGGAATGTAACCGCAGACTATTTCCCGGATGTCACTGACGTTACAACTACTTTACGGTTCAGATTGACTACGATTGATCCGGATGGTTCCGGTCCTTGCGTGGCCGAATACGCTGAGGTTGACGTTCATGTGAATCAGTCTGCTCGTGTTAATGCAGGTATTGATTTTGAAATATGCAAAGGCGAGGTTGCCCAACTCAATGGAAGCCTTGCACCTTCAGCATCGTCAATTACCTGGAGTGGTGAACCTGCCTCGCGGTTCTCTGATATAAATGATCTGGCATCTCAGTTCATGCCAACGCAGGCAAACATTGATGCTGGTGGTGTTACATTAACGATCTCTTCAAATGATCCGGATGGTAGCGGACCCTGCGGCATTGTAAATGATGATGTGTTCATCAGGATTAATCCTATTCCTCAACCTGTGATAGCAGACCTGGCAAATTCATATGCGGAGAATGACCCGATCGTGCCCATCACGGGTTTCCCGTCTCCGGGTGTATTCACAGGACCTGGTATACAAGCCGGAACAAACCTTTTCGATCCGGGTGATGCGAACATCGGTTTTGATACGATTGTGTATACGTATACCAACCCTACTACAGGTTGCGTTGGAGATACGAGCAAGGTTGTTATCATTAACCCGCTTACAGATATAAATTTTGGTCTGCAGGTTGAAGGCTCTCCGTTTGTTGATTTCAGTATCGAACCTAAGATATGCAGTAACAATGGAAAGGTGAGACTAATTGGTGATCCGGATATTTCGGAAGGCGAGGATCCTACCGATTTTTCCGCCCCGATCACTCCGGAAATACTGGGTTCAGACGCGATGGGTTGGTACATAAATACAGATGGAAGATGGTCCGGTCAATACTTTGTTAAGTATACCTACACCAATGAGTTCGGTGCAACCAACGAGATCCTGAAGAAGATCATTATAAATGCTTCACCGAAAGCTCAGATCGGAGCTAGTAATTCATGCGTAACGGATATCGTTCAGTTCACTGACCTGTCTGTGATACCGGATGATTCATTGAATGCACAAATAGAAAGGTGGGAGTGGGACTTTGATGACGGAGGCGCCAAGAAAACAGATCAGAACCCGGATTGGAAATTCGACACAGAAGGATTTTATGACGTGGTGTTGACTGTCACTACATTTGATAACTGTACAGCAGATACCGTTAAGCAGATACGTATTGGTACAACACCGGATGTTGACTTTGAGTGGACAAAAGTATGCGTGTCACGTGATACAACTGAGTTTAGAAATTTGTCCGATGGAGGTATCAGTAATATTATAAAATACCAGTGGGATTTTGGTGATACCTATACAACGCCTTTGGATACAGCATCCGAAATGATTCCTCCGACACTGGATGGCGGCCGCACGTCCAACACATTCCAGGATCCTTATCATAAATACGATGCTTTCTCAACGTACAATGTAGTACTTACAGCAGAGACGGATGATGGTTGTATCAGTTCGAAAACGAAGAAAGTATACATTCTCGACTACCAGAAACCGGATGAAGAACTGGATTCAGCCTACATTGAAAACTTCGACAGTGGCCCAGGTACATGGGTGAAGATAGATGCTGATACCGCATCGAGTTGGGTGTTCGGTCTCCCTGCCGGAAATGTGATTAATTCTGCGGCTTCGGGTAACAATGCATGGTGGACAGGTTCGAATCCGAATTCAGTCACGGATTACAGTACGTACTTCGACAATGAAAACTCTGAAGTTATCGGACCCTGTCTGAATTTGAGTGCGCTTGAACGGCCTATGATATCACTCAGCTACTGGTCAGATACCCCGCAGGGATTTGATGGAGCAGTCGTTCAATATTCAACCGATGGTGGACAAAACTGGGAAACGATCGGGGACGCTTTGGGTGCTGGTATTAACTGGTATAATGCACCTGACCTTGTAAGTGAACCCGGTGGACAGGATAACTATGCATGGTCATCACGTAATGCAAAATGGAGAAGAGCAAGCTTCAACCTGGATCAGATAACCCAGCGTGATCTGGTAGTGTTCCGGGTAGCGTTTGCAAGTAATAATGATAACCTGAATGATCCGAAAACATTAAATGGTTTTGCATTCGATGATATTTATATCGGTGAGAAGAGAAAGAATGTGTTGGTTGAACATTTCACCAGTGATAATCTTGATGCTCCAGGTCTTTTCGCAATTGACTACCTGGATGGTCTTGATGCCCGGAACTTCAACCGGATCCAGTACCACATTGCCAATCCTTCCGGTGATGTTATCAACGAAGCTAATCAGGCTGATCCGTATGCGCGAACGCTTTTGTATAGCGTGCAGGCTGCACCGGTTGCGATCATGGATGGTATTACCGGGGCTTTTGGTAAAGAAACCAACTTCAACGGAGCGTATGACAAAATAACCAATGAAGAATTAGACAGAAGATCACTTGAAGAGCCTTCATTTGATATAACAGTTGACATTAATCCTTCTGCACCGGATATGTTGAATGTTGATTTCCAGTATTCATTTATTGATATGGATGATACGATTTCAGCTCCGGTCATCTTACACGCTGCATTGGTGGAGACAGGTTTACCGGGTAATCCGTATGGTAATAAGAACTCATTACGGAAGCTTCTCTTTGGTCCGGAGGGATGGGTTATTGATGCTCAATTGAATGCAGGGGTATTGTTTGACTCCATACGATCGAATATGAATTTCCCGATTGATGTTCCGGTGGTCGATGGTAACAAGCTTTCAATCATTGCCTTTGTACAGGAAAAGAAAACGACACGGATACTTCAGTCGGTACAGGTGCCCATTCCAGGTCCTAAGCAATCACAGGCTCCGGTAGGACTTCCGGATGATCCGATTGTGTCTGAGATCAGTAAAGTAAGTATCTATCCTAACCCGGCATCCCAGAACATCAACGTGTACCTGGAAGAGAAGCTGAAACATGACTATCACTGGAAGATCATTGACCAGCGTGGTGTGGTGGTATTGGATGGTGAACTGCAGCGCGATCTGACCAACGCTCAGCAGGTGGATATCAGCACCATTGCCAATGGTATTTACTTCATGGCCATTCAGTATGGCGACCGTGCAGTTCTCTACAAGAAGATAGCGGTGATGAACAGAAATTAATCGGGGAGTATTTCCTGTGAAAGTTCTGGGAGGATCACATTGCACCGGTTGATAAAGTCATTGGCTAACCTTTTCACTTCCGACAGATTGGTTTGAGCTTTACTGTTTTCTTCAATGAAAACAATATCAGATCGCATAGCATCAAGGCCCATGAGGGTGAAAGATGGTTTGATCTGGTGAACAAGCCTGGATAGTTTAGTCCAGTCGCTGGCTTCCATGGATACTTTCATCTCCTGAAGAACCGGTGGTATGGTTTGGATAAAGGTTGTCACCATTTCCCGGATAAATTCCTGGTTGTTACCGGATACTGAACGGAGGTAATCCAGATTGTAAGTAGGGGTACCGGCAGGCTTGAATGACTTAAGTATCTCCTTGTCACTGGGCCTGATCTTTAAATCTTCAAAGAGCTTGCGATAGAGATCTTCTGGCGTGAAGGGCTTTGGCAGGTAATCGTTCATACCGGCAGCAAGGCATTTTTCGACATCGTGGGGTGTAGCGTTCGCTGTCAGCGCGATTATGGGAACCTGTGCAGATTGAGCCATCGCCCGGATTACTTTGGTGGCTTCGTATCCATCCATTACCGGCATCTGGATATCCATCAGAACAACATCAAAGAAACTGTTCTTGATTTTTTCAATGGCTACCAATCCGTTTTCTGCCGTGTCAATGAGGCAATGCCATTTCTTCAAAATGCTCTTGGCGTAAAGACGGTTGATGTCGTTATCCTCTACCAGTAATACCCTCAGCTCTTCAACTTTTGTATCTTTTAATACTTTGTCTTGTTGTGGTGTGGTGTTCAGAATAGCTTTTACTTTTCCGATAGAGTAGGGGATTACCACCATAAATGTGGATCCGACATTCTCACGACTCACCACATGTATTTTACCATTCTGCAATTCCACCAGTTGTCGTACAATGGTAAGTCCAAGGCCTGTACCACCATACCTTCGCGTAACGCTTTCATCGGCCTGGCTGAAGCTTTCAAAAATGGTATTCAGTTTTTCTTCCGGGATACCAATGCCCGTATCACTCACTTCAATTTTTACCCAGCAGACACCCCGCTGTTCCCGCTCAGCAAAACATTTGATCTGTATTGATCCATTGTGAGTGAACTTCACGGCATTGCTGATCAGGTTGATGAGGATCTGATTTAACCTCACCGGATCACCCAACAGTATTTTATTCAGCTTCTCATCGATGGAGTAGCTCAGATCAATTTTCTTTTCCTTGGCCTGATAGGTAAACGTTCCAATGAGCGAGGGGAGAAGGTCGAGTAAATTGAAGGCTATTTTTTCGAGACGCAGTTTCCCGGATTCTATGGCGGCAAGATCCAGGATATCATTGATGATCACCTTGAGGTTTTCAGCGGAATGGCGGATAGCATTCAGGTATGTTTCGCGTTCATCAGGGCTTGGATTTTGTCCCAGCAGGTTAGCCATCCCGGCTATTCCATTAATGGGGGTCCGTATTTCGTGACTGATGTTTGCCAGAAATTGTTCTTTGGCTTTTTGAAGACGCTTAAGTTCAACCTCATCATTCTTTCGTTGTTCAATATTACGGCAGTCCAGAATGAACCCGGATAATCCTTCCTTATGCTTCAGGTTGATAGCGTTGAATTCCAGGTAGCGGTATGTTCCGTCTTTGCTGAGGAACTGAAATTCTACATTTTCAGTGTACGCACGTTTTTGGCTGAGCTTGAATTTCTCACGCATCTCCTTCACCGTTGAAGGAAGCAGATAGTCAAAAAAGTTCTTGCCTATGAGGCTTTTTGCCCGGTAGCCCAGGGTTTCCATTACGGAAGCATTGTGGTAGTTAATGTTTCCGGTATAATCAACCACAAAGATGATATCCGAACCGTCTTCAACAACGGCTTCGTAGAAAGCACCTTTCTTAACGTAGTTCTGTAATTTCATTTAAATCCCTGCCGCCTCCATTTCCTTGAGATATCGGTAAAGGGAGGATTTTCCAATATCAAGCTTCTGCGCTACATCCAGCACATTATTGTCATACTTGTTCAGGTAATGGCGGATGATGCGATACATAAATTCCTGCATGGTCATTTCCTGGTATAGGAAAGACTCCATTCGGGTAGTGCTGTTGAAGCTTATATCCTGTGCGCGTATCTCCTGGTCTTCAGCCATAACTGCAGACAATTCAATAATCGATTTAAGCTCACGGATGTTTCCCGGGAAGGGGTATTGAAGCAGCTTTTCCTGTGCCTCCTGGCTGATTTTAAACTTGCGCATCTGGTTATCCTGAGCGAACTGATCCAGGAAATGTTTGGCTATAAGTATCACATCCTGACCACGTTCACGTAACGGTGGTAAATGGATGGGTAAGCCCAGCAGACGATAATATAAGTCCTCGCGGAACCGCCCGCCTTTCACTTCTTCAGCCAGATCTTTATGCGTTGCAGCGATGATCCGAACATCCAGCTTTATTACCTGATTACCACCGATTCGGGTTATTTCCCGCTCTTGCAATACCCGTAAAAGTTTAGCCTGAAGGTTAAGGTCCATCTCACCAATTTCATCCAGGAAAATGCTGCCGCCTTCAGACTCTTCAAACTTCCCGATCCTGCGGGTGACCGCCCCGGTAAAGGAGCCCTTCTCATGACCGAAGAGTTCACTTTCAATAAGGTCTCTTGGAATAGCGGCAATGTTAACGGCTACGAACGGTTTGTTCTTGCGCTTGGAATTATAATGAATGGCCTTGGCCACAAGTTCTTTACCTGTACCTGTTTCTCCCGATATACTTACTGAGATGTTAGTCTGAACCGCCTTTTCCAGAAGTGAAAAGGTGCGCTTGATCGCAACACTTGTACCGATGATGCTTTTTTCGAACTCGTACTTTTCTGAAATTTCCTTTTTCAGATGGTCGATTTCTTTGATCAGCGAGGTGCGGTTCCTGGCGTTATTGATCGAGTTAAGAAGACGCTCTTTTGTTTCGTGGTCTTTTGAAATATAGTCATAGGCTCCCAGTTTCAGGAGTTCCACCGCGGTGTGGATTTTCTCCTGAGCAGAAACCACAATGACGTTGATGTTGGGATCATGACTCCTTATCTGACTCAGCACTTTTTCTCCGGGCATGTCCGGTAAGGAATAGTCCAGTGTAATTACGGCTGGGTTTTTATACAGATTCTCCAGGCAGTTCTTGCCCGAATTGTAATACTCCACTTCATAGTCCGGATTGAGTTCCAGAACATATTTGAGGAATTTGGTGTATGCAGGATCATCCTCAACTACAAAAATTTTAACGGGATCTTTCTCGTACATGAGTTACAGGTTCAATAGAAAGTAAATATACAGGTGAAATGTGCACCGGCCAAGTTCGCGGTGAAGGCTATGAGGTAACCGGATCATACTTTTAAAATGCATGTTTTTAACCGGAATATAATGCAAAGAATAGTTTATCTGTAACCAATATTTTAAGAACTTTAAGGAAGCCCATTCCTTAACCCTGATGATTCCAGAATTTGATAGACTTGACGACTCCGAGATGGAGTTGGTTTTGAAAGCACCGGTGCTGGTGTGTATTCTGATTGCCGGTGCCGATGGCGATATCGATCGGAAAGAAATCAATGAAGCGATATCTATTGTAAAAAAACAAAATAAGGGACAGTCCGTGCTATCCGGATTTTTTAGAGTGATGGCAGAAGATTTTGAGGATAAAATAAAGATCCTTATTCAAAGTTATCCCTTCGAATCAACCCAGCGCAATCCCTTGATTATTGAAGAGCTTAGTAAGCTCAGCTCAACCTGGACGAAAATGGATAAGTCATTCTCTCTGGCCTATTACACCATGTTAAAAAGTCTTGCCGAAAAGATAGCGTCATCTTCCGGTGGTCTTTGGGGAATCAATACCGTGACATCCGAAGAAGCCAAGTATATTGGTTTGCCCATGGTGCAGGATCCGGCAAAAAATTAATTCATCTTTCTTTTCCAGCCTGTTCAGCCTTTGCTAACTATTTACATCTTTGCAGCGGTTTTGAAACGCTGCCATGGCTGGTCAATCATCTGTTTTCGGAAGTTCTGTAGTGCCCTTTCGGTTGGTGTTTCTGATGTGGGCTTTCTTCTACCTGGAGTTTATCCTTGGATTTCCGCTTAGTGTCTACGGTATTGTGCCCCGTACGTTTCAGGGATTGTTAGGTGTTTTCATTGCACCCCTTATACACGGTGATTTGATTCACCTGATTTCGAATACGATCCCTATGCTTTTTCTGGGATCAGTTTTGTTCTTCTTCTATGAACGAATAGGGGGGCAGGTTTTTTTTCGCGCATACTTCTGGACAAACATTCTGGTATGGCTTTTCGCACGACCGGCTAATCACATTGGAGCCAGCGGTGTAGTCTATGGGCTGGCATTTTTTCTGATATTTTTCGGAATATTCAGACGAGACATCATATCTATTTTGATCTCCGTAATTGTTATACTCCTGTATGGTGGAGTGTTTTACGCGGTACTGCCTATTGGCCTCGATCCACGCATCTCGTGGGAATCTCACCTGGCCGGAGCTATCGTTGGTGTTTTTACAGCCATAACTTTTCGTAATCAAAAGAAGGTATAGCTGAATTATTTTATCAGATATTTGAACACATGGACGCAGCTGCAAAAAAGATACTCACTGATCTGAAGGCCCGGAAGTATTCTCCGGTTTATTTCCTGCAAGGTGAGGAGACCTACTACATTGATCTGATCTCTGATTACATACAGGAACACGTGTTGTCCGAGGCTGAGAAAGGATTCAATCAGGTTGTTGTGTATGGTAAGGATTGTGCAATGTCTACCATACTTACACATGCCCGCAGATTCCCCATGATGGCCGAACGGCAGGTTGTAATTGTTAAGGAAGCACAGGATATCCAGGATTTAAACAAGGATACCGGTGCCCGGTTGTTACTGGATTACCTCACCAAAGCTGTACCCAGTACGGTATTGGTGTTCTGTCATAAGTACAAAAGTCTGGACAAACGAAAAGAATTGGGGAAGAAAATAGACCAACTCACCGTTTGTCTCACCACCAAGAAGCTGTATGATAATCAGCTTCCGGAGTTTGTGAGCGAATATGTTGGAGGTAAAAAAGTAAGCATTGAAGACCGGGCGGTTCAGGCATTTTGTGAATATGTTGGTAATGATCTCAACCGGCTTACGAATGAAATTGACAAAGTCATTATCTCGTTACAGCCCGGTGAGAGTATTGGTCTTGACCGGGTGATGAATCAGGTGGGTATCAGTAAAGAGTATAACATCTTTGAGCTGCAGAAAGCAATTCTTAATCGTGATTCACTGCTGGCAAATAAGATCGTTAACTACTTTGCGAGTAACACCCGGAAGAATCCCATGATCCCGGTTGTAGCATACCTGTTCTCCTTTTTCAGCAAACTCCTGATGGCATCACAGGCTACAGATAAAAGTGATAAGGGACTAGCTAGTGAGCTGAAAGTGAGCCCTTATGCAGTTCGTGATTATAGTCTGGCTTTACGTCAGTTTCCCCTTCCGAAAATCATTGATAACATCGCTGCACTAAAAGATGCAGACCTTAAACTTAAAGGTGTGAATACCGGAGCTGATGATGAAGGTCAGGTATTCCGCGAGTTGATCTGGAAGCTGATGAACTGAGATCACGTTAATTCATCTGCATATTTGCACGTTGGACTGAAGAGTTGCTATCTTTAAGTCCATGCAAATTGGACAGCGAAGAATTTTTAATTCTTATTTTTTTGGTTCTTTATTTGCAATAATTTTTTGGCAACGCTGTTTTTATCACAAACTGTCTCTGAAAGTAATGCAAAGGTTTATTGCCCTTTTATTTTTTGTTTTTTGTCTTCAGTCTCTTTACGCCCAGGATCAGCTTTCACAGAATAAGGTTGAAAGACTTTATCAACAGGGAACAGACCTGGTGAATCATGCCAACTATGGAGCCGCCCGTGAAGCATTCACTGAATTTTTGTCGCAGGCATCGTCAACAGATTCGCGCAGAAGCGAAGCGGAGTACTATGTGGCATTCTGTGCGCTTAACCTCAGTCATAAAGACGGGGAGAAACTGATTGACGATTTTATTGATAATAATCCTTCCAGTCCAAAAGCATCAACGGCTTTCTATGATCTGGCTGTCTTCTTTTATGGTGAAGGTAATTACATCAAAGCATCCCAGTATTTTACAAAAGTAGATTTCCCGGCCCTTACCCAGGATCAGCAGAATCAGGGACACTTCAAATGGGGGTATAGTCTCTTCAATCAGAAAAAACTGGATGAAGCACTTGAACAATTCAATTTTGTAAAACGGCAGAGCAATGAATACACTCCAGCGGCAAATTATTATGCCGGCTTCCTGGAATATTCTAAAGGTTTGTATGACGAAGCGTTATTTGATCTGAAGCGGGCTGAAGCCAACGCATCGTATGCATCCATAGTGCCTTACCTGATTACCAATATCTACTACCGCCAGAAACGGTATGATACGGTTATTGAGTACGCAAACAGCATTAAGGGGCGGACGGATGTTTCCAATGCGGCTGATATTTCTATGCTTGTGGCAGAAGCCTATTACTTTAAAGGTGATTTCAAAAAGGCAGTTGATGCGTATCAGAAATACTTTGAGGCCAACGGAAAGCCTGAAAGCGGTCTGTTGTTCCGCGCTGGATATGCCAACTATGTGGCCGGAAATACTGAAAGGGGTATCGAGTATCTCGATAAGGCCGCGGCTTCAAAGGACACTGTCAGCTACTATGCATCCTATTATTTAGGAATACTTCATCTCAAAAGTGGCAATAAACCTCTGGCACTTAACTCTTTTAATTTTGCCAGGAAGAATCCTGTCGACAAGAATTTAGCAGAAGAGAGCTCCTTTCAATTTGGTAAGCTGGCCTATGATGCCGGTAAGCCAGAGCTCGCTATTACCGAGTTCGAGTATTTCCTCAAAACCTATCCGTCAAGTAATCATTCCATTGAAGTAAAGGAGTTGTTGGCGCAGGCGTACATCAATGGAAATAATTTTAATAAGGCAATAGAATACATAGAAGCTCTACCATCACGCAATCAATATATCAATCAGGCATATCAGAAAGCGGCCTACCTCAAAGGATCGGAGCTGTTTAATAAAGAAGAGTATGCGAGTGCTGTTGAATATTTTGGTAAATCTCTGGAGTACCCAATTGATAAAGGATATGTTGCGCTGGCAAGTTTCTGGAATGGTGAAGCTTATTCCATCGGTAAGAAATACAAAGAAGCTATAACTAACTATCAGGGTGTGATCAGCAGTACAGCCGCAGAACCTGAAATTACACTGAAGACACGTTATGGGTTAGGCTATGCCCATTACAACCTGAAAGAGTATGATAAAGCGCTGTATAACTTTAAGGAGTTCACGAACAAAGCGAATAAAAATTCTCCCAACTATAATGACGCTCTCATCAGGCTGGCTGATTGCTATTATGTAAGCAAACAATACAGTGAAGCCATAGCCACATATAATCGTGCAAAATCCGCTTCCTCTCCCGACAATGATTATGTTCTTCTTCAGACCGGTATCATAAATGGGATTCAGCGAAAGTACAGTGAAGCGCGAACTCAATTCACTGAACTGATCCGT
The DNA here is from genome assembly GCA_036503775.1 of Ohtaekwangia sp. Lineage (GTDB taxonomy): Bacteria > Bacteroidota > Bacteroidia > Cytophagales > Cyclobacteriaceae > Ohtaekwangia. The sequence goes on from DASXWH010000188.1 coordinate 52,448, forward strand.
AATTATCCCAAATCACAATACCGTGATGAAGCCATATTCCAGCGGGCACAATTTGAAATTGAACAAGGAAACTATCAACAGGCAATTGATGGGCTTTCTCAGCTGATCAATGAAGGAAACAATTCACCGTATGTCCCATACGCCTACATGCGCAGAGCGGCTTCCGCTTTTAACCTTAAACAGTACGACCGTACCGTAAGTGATTATTCGACCGTCATTCAGAATTTCCCCACACACCCCGCAGCTCAGGAGGCTTTGGTACCGCTTCAGGAAGCACTGAGTTTGTCAGGTAAGTCGGGTGATTTTGATGCGTATCTGGAGAAAGTTGAAAAGGCCAATCCCAAGAGTGAGGGCCTTGAGAATCTAAAATTTGAATCCGCAAAGAATCAATACTTCGATCAGCAGTATCAGAAATCCATTACAAGCTTCAATAGCTTTCTGGCCACCTATCCCGAAACAGCAAAGGCCAGGGAAGCACGTTTTTACATTGCAGAATCTCATTACCGGCTTCGTGATTTTGAGAAAGCGCTGCCCGTCTATACTGAGTTAGGTAATGACATGACCTTTGAGAACAGCGGTAAAGCCATTGCACGCCTGGCCGAAATTGAATTTAAGAAAGGAAACTACGAGAGGGCGATTATAAACTACCACCGCATGGAGAAGTTAGCCACAAATAAAAAGGATCAGTACACCGCATGGTCTGGTTTGATGGAATCATTTTACCTCACAACCAAGTATGACTCAGCTGATGTTTACGCCAGAACAATTCTGGAGAGAGGTAATATCAGTGCAGGTGCACAAAACAAGGCGTCATTATATCTCGGAAAGACAGCCATGGCCAAAGGTGACTATGAAACAGCCAAGGATGAATTTCTGAATACTCTGAATGCTGCCCGTGATGAATATGGTGCTGAAGCTAAATATTTGCTGGCGAGAATATTCTTTGATCAGAAGGAACATAAGCAGTGTTATGAAACGCTGATCAGTCTGAATAGCGATTTTTCGGCATATGAAGAATGGGTGGGTAAATCCTTCCTGCTGTTGGCCGACAACTTCATGGTGCAGGACGATGTGTTCCAGGCCCGGGCAACGCTGCAGTCTCTGATTGACCAGTTCCCGCTTCAGTCTGTAAAAGATGAAGCCCGGAAAAAATTAAAGCAACTAGAACAGCTTGAACTGGAGAAGCAAAAGAAAGCTGAAGCAGATACATTGGATAATTGATCGTTTTATTTTTTGCGATAATGAAAATGACTTTTCATAGAATAGTGAACACAGCGATGAGTAAAGTATACATCCTGACTTTTAGTTTTTGTATGACGTATGTCATGGTACAGGCTCAGGATCCTAAACAGTGGGATGGAGAAGGTGACCTGAAGCCTATTGAGGTTATCATCACAACCGAGCGTCAGATTACATTACCCAGTGCGAACCGTAATTTTGACAAGGTTCCGCCCCGCCCGGTAGAAGCGACTAAGCCGCCTTTTACCTATGACTTCAGATCGTTCAGTTTCCAGGCACCACAGGTTTCACTACCCGTCAAGCCTTTAAAATTAAAAGCCCAAAGCAAACCTACGTTATATGGAGGCTATCTGCGGGCAGGTTATGGTAACTACGCTTCGCCTTTGCTTGAGGCCTACATCAACTCGACACGGGATAAGAACAAACTTTATGGTGCACGCTTTCATCACCGAAGTTCTGGTAAGGGGCCGGTCGATGGGAAGAATTCCGGCAGTGGATCAACAGGTATTTCTGTATTTGGAAAATCATTCAGTGACGACCTTGCCTTGTCCGGTAATCTGAGCTATGACAACCGAACCACTCATTTTTATGGTTATCCCAGCGATGCAGAGGTCAATGAGGACTCGTTGAAACAATCGTATAAGGTATTCAAACTTTCGGGCGAGCTGACCAACGCTAAAAACTCTGACATTGCCTACAGGCTTGGGGCAGGGTTCAGCTATCTTTCCGATAAGTTCGATGCCCGGGAAACAGAAGTTAATTTACTGTTCAATTCCTCTTATGATATTGATGACGAGACACGGATTGATCTGGACGCAGGTTACTATGGGATTACACGCAAGGACGAAGCAGTTGAAGCCAAGCCACGAAGCTTATTCACTGTATCGCCTTCCTATTCTCTGTTGGTAATGGAAAGTATAAAGCTGACTGTTGGATTGACCGCAGCTTTTGAAAATGATAGTATTGACTCCAAGAGTGCTCATCTCTACCCGAATTTCAGAGCAACGTATCCGGTAAGTCCATCGGTTGACCTGGTGGCTTCACTGACAGGTGGTATAGAGAAAGTATCTTTGCAGTCTTTAAGTAACGAAAACCTTTGGCTTGCTCCGAATGTTCCGGTATTTCATACCAACAAGACATTTGACCTGGAAGTTGGTCTGAAGGCCAGACTGGGTAACAAAGTATCTGCACAGGCCGGTCTTTCCATGGCTAACTTAAAAAACTGGTACTCCTATGTAAATCTGCCGGAGGATCCATCGAAGTTTACAGTAGCCTATGATGAAGGGGGAGTGAAGCGCACTAACCTTTATGCTTCGCTGAGTTATGCACAGTCTGAGCTAGCCAAATTCATGGTAAGGGGAGACTACTTTGGATATAGGGCAGATGAACTGAGTGAAGTATGGCACCGGCCAACGTACAGATTAACGGCACACGGGTCGTACAACCTGTATCAAAAGATGATCTTCAGTGCTGACCTCATTGCTCAGGGAGGTATGAAAGCTTTTGACCCTGAAACAGGCAACGATGTCAAGCTTGATGGTGCCTTTGACCTGAATCTTAAAGGGGAGTACCTCTTCTCCGAGAGCTTCTCAGCCTTCGTTCAGTTGAACAATATTACCTCTAATGAATACCCCTTGTTCCTGAACTACCCGGTCCGTGGCTTTCAGTTATTGGCCGGCATAACCTGGAGTTTCTGATGTCCTTCAGTTACCCTTTCACCAGCCCGGAACATCAATGTTAGCCTGTGAACGTTTGTATCCCTGAAATTTTAGCTTATTTTTGTATGATAACCTGTTCCTTAAAACCATAATATTTAGAACATGGCCAGAAGAAAAAAGCAAAACGAAGATCAATCTCCCGACAATACCGATAACATCAACAATGAATCCGATGATAGCTTCGGACTCCCCGAAGTAGAATATGAACCGTTAAAACGTGATGAGCCTCAGTCATCAACAAGCGGAGAATCAGAATCCTCCTACGAGGAAGTAAGCAATGAACAAACTCAGGAAGAAGTCGTTCAGGAAGAACCCATAGATGAGCCTTCCTACAGACCTTCATATGAAGAAGAGGAAGAGCGGCCATCCGTGTTACCTAAAGTTCTTGTGATTGTTGTGTTACTGGCGATAGCTCTTGGAGCAGGATGGTGGTTCTTTATTGAGAGCCCTAAACGAGAGGCTGCTAAAATTGCAGAACAGGAAGCGAGAGCAAAGGCTGAACGCCTGCGCCTGGCTGAAGAGGAAAGACTTGCCGAACTGAAGCGTCAGGAAGATGAGCAGAGACGCGCTGATTCGCTGGCAAATCTTACCCCTAAAGAAGGATCTATTGAAACCCTTACCGATCGGACAAGACGTTATTATGTGGTGGTTTCCAGTGCTATCGATGATGATCTGGTCATGGATTATGCGAAGAAACTCAGCAAGAATGGTGTGAACTGTACGATAATTCCTCCATTTGGTAAAACGAAATTCAGCCGGTTAGCAGTTGATGTTAAAGATTCGTTTGCCGATGCCCAATCTGCCGCTGATGCCCTCAAAGGCGGTGATTTTGGCAGTGAAATTTGGGTTGTGAAATATTAAGTCAGCATAGCCGCAGCAGGCTGGCTGACGTGAACGGAAGTAGCTGTAATATTTTTTAAACTCGCTTCTTTCATGATTTTACTTCAGGTCGTAAATGACGCTGAGTCACTTTCTGACTCAGTCGTTTCCGTTGGATTATCCGTAACCGGCATTCTGGTTATGATACCTATTGGTATTCTTTTAATCCTTGTAATTTATCTGGTAGTGGATCGCTTACAGGTGATCAGCAAGGCAAACCAGAATCCCGATCAGTTCATGCTGAAGGTGAAAGCACTCGTTTTGAAGGGTGATATTACTAGCGCCAGAACCCTGTGCGCACAGCAGGATACCCCGGTAGCGCGGATGATAGAAAAGGGGCTATCCCGTATCGGAAGTCCATTGCGAAATATCGAGGCAGCCATCGAGAACACAGGCAGACTTCAACTCTTTAAACTCGAAAAGAATATCTCTGTACTGTCAACCGTTGCGGGTGCTGCACCACTGCTGGGATTTTTAGGAACGACATTTGGAGTGATTGAAGTATTTACGATCTCAAAAGAAAGCGGAGCATTGCTTCCGGATTTACTTTCGTCAGGTATGTACAATGCCATGATCACCACCGTGGCAGGATTGATTGTTGGCCTGATTTCCTATCTGGCATACAATTATCTGGTGGCACAGGTGAGGAGTGTGGTACACAAAATGGAGTACACCTCCATCGATTTTATTGATATGCTGCAAGAACCGCGATAATCATTACGTTGTTATTGAAATGAGACTAAACCCGGCAAATAAGACTGACAGTGGAATGGGCATTGTTTCAATTGCCAGTGTTGTCTTTTTATTGCTGTTCTTTTTTGTGGTCACCACTTCGTTTATAACGCCTTTTGGGATACCGCTAAAATTTCCGAAAAGTGAACAGCGGGTATCGGAGTATCTTACGCTGGCCACAGTGACGATCACAAAAGATCTCAAATACTTTGTTGATCGTAAGGAGGTAACAAGGGGTACACTGGAGGGTGAGCTCAAAAGCAGACTCAAAGGGCAGGATGGATGGGTTGTAGTATTGATTGATCAATCTGTTCCTGCCGAACATCTGATTACGGTAGCAGATGTAATAACAAAACTGGATGCAAAAGTAATAATAGGAACAAAGCCTGAGTAAATTAGCACTATGATCACCCGGAAAAAAGAAGTAAAAAACCAACGGATAGCATTCTTGACATCAATTGGTATCCATTCACTGATACTGGTGGTGTTGTTGTTTCTGGTTGCCTGGCAGGCACCGGATCCTCCCTTAGGAGCCCTTGGCTATGGTGGAGTAGAAGTAAATCTGGGATTTGACGAACAGGGTTATGGTGATATTCAGCCTGAAAATCTGGTGGGATCTGAAGGAACCCAGCAAGAGGAACCCGAGAAAACAAATGAAGAACCTCAACCTCAGGAACCGGAAACAAAACCTGAACAGGAGATCGTTTCAGAAGAGGAAAGTGCTGTAGCGGTGAAAGCTAAAAAGGAAGATGATAAACCGGTTGAAAAGCCAAAAGAAAAGCCGGTAGAGGTAAAGAAGGAGCCCGAGAAGAAAGTTGACCAAAATGCCACTTATAAGCCGAATACGCAAAAAACTGAATCGGATAATAAGACAACGGATGGTAAGGCTGGTAAGTCCGGAAACCATGGTGACGATAAAGGAACAACGGGTGACAAAGGCAATCCGGAAGGCTCTCTGGACGCCAAAGCATTATACGGCAAACCCGGAAGCGGTGGGGGTGATGGAGGTGGCGTATCCATGTCCGGGTTCAATGGTTTTGAGTGGCCCAAGGTGGTTACCCCTGAGTTACCCAGCAACGCATTTGGCGTTTATGAGTTCACGGTTAAAATAGATGAGCAGGGAGAAGTGATCAGCGTAACCCCATTACAACGTGGTCTGAGTCTTGAGGCGGAGAAAAAACTAAAAGATATGATTCAACGCCTTTCCTTTATCGCCAAGGGTTCAAACCTACCACCGCAGACCGAAGGGAAAATAATATTCAGAGTTGTTTCAAACTAACGCAATACTTGCCTGATCAACGTTATATTCTCTTCGTTCAGGACGTGTTGATAACACTTCATGCTAATATCCGAGAACTGAAGGAACGCAGAACCTTTGCCGACCCTGAAGAGCTTACGCACATAGAAGCCAAGCTTCTGGCCTATACTGAAATGCTTGGCATTCTCAAATCAAGTGCAGATGAATTTGGTGTTGATCGTAAAGAAATTGGTCTTTGAGTTAATCATAAAGTTCAGCGAATTAACAACCAGCCCTTATCTTGCCGCGCATGCTCACCACCTACGCAGACGTACTTTCATACCTTTATAAAAATCTTCCGATGTTTCAGCGCGTGGGCGCTGTCGCGTACAAGGGAGACCTCTCAAACACGATCCGGTTGTGCGAGGTGCTTGGTGATCCACAAAGAAAATTTAGATCCATTCATGTAGCGGGAACCAATGGCAAAGGGAGTACATCACATATGCTGTCTTCCATTATGCAGTCTGCCGGATATAAAACAGGCTTGTATACTTCGCCTCACCTCAAGGAATTTACAGAGCGCATACGGATCAATGGCCAAGAGATAGACAGAGAATTTATTGTTGATTTTGTAAACCGGATCAAACCTGCTATTAAGGAGATCAATCCTTCTTTTTTTGAGATAACGGTGGCCATGGCATTTGAATACTTTGCACAGAAGAACGTTGATATAGCCGTGGTTGAAGTAGGCCTTGGTGGCCGGCTGGATTCAACTAACATAATCACACCTGAAGTTTCAGTGATCACCAACATCGGTTGGGATCATAAAGACATCTTAGGGGACACACTCGAAAAGATTGCGTCAGAAAAAGCAGGAATCATCAAACCGGGTGTCCCCGTGGTGATCAGTGAACGTCAGCAGGGCATTGATAATATCTTTATCCAGAAGGCCTCAGAAGTAAACACAGAAATTGTTTTTTCCTGTGATCAATTCAGTGTTTTTCAGAAGAATGTCAAACAAGGTTTTGCCTATGAGATATTACACGCAGATCATTCTATATTCTCAGATTTATATTTACCCCTTCAGGGATCTTATCAGCGTAAGAACCTGGGTGGAGTAATGGCTGCAGTTGAAGTATTAAAGGCTAAGGGCTGGCGGATTTCCAATGATCAGGTAAAAGATGGTTTGTTAAAAGTAGTGTCACAGACCGGACTCAAAGGAAGGTGGCAAATATTAAATGAGAGGCCCTTAATGATCTGCGATACCGGCCATAATATTGATGGAATTCATGAAGTGCTTTCACAGCTAAAAGCTCAGCCTTTTGATAAGCTGCACATGGTGTGGGGAATGGTACGTGACAAGGATATTTCTGATATTCTCTCCGTACTTCCGAAAGAGGCAAATTACTATTTTTGCCAGGCCAAAATTCCAAGGGCTATGGGAGCTGGTGAACTGGCTCAGCAAGCTTTTGAAAAGGGATTAAGGGGGGTGATCATTCCCGATGTAAATGAAGCTATCCGGGAAGCAAAGACAAAAGCCTCACCCGATGACCTGATTTTTATTGGCGGAAGTACGTTTGTGGTAGCAGAAATCGATAATCTATAATTGTTTAAGAGTGAAACGTAAACAGGAGCGGTTCAGAACCATTGAAGAAAGAGCTAATGTTATTGAACCGAGTAAACCCGAGTATCATCAGATCAAGAGTAAATGGGGTAAGGATCATTTTAAGAACGACAATCCCATTACACTGGAGCTGGCGTGTGGCCGTGGTGAATATTCTGTAGGGCTTGGAAAATCCTTTCCGGATAAAAACTTTATCGGCATTGATATTAAAGGTGAACGTCTTTGGAAAGGAAGCACCTTAGCCATGGAGCAGAAGCTGGATAATGTAGCATTTCTGCGAACACATATATTGCTCGTTGAGAACTTTTTTGATCAGGCCGAGGTAGACGAGATATGGATTACGTTTCCAGATCCCCGTCCCAAGAAGCGTGATATCAAAAGACGACTTACCAATTCAAGGTTTCTTAATATGTATAAGAGAATCGTGAAGGGAGGAGGGTATATCCGGTTGAAAACGGATAATACCCAACTTTATGAATATACATTGGAGGAACTACAGGGGCGCAATGACATATTCGATCTCCAGTTTACTCCCGACTTATATACCTCCGAACTACGGGCCGAATGTTTTGATATCAAAACCAAATACGAAGAGGAGTTCAGTGCCAAGGGTGAAAAGATCAAGTATCTGCGATTTCACTTCTGATATCAAATAACAATTTCATAATACCGGATCAGCCGTTGGAAGTCTGTGCTACGTTATCTTTGTATCATAAAGACTTCTTCATAGGTTTGGGCGATTCCCTGAAGGCAATTTTGTCTTGGGGAATCACTATTTTCAAGCATGGGAAAGAAAAAAAAGCGGGACGTAGAACTCGTTATCCTGTCTGATATACACCTCGGCACCTATGGTTGTCATGCCGAAGAGTTACTCCGCTACCTGAAAAGCATCAAGCCCAAAAAACTTATCCTCAACGGTGATGTTATTGACATGTGGCAGTTCAGTAAACGCTACTGGCCCAAATCCCACATGCAGGTGATCAAGTATATCATGGGGCTGCTTTCTAAAAACACCAAAGTGATTTACCTCACCGGCAACCATGACGAAATGCTTCGCAAGTTCTCAGGTTTTAAACTGGGTTCCTTTCAGATCGACAATAAAACGGTACTTAAATTAAATGGTAAACGTGCCTGGATTTTTCATGGTGATGTATTTGACGTTACCATGCAATATTCCAAGTGGCTTGCTAAACTGGGTGCTATCGGGTATGACACGCTTATCTTAATCAATACCATTGTAAACTGGGTGCTAACCAAACTGGGAAGAGAAAAGATATCACTTTCCAAACGGGTAAAGGATAGTGTAAAGTCTGCAGTAAAATTTATTAACGACTTCGAAAAAACAGCGGCCGATATCGCCATTGAGAACAGGTATGACTACGTGGTTTGCGGCCATATCCATCAGCCGGAAATGAAAACAATTCAAACGGAAAAGGGTAGTGTAATTTATTTAAATTCGGGTGACTGGATTGAGAACCTGACAAGTCTCGAATACAATTCAAACGAATGGAAGGTATATCGGTATGAAGATGATAAAGTAGCGAAGTCAGTTAAGTTGCCGAAACGGTTTCGTGGTGATAAGCTCGACAACGATGAGATTTTCCGTGACCTGGTCAATGAATTTTTAAATGTAAAGAAGTGAAAATATTGTACGCCATTCAGGGAACTGGTAACGGTCACCTTGCCCGCGCGGAAGACGTTATACCGGTTCTTCAGCAATACGGTGATCTTGAACTTTTTGTAAGTGGAGCACAGGCGGATATTAAATTGCCCTATTCGGTGAAGTACAAATCGAAAGGCCTGAGTTTCTTTTTTGGAAAAAGCGGTGGGATTGATTTCTTAAAAACATTCCGCCAGAATAGCTCCAAGGATGTGTATAAAGAGATAAAGAAATTCCCTATTGAAAAGTTTGATCTGGTTATCAATGACTTTGAACCGATATCGGCTTGGGCATGCCGTAAGCGTGGCGTGCCGTGCGTTGGATTAAGTCACCAGTCAGCTTTATTGTCCTCTAAAATTCCCAGACCTAAAAAGATTGATCCGGTTGGAGAGTGGATTGTACACAACTATGCACCGGCACAAAAGTATGTTTCATTTCACTTTGAACCGTATGATACCGATATGTACACCCCGGTAATCCGGTCAGCTGTTCGCGAAAGCAACAATGTCACGAAAGAACACTATACCGTATATCTTCCATCATATGATGATAAAAAGCTGGTACCCATTTTAGCGGCAATTCCTCAGGTACGATGGCATATTTTTTCTAAACATGCACGCAAGGCTTATCACATCGGGAGGTTGTCTGTTTACCCGGTAAACAAAGATGACTTTGCAGTGAGCATGACCTCAGCAAAAGGAGTTTTGTGTGGTGCAGGTTTTGAAACACCGGCAGAAGCCTTATACCTTGGAAAGAAGCTCATGGTTGTTCCCATGAAAGCACAGCTTGAACAGCATTACAACGCAGCATCGTTGAAACAGCTGGGTGTACCTGTATTGAAAAAGATGAAGAAAAAGAATCTGGACAAGATTATAGACTGGATCGAAACGGACAGCAAAGTTTCAGTGGACTATAAAAATATCACAGGTGAAGCCGTTGAACGCGCAGTTTCGTTGGGAAAGAGTTTGTAGTCTGCTATAATTCACCTTGTAATCTGTTATATAAATACCTGTATTCTCAGGTGTTGAATAACTCCTTCATTCATTCGTAACGCTCATGTAATTATCCGGTAATGACTGGCGCGTATTTTTCCATTGCGATATTGAAATGAGCGATAAGAAACATTTACGGGTGCTGGTGGTTGATGACGATAAAGATATTCTTGATCTGTTAGAATACAACCTGGAGAAGGAGGGGTTTAAGGTAAAAACACTGGACGATAGTTTACGGGCTGTGGAAGTTGCCAGAGATTTTGTTCCTGACCTGATCATCCTAGATATTATGATGCCTCATCCTAACGGTATTGAGATCTGTCGTTCGCTGCGTGGGTTGAATCAGTTTAAGGATACCTATATATTTTTCCTGACGGCAAAATCTGAGGCCTACTATCATGAAGCAGCCCTGGATACCGGAGGAGACGATTACATTGAGAAGGTAATTGGACTCCGGGCGTTAACGTACAAAGTAAGTACGGTTCTCAAACGAAGATTTGTGATCCGGAAAAGTATTGCTGAATTGAAAATCGGGAACCTGAGGATAAATCGTAAGTCGAACTCAGTAAAGATGGGGGACGTAGAGGTGCGACTTAGTAAACCTGAATTTGAATTGCTTTTCTTTTTTGCGCAGAACCCACGCAAATCTATTTCACAGGAAAATCTCCTGCACAATATATGGGGATCTGAGATTTATCTCTTTGATACTTCCATTGAAGTATATATTCAAAATCTGAGAAAGAAACTAGGTATAAACCTGATCCACGAAACAAACGATCACAAGTACAGATTAAACCTGTGGTGATCTAATCATCGGTTTCCAATATTTCGAAAATTTCAGCGAGTTCCTGATAGTCCTTTAACCCTGGTTTTTCTTCCTGGCTGCCTTTCAGAGCAATTCCATAAATATTGTATCGCTTTAATACCTCATCCACATTGTCACCTGTTTTTAACTCAATAAGTCTTTTAACTGATGTCTCCGGAATACCGGAATCAGTCTTCGTGAGAATATATTCTGGTTCTCCTGACGGAGTATCACCTTTCGCAAGGTTAAGGATGTATGGGATCGATATTACTTCAATCAAATTCAACTCAGCAAGACTTAGTTCAAGGTAATCGGGACGATAGTTTTCGAGTATTGAATTTAGCGCTGCATGGCTCTTTAGACCATAGATTTCCGCTACCACCGTAGGCCCGGTAACCCACCCACGGATTTCCTGAAAAGCTGCGGGACTAATGAAATTTTCCTGCCCTTCAACAACCCTGAATCCTAACATATCAGCCCCCATGCCAGCGCAATACCGGGCATCACTCAAATTGGTTATACTGCCTACCTTTACGAATGTTTTTAACGACATAGCTTTAATAGCAAAGAAAAAATAACTTTGTGGTTTACGTTTCAATTTTAGCGCGGATTTAGACAAAACAAAACTGAATTGGTGAAGTATTTTCTGAGAATTTTGACGGGCATGGTGTTGGGGGTGGTGATTTCGTGCGATTCATCAGATGAACAACAGCCAGATACGGGTAAAGAGTACTTTCCCCTTCAGACCGGTCTCTTCCAGATTTATGATGTTGAACGAACCGAATACACACTAGGTGTACCTACGACAGAGATGTATCAATTGAAAACTGCCGTGGTTGATTCTTTTCTAAATGTGGATGAAACCTACATCTATGTTATTCACCGAAGCTCCCGTATAAGTGAAGCGTCACCATGGAGTTATATAGATACCTGGTCGGTGAGAGATGCTTCTGCTGAAGCTGTTGTTAATGTTGGAAACTTTCCGGTGGTGAGCCTGAAGTACCCCGTGAGTTCAGGGTTGAGCTGGAATGCAAATGTCTACAACACCAGGGATGAAGACGAATTTACTATTGAAAGCCTGAACCAGCAGTTGTCATTCGGAGGTACTGAATTTTCAGATTGTCTGACTGTTGAGCAAAATAACAATGAGGACTTTATCGTGGCGTTGGATCAACGAAAAGAGATTTACGCCAGGGGTATAGGGTTGGTGTATAAAGATTCAACAGTTCTTTATTACTGCACTCAACCCGATTGTATTGGCCAGGAAATTGTAGAAGATGGTGTTATATACAAGCAATCTATCAAGACATATGGCATGGAATAAACACATATTCATGGTTGTGCTGTTTATGATGGCTATCTCTGCGTTGGCCCAGGAGAACCGATATGTAGTATTTTTTAAGGATAAAACTGGTTCTCCATACAGTATTTCGAATCCGGCAGAATTCCTTTCACAGCGATCTGTCAACAGGAGAATTCAACAGGGCATTGCTGTCAATGAAAACGATCTTCCGGTAAATGAAAGTTACGTAAACAACGTTCAGGGCACCGGAGCCGAAGTCTACTTCCGGTCCAGATGGATGAATGCCTTACTTATTCAATGTGATCAATCCCTCCTGGAAAGTATTCAGAATTTATCCTGCGTTGAGCGTGTTGAATTTGTAGCTCCCGGATATAAACTGAGCAATGGCAGAAAAAGATCATCAGTAAAAAACAAGACTACGAAAGCCAGCGAGGTAACGGATGAGCAATTAGCCATGATCGGTCTGGACGTAATGCAAGCTGAAGGACTTAAAGGGGAAGGTGTATCCATTGGCATTTTCGATAGTGGATTTATGGGTGTAAATGTGACTGACCCGTTCTCACACGCACGTGATGAAGGCCATATTAACCTTGAACTTTCACACGATTTTGTATTCAATACCGATAATGTATTTCAGTATGATGAACATGGTGGAGCTGTCTTCTCCATCATTGCAGCATACCAACCCGGAACGTTTACAGGCGGTGCGTATGAAGCCGATTATCAGCTCTACGTCACGGAAGACGTTAGCTCAGAATATCGCATCGAAGAATATAACTGGGTTTTCGCAGCGGAGCGTGCTGACAGCGCAGGGGTAGACATCATAAGTTCATCGCTTGGGTATTATAATTTTGACGATGCTTCAATGAATTACCCCAAATCTGCTATGGATGGAAAGACTACCGTTGTTAGTCGTGCAGCTCAATGGGCAGCCGACAGGGGTATAATTGTGATTTGCAGTGCCGGTAACGAAGGCGCTAATTCCTGGCAGACGATAACGGCCCCTGCAGATGCCCGTGATGTTCTGGCAGTTGGTGGCGTAAATTCCGGACTTACCCGCGTCAACTCCAGTTCAAAAGGTCCCAGCGCAGATGGCAGGGTAAAACCAGACGTTATGGCCTTGGGACAAAGTACCAGTATAATTCTCCCCAGCGGAAATACCGGAGTCGCCACCGGGACTTCACTGGCTGCTCCGCTGGTAACAAGCCTGGCTGCTGGTCTGCGGCAAAAATTTCCGGAACTGACATCACTGGTTATTATTGAAGCTATCCGCAATTCAGCGTCTCAATCAACAAATCCGGATGCTTTTTTGGGTTATGGTATTCCAAACTTTTCGCGGGTGACAAAGTACATTGAGCAATTGGAGAAAAATACCTTTGAGGTGTATCCCAATCCGGTTGTAGCCGACTCGCTCATTATAAAACCTTATGATCCGAACCAGGTCAGCTCATGTCAGATGGAGTTAGTAAACTCACAAGGGCAGATTATACAACAGAAGTCTCTTAGTTTTTCAACTGATGCGCGGCAATTTACTGTGGACATGATATCGTGTTCAGCCGGGTTATACTTTATCCGTCTTTGGTGGAACGGGAAGGTATTTGTGTATAAAATTGTCAAGGTATAGTATTTCATGGTCTTTCGGTTGCTCTAAGAATTCTCGGGTCTAATCCGTATTTTTAACCCGTATTTTTTACTCTATGACAAGACCAATTGTAGCTCCTTCCATACTGGCTTCCGACTTTGCCAATCTTCAACGTGAAATTACAATGCTCAATGAAAGCCAGGCCGACTGGATTCACGTAGATATCATGGATGGTGTATTCGTTCCCAATATTTCAATGGGCTTACCGGTAGTTGAAGCGGTAAACCGTCATGCACGCAAACCCCTTGATGTGCATCTGATGATCGTTCAACCGGAACGGTATGTTGAAGCCTTTCGTAAGGCAGGGGCAGAGATCATCTCGGTCCATGTTGAAGCCTGCCCGCATTTGCACAGGAATCTTCAGCAGATTAAATCATTGGGAGCAAAGGCTGGAGTCGCTATTAATCCTCATACTTCACTGTCAGATCTGGAAAATGTAATTACCGATATTGATCTGGTTTGCGTCATGTCAGTTAACCCGGGATTCGGAGCACAGAAGTTCATAGAGAATACCTATCAGAAGGTAAAGTCGCTTAAAAAAATGATCAGTGATTCAGGCTCAAAAGCCCTTATAGAAATTGACGGTGGAGTAAATCAGCAAAACGCCAAAGCCTTACTTGATGCGGGTGCAGATGTACTGGTGGCGGGTAACTTTGTTTTTACCGCCCCTGATCCCATACAGGTGATCGCTCAGCTTAAGAAAGCTTAAAAGCAACTTACTCCGAAACCTCAAACCGTATGTTGTCGTATCTTCGGCAAGGTTTTTGACCTTTTACGTTAAACGAGCAGTTATGCAAAAGACCCTACCGCTTATCATCAGTTTATTAATGCTGTCTGTTTCCTGTGCCCGGACAGTGACCCGTGTTGAACCTACTACTCAAATTGATTTAAGTGGCCGTTGGAATGACACCGATTCACGCATGGTAGCCGACAAGATGATTTTTGATCTTTTCGATTCGGAATCATTTAAGAGTTACGCCAATAAACTGGGACGCAAACCTGTAATTATCGTAGGGCTTATCAAAAACAAAACTTCCGAACATATTGATGCCAATAACTATGTAAAGAAATTTGAAGTAGTGATTCACAATTCAGGAATAGCTGAGTTGGTAGAGTCTGAGGAGTTCCGCGACAAACTTCGTCTGGAGCGTGCAGATCAGCAGGACTTCGCATCCGCATCGACAGCAGCCAAGTGGGGAGAGGAGACCGGTGCTGATGTGATGTTGTTTGGTGAAATGACTTCTGAGACGGATACCTACAACAAGAAACGCGTAGTTAATTACATCACTACTTTATTCCTGACTGATCTCGAATCGAACAAGCGTATCTGGTACGGGCAAAATGAGATCAAGAAGCTGGTGAAGAATTGACCTCACGATTCTATCAACACGCATGAACATCAAAAGGTTAATATCAGGTTGGCGGATAAATTCTTCAGCATTAGCCGGAAGCTTAAAGTCTGTTATATATTTTCTATCGGTATTCATTCTCTTGATTTTTGCGGGGTGTGCGAGTTACTATCAGAAGAACGTGGATTTCAATAAGGAATTTGAAACCGGTGATCTGAAACAAGCCCTTGAAACGCTCAAAAAGAATAACAATGAAGCGCATGGAAGAAGCCGCTTCCTGTATTTCGCTAATAATGGATTACTTCTTTCCATACTTGGCAAGTATACCGAAAGTAATGAAGCCTTTGAAAAAGCCTTTCTCTTTGGTGAAGATTATCGTATAAATTATTTACAGGAAGCTGCGTCATACCTGACAAACCCCAACATGACCATGTATCGTGGCGAAGACCATGAACACCTGATGGTACTTTACTTCAAAGCCATCAATTTTCTGAAGATGAACAAACCGGATGATGCGTTGGTGGAATGCAGGAGGCTTAACATTCGTCTTAATCAGTTAAGCGATAAGTATGCCTCTGAAGAAAAATTTCAGCGTGATGCCTTTGTTCATACACTCATGGGAATCATCTACCAGTCGGTTAAAGATTATAACAACGCATTCATTGCTTACCGGAATGCCTATGAAGTGTATGAGGGGCCCTATACAACCATGTTCGGTATGCAAGTACCTGAGCAGCTTAAACTGGATCTTCTCAATACAGCCTATTGGACGGGGTTTAAGGATGAATTTGAGCGCTACAAAGAGAAATTTCAATTGATGGAATATCAACCCACAGCTCCGGATGCTGATTTGATTTTCTTCTGGCATAACGGTCTTGGTCCCATTAAAGATGAGTGGAGTATAAATTTTGCCATTGACCATAAAGCAGATAACGTGGTGGTGTTCAACAACCCCGGCATTCCGGTTGTTTTCCCGTTTACACTGGATGATGACAAAGAAAAGTCTGATCTGGCAAGCCTGGAAGTTTTTCGCGTTGCCTTTCCCCGGTATGTAGAGCGACCGGTTTACTTTCAGTCAGGAAATATTCAGCTGGGCGATAGCACGTATGCACTTGAATTAGCCGAAGATGTTAACAAGGTAGCCTTCAAAAGTTTGCAGCAACGTATGCTGGAAGAGTTCAGTAAAGGACTATTGAGGGCTGCACTAAAAAAAGCGGCAGAACACAGTATCCGTAAGGATGATGAAATGCTGGGAGCGTTGATTGGGGCAGTGAATGCCATGACTGAAAAAGCTGATACACGAAACTGGCAAACCCTTCCGCACAGCATCTATTATGCCCGCATTCCTCTTAAAGAAGGTACAAATTCTATAACCTTTAATCTCAATTCAGCTGTACCGACTCCAACCAAATACGATTTTACCTACCAGGCACTGAAGGGCCAGACACTTTTTCATACCTTCTCATCGTTAGAGAGTACATACCCACGGTATTATTAATCAAATGACAACACAGTATCATCGATTCAATTGAAGTTGCCTAATAGGATGATTGCTGAATTTGATTTACCTTTAACCTTCAATAGCCAGACTATTAATGGCTTACATTTTTTAAGGTTTGACTTTAACCCCATTTTTCTGAAGCGTTACGCTGCAATACTCACCCTGACCTCATTTTTTCTGGTGATTGCTCCAGAGGTGTTTGCACAATATGAAAATGAAAAAGAGGCTTCCATTCCGCTGGAACATTTTTATGTTAAACGCCAGGGGGTAGGCACGCTCCGGAAGATCCTGAGCAAGATCACATTCGGACTTAGTACGGGTTATGGACGGACTACCTTCAAGCATGATCTGGATGGACTCGGAATTCTGCAGAACCCTGATTCAATGCCGAAGTTATTTCAACCTGGCAATGTCGCTGCCGGCTATTCGAATTGGTTTAATAAGGCAGAAGCATCAGGTAATACAGTACAACCTGGTGCTTTTCTGGTCGATTCAGATACAACAGAGATTGGATTTAAAAGTAAGTCGTTCAATATCCCGTTAAAGGCTACGATGCATGTGGAGTTTGACCGGTATCGGATTGGCTTAGGGTATTCTTTTGAGTATACCCACTTAGGCGCTTTTGAAGCTACGCGTTATGGTGATCAGATAAACAATTTCTCCCCCGACTTTAACAGTTTTTTTTTAAAGAAGTACTTTCTCATGTTAGGAGGAGCGGTGTATCGTTATGAGGATTACCTTCTGGTGGTGGATGCCAATATCGGTGGCTATAGCCTGGGTAAGAATTTTGACAAGAGTGTTATTAAAAAAGGTGCATACTTTAATCTCGGTGTTGCTGTTGAACGGGAGATGTCAGAATATTTCAAAATTTTCGTTCGGCCATCCTACGAAATAAAGAGCTATAAATTGACGATACCCGAATCAGGGCCAACGATTACGCACAAGTTCAATGCTTTTTATTTTAACATCGGTGTTACCTATCGTTTTCCTGAACTTCGTAAATGTTTCTTAAAAACGTGCAAGGCACAAATGAATCATGCTCATGGCAATCGTGAATACAGAAGCCGCGTTCATCCGATTTACAAAAAGCAAAATCCGCATTACGGAGAAAATCATCCTACCCTGATAAAGTATAGGGGGAAAAACAAAAAGAAGCTTAATCCTTATTAATGCAATTTCAGCTTCACCGTAAAGATGGTGAACTGTCCCAACTCTGACTGGATTGAAATCTCACCTTCAAGTTTTTCGACTGTCTCCTTTACGATATAAAGCCCGAGTCCCGATCCCTTCGATTGATCAGTTGCACGATAGAACATATTGAATACTTTATCCTGATTTTCCCTGCTGATCCCGATGCCGTTATCTTTTACTTCAATGATCGCATATCCGTTCGTTTGTGAAAATCCGATTTCTACGTACGAATGGTTCCCTTGTTCATTCCGATACTTGAATGAATTTGAAATCAGGTTAGTAAGTATGATTTTGACACGCAAGTAGTCTGACTTCAAAATATCGTCATTCCCGAATTTTTTAATGATGCTGATCTCCTCAGCGTGGAAGGGATATTTTAATTCATCCAGAACCTCATCCACGAGTTCACCGAACTTAAATTCCTGGTGCATGATTTTGTGCCCCATGTTCCGGGAGAACTGGGTAAGGCTTTTAATAACGCCCTCCAGCTTCATTACACTTTTTTGCATGTGATCGAGATGAAACTGAAGTTCGTTGCTTTTATTTTCAATCTTGGTCAGTTGTATCAGACCTAGTATCGATTTCAACGGTGCACTCAGATCGTGTGATGCGCTGTATACAAATCGATCAAGCTCCTGGTTGGCTTTTACCAGCTTGGTGGTACGTTCCTGAACCCGTTCGTCCAGTTCATTATTGGTTTTTACCAACTCTTCATGTGTTTGCTTTAGTTTGTTATTAACAAGCTCCACGTGGTTCTTCTGCACAAACAAATCTTCCATCGTTGAAGTTAATTCTTCATTCGTGGTCTCAATTTCATCCTGTTTTTGCTGAAGTTCTTTTACCAGTTCTTTGAGTTGTGCAGTTCGTTCATTTACCTTGGTTTCCAGTTCGGTATTCTTTTTTCGGAGTCTTGTTATCCGGAGATAAACCACCAGGTATATTCCCACAAGTATAACGATAGCAATAATGGCCTTGAACCACCACGTTTTCCAGTAGGGAGGTGTAATCACGATGCGGATGATCCGTCCTTCTTCATTCCATACACCATCGTTGTTTGAAGCTTTCACATGAAAAAAGTATTCTCCCGGATCCAGATTGGTATACGTAGCCGAATGCTGGTTGCCAACATAGTTCCAGTCTTTTTCCAGACCTTCAAGCCGGTAAGCATACTGATTCTTTTCCGCATGGGTAAAATTGATGGCGATAAAGTCGAGTGTAAATACAGAATGTTCGTGAGACAGCGTGATCGCATCAAGTTCCATAATATGCCTGGGGAGCACAGAATCAGTATCATTACTTGATATCGGCTTATTAAAAATTTTGAGTCCGGTAAGGTAGATCTTCGGGGCAAATGGATTGTTCTGGACACTATCGGGAATAAAACTGTTATAACCATTCGATCCGCCAAAGAGAAGTTCACCTTTGCGGGTCTTATAAACACTGTATCGGGAGAACTCCCCGCGTTGCAGACCATCTTTGCTATCGTAATTGCTTATGGCGATTCCGGCAAGCGGATCGAATTTCGTTATGCCTTTTACCGTGCCGAGCCAGAGGTGACCATGATTATCTTCAGCGATAGATTTAACATGATCGGTAGGTAGCCCATGCCGGCTCGTGTATGTTTTAAATGTTCCGCTCTCCGGAATATACCGGGATAATCCTCCACCTGTTGCCAGCCATATATTTTTCCGGCTGTCTTCAAATATGTGATTAACAAGTTTAGCAGGAAGACTGGCCGAATCCTGGGGATCCGGTAAAAAGCGTTGGAATATACCTTGTTGAATTTCTGCGCGCTTCAGCAAATTAAGGCCGCTGTCTTCAGTCCCGAACCAGATATTGCCTTCCGTATCTTCTAAAATAACGGGTACAATGTTGTTGCTAAGACTTTGCGCATTATTGGGCTCATTGCGATAGGTTCTCAGGGTTTTAGTCTTCCAGTTAAAGAGGCTGACACCACCATCATACGTGCAGATCCAAAGGTTTCCCTCCTTGTCTTTTACAATGTTGAATACACTTCGAAGATTCGCATTATCAGGTTCAAAACTGGTAAATGTTTTTTTCTTACGATCCAGGAGGTTGATACCTCCCTGCCAGGTACCGATCCAAAGGAGGCCATCGTTGTCTTCACAGATGGCCAATACGGAATTGGATCGGATGGTTTTCTGATTTGCAGGATCATGTTGGAATACACTAAACTTTTCACTTTCACGATCCAGAAAATTCAATCCTCCGCCATCGGTTGCCAGCCAGAGGTTTCCATCACGGTCTTCGAAGAATGCCCTTACGATATTGTTGGTCAATCCTCCGGTAGACTTTTGATGGAGATTAAACTTCAGAAGGTACTTATCCCAAACGTCAATGCCATCGAGAGAACTGCCAAGCCACAATCGCCCTTGTGTATCTTCTGAAGCGCACCAATAGGAGGTGCTGTACACACCAAAACGATTCAGCGGATCGGGTTTGAACCGTATGAAATTATCGATGCCAGGATCATATAAATTCATCCCTCCATTTTCATTACACGACCAAAGGCGGTTGGATTTATCAACATATAAGGCTTTGATGAAATCGTTGGCTAACGTTGCAGGATTGTTTTTATCGTAGCGATAATGTTTGAATATCATCTTCTGATCCTGTTCCACTAAACGGTCAACGCCAAAAAAGCTCAGACCTATCCAGAGGACATTATCCTTATCAATCACAATGGACGAAACGTCACGATCCGCAAGGCTCTCCGGATCGTTTGGATCAGGTCTGTAGTGCGAAGCTTTGTGATTGGTAACATCCAGTTTGATCAGACCATTTTCAACAGTGCCAACCCAGAGTACATTGTTTCGTCCTTTGCAAAGCGCTGAGAGGTGAGTGGTTTTGATCAGGTCATCTCCTTTTTTCGAGAATGGCACAAACGTTTGCTGGTTTTCATCAAAATAAAACAAGCCGTTGCGCTGACTGGCTACCCATATTCTGCCATTGTCGTCTTCAACAATTTCTCGGATGCGATTTGTATTCGGATCGAGTGGATTGGTTAAATCACTTTCTGTTTTATAGCGAATAAAGTTATTCTGATCCCGGTTGAAACGGCATATACCATCATAGGTACCGATCCATAAATTCCCTTTCGTGTCTTCTAAAATTGTCTCTATCCGGTTCTCTTGTATAGAGGCAGTATCATTGGAAGTAAAGTAGACCTCAAAATCTTCACCGTCATAACGGTGTAATCCGCTGAGCGTTCCGATCCATAAATACCCGTAGCGGTCTTCGCAGATAGAGAATACCTGGTTGTTGTTAAGTTCCTTGTTGAGATGCTGGAATTTAAAGGTGGCGGGGTTAATCTGCGCACTTAGATAGCCTGGTAAAAGCGTAAGACAAAGTGTGATTAAAAATCCGATTTCGGCTATTCGTTTTATTGCCATGGTGGCCTTTAGATTCATGTATTTTAATATACGGTGATTAAGGGTTGGATACAAAAACGATTCCCTTGAATTCTTTGGGTGGAGCGATTATGTATCTCATTTTTCAGTCAGTTTCCGGTGCTAAAATATTTCATTTTTCCATTGGTCAAATGACTTGAAATTCGGGTTGGAAACTATTTCAATACAGCTTCTTCCATTGACGTTTTTTACTATCTTGCGAGGCTTTAAAAGTGCTTTTATAAGCGTAAAAATTGAATTCTAAATGGCAGAAGAAACCGGTGGCCAGACACCTGGCAGGCAAAGTATAATCCCGATCAATATTGAAGACGAAATGCGTGGGGCGTACATCGATTATTCGATGTCGGTCATTATTTCACGCGCCCTGCCCGATGTACGGGATGGGTTGAAACCGGTTCACCGCAGGGTGCTTTATGGAATGCTTGAACTGGGCGTTAATTACAACAAGCCATATAAAAAATCAGCCCGTATTGTAGGGGAGGTTCTGGGTAAGTATCACCCCCATGGAGATGCTTCTGTTTATGATACCATGGTGCGGATGGCACAGGACTGGTCTTTGCGTTATACCCTTGTGGATGGTCAGGGAAACTTTGGGTCCATTGATGGAGACTCACCAGCTGCCATGCGTTATACCGAAGCCAGACTTCGCAGGATTGCAGAAGAGATGCTGGCAGATATCAATAAAGACACGGTTGATTTTCAACCTAACTTTGACGATTCCCTCACTGAACCAAGTGTACTCCCCGCCAAGCTGCCTAACCTTTTGGTTAATGGATCATCCGGTATTGCGGTAGGCATGGCCACCAATATGGCGCCTCATAACCTGGGTGAGGTTGTGGATGGTACGATTGCCTATATCGACAATAATGATATTACCATAGCCGAGCTGATGAAATTCGTAACAGCTCCTGATTTCCCCACAGGTGGGTTAATCTATGGTCACTCGGGAGTTCAGGAGGCTTACCTGACAGGCCGGGGACGGGTGGTAATGCGTGCAAAAGCCGAGATTGTAACCTCGTCAACCGGGAAAGATCAGATCATCGTAACCGAGGTTCCCTACATGGTCAACAAAGCCATGATGATCGAGAAGACCGCTGCACTCATCAATGAAAAGAAAATTGAAGGTATCTCGGATATCCGGGATGAATCTGACCGTGACGGATACCGGATTGTATATGACCTCAAGCGTGAAGCTATCCCGAATATTGTATTAAACAATCTCTTTAAGTACACGCAATTACAATCATCCTTTGGTGTGAACAACGTGGCGCTGGTTAAAGGCCGCCCGATGACATTGAACCTGAAGGACCTGATCAAATACTTCGTTGAACACAGGCATGAGGTAATCATCCGGAGAACCAAGTTCGAGTTGGCTGAAGCTGAACGCAGAGCTCATATCCTGGAAGGATACCTTATCGCACTTGACAACCTGGATGAGGTCATTTCCCTGATCCGGAACTCAAAAGACCCTGAAACGGCAAAGGACGGTTTGATGACCCGTTTCGGATTATCCGAAATTCAGGCTAAAGCCATTCTCGATATGCGCCTTCAGCGCCTCACCGGACTTGAGCGCGACAAGATTCAGCAGGAGTATGCCGAGGTTAAGGCTTTAATTGACAGACTCAATGAGATTCTGGCCAATGAACCTATCCGGATGCAGATCATTAAAGATGAGCTGCTGGAAATGAAGGAACGGTACGGTGATAAGCGAAGAACTGAAGTTGTTCATAGTGATGATGACATTACCGTTGAAGCCTTGATTCCAAATGAAGAAATGGTGATCACCATTTCGAATCAGGGATATATTAAACGAACATCACTTTCAGAATACCGCACACAAGGCAGGGGAGGAATTGGATCCAAAGGGGTAACCACCAAGGACGATGATTTTACTGAGCACTTGTTCATTGCGCAGGCGCACAATTACCTGTTGATCTTCACCGATCAGGGTAAAGTATATTGGAAGAAAGCATATGAAATTCCGGAAGGAAATAAAGTATCCAAAGGACGGGCTATTCAGAATCTGATCAACATTGAACCCGGAGATACAGCGCGTGCCATCATCAATATCAAAAACCTGACAGACGAAAATTACATTAATAATAACTATGTAATTCTCTGTACTGAAAAAGGTGTTATCAAGAAAACTTCCCTTGAAGCTTACTCAAGACCCAGACAGGGTGGTATCAATGCCATTACGATCCACGATGGTGACCGGCTTTTGAATGCATCCATGACCAATGGAAACAATCATATTATCATTGCGAAGAGTGAAGGTAAAGCCGTTCACTTCCACGAGTCAGATGTTCGCCCGATGGGAAGAACAGCGGCTGGTGTGAGAGGTGTAACCCTCGAGTCGGATGAAGACAAAGTGGTTGGCATGGTCTGCATCACCGGTCAGGATGCAAACCTGCTGGTAGTGTCAGAAAACGGTTATGGAAAACGATCATCCATTGATGATTACCGCATCACCAAACGTGGTGGCAAAGGCGTTAAGACGATCAATATCACGGATAAAACTGGCAAGCTTGTTGCCATCAAGGAAGTATTCGATGAAGATGAACTGATGATCATCAACCGTTCAGGCATCACCATTCGCATCAAGGTAGGCGAATTGCGGGTTATGGGACGTGCTACACAGGGTGTCCGCCTCATTAAACTGAATGATGATGACCGGATTTCATCTGTAGAAAAGATTCAGCAGATCGTTGAAGAGAAGAACGAAAGTGAAGAAAAGAACAACAATACTGACAGCACCGACAACACAGAAAACACCTAAAACTTTTATACTCTACTTAACATTTCAGATGATGAAAAAAATAGTAATCGTTTTGTTTCTCCTGGTTCCCGGGATTCTATCGGCTCAAAAGGAAGTCAAGCCGAATATCAACAAGGCCATGACCGCGCTGACATCAGGAAAATTTGATGAAGCCAAATCTACCATTGATGCAGCTACAACCTATGAGAAAACCATGAATGATGGTAAGACCTGGTTTTACAGAGGCGTTATATACGGTGCTTTGGACACTACGGCATCGTATAAATCAACGGAAGATCTGACGGCTGTTTCAGCAGCTTCATTTCAGAAGGCACGCGAAATTTCAGGTGGTAAAACATCATCTTATTTTGTTACCACAAGTGCTTCTCCGTTACCCTTGGCATTTGACCAGGCGATAACCGATATCGCTAACCGTTATCTGGTAAAAGGTGGAAAATTATTTGGCGAAGAAGACTACAAAGGTGCTCTTGTTCAATTCGAAAAAGGTATTGCGTTTAAGCCTGACACTACATTTTATTTATATGCAGGTTATTCCGCGTACAATGCGGAAGAACGTAAAAAATCAATTGACTACCTTACACAATACGCGAAGCAGGGTGGAAGGGAGCAACAAGCCCTGACAATGCCAGCGCTTATTGCGTATGAAGATCAGACGTATGAAGAATCTCTTGTAGCTGCCCGTGATGTATTGAAAATATTGCCTGGTCACAAGGACATGAAGGCTATTGAGCTTAACTCTTTGATCCAGCTGAAGAAATACGATGATGCTGCCACTCTCCTGGCTTCCGACCTGAAAGCCAATCCGAATGACGCACAGGGACATTACCTGCTGGGCGTTTTGAATACAGAGTTAAAGAAGGAAGCTGACGCTAAAAAGAACTTTGAAGATGCTGTTCGCATTGACCCAAATCACTATGAGGCATCGCTTGCACTCGCCCGCATATACTATTTCGATGCGAAAGTCATTAAAGACGAAATGAACGCGCTGGGTATTTCTGCAGCCGACAAGAAAAAGAGACTTGAATTGGACTCCAAGTACCTTGAAAAGCTGAAGATAGCGTTACCATACTGGCAAAAGTTGGAGAAAATCAAGCCAGACAGCCAGGATGTACTGGATGGTTTGTATACAATCTATGGCGATCTTGATAACCAGGAGCAATTGAAGCGCCTGGAGAAGCGTTACAAGGAGCTCGGTATTGAATAACATTACCGTAAGAAACAGAGAAGGGTTGGCCAACGTCAACCCTTTTTTGTTTTATAAACGATTATATCCGGTCGAAACATTTTCAAGGTAGGTGCACCAGCCTTACGATTGTTACATTCTGATTTCTATCTATATTTCAATTCATCTTTAACGCTCTAGTATACCCTGACTCATGAATGGAACAGTCGTAACCAAAGAACAAAAGAAAACACTTTGGTTTGTTATCACCGCATCCTCCGTAGGCACCCTGATCGAATGGTATGACTTCTATATTTTCGGAAGTCTGGCAATGATCCTTTCAGAACAATTTTTTCCACAGTCAAATCCAACAGCAGCCTTTCTTTCTACGCTCGCCACATTTGCTGCCGGATTTATTGTAAGGCCCTTTGGTGCTATTGTGTTTGGAAGACTTGGAGATATTGTAGGCAGGAAGTATACGTTTCTGGTCACGCTGATACTTATGGGTGGTTCTACCTTTGCTATCGGATTGGTTCCGGGTTATCAAAGCATTGGAATAGTAGCACCCATCCTGGTACTCATACTAAGACTCTTGCAAGGCCTCGCATTGGGTGGCGAATATGGTGGTGCTGCCACCTATGTAGCTGAGCATGCACCCGCTGCTCAACGTGGTTTTTACACCAGCTTTATTCAGACAACGGCAACGCTGGGACTTTTCGTTTCTATCGGAGTGATACTCGCTGTACGGCAGAACATAACGCCCGAGCAATTTAATGACTGGGGATGGAGAATTCCTTTTTTACTGTCTGCCTTACTGGTAGCAGTTTCAGTTTTTATCCGGCTTCGGATGCATGAGTCACCACTTTTTGCAAAGATCAAAGCAGAAGGAAAGATTTCGAAGAATCCCATTAAGGAAAGTTTTGGAAAAAAAGAAAATCTGAAACTCGTACTGATTGCTCTGTTTGGAGCTGCCGCTGGACAAGGTGTAGTGTGGTACACCGGTCAGTTTTATGCAATGACGTTTATTGAAACTACTCTGAATGTCGAATTTGTTCAGACCCGGAATATCATTGCCATAGCACTTCTTATTGGTACACCGCTCTTTATTTATTTTGGTTGGTTGTCTGATAAGATCGGAAGAAAAATGATCATGATGGCCGCGTTGATCCTCGCTGTTTTTTTATACAGACCGATCTACAAAAAAATGTATGACCTGGCGGATATATCAATTAAGACAGAATTAGCAGACCAGAAAAGTATTACCACCTCACATGCTGTATCTGAATCCGGTGATTCCATAACCGTGCGAAAGGTTAATCATGTATTTTCTGATGATACGAAAGTTATTGAAACCCTTACCGAAAAGAAAAGTGCAAAAGGCGTGACGAATGAAACGAAGCGGGAAGTTATTCTGGCAGATGACGGTTATTATTCCATGATTGGACTTGTACTGATTCAGGTTGTATTGGTAACTATGGTTTATGGCCCCATTGCAGCTTTCCTGGTTGAATTGTTTCCAACCCGGATCCGTTACACATCCATGTCTTTACCCTACCATATTGGTAATGGAATTTTCGGGGGACTGACACCTTTACTGGCTACCAGTTTGTTTTTATCCAGCAAGACTGAGGCTAATCCTGCTGGCGATCCGCTTGCCGGATTGTGGTATCCGATATGGGTTGCCGCGATTACTTTTATTATCGGGATGATCTTCCTGAGTAACAAGCGTAAAGCGGATGTTATTGAAGATCATGAATGATTTATACAAATGACTTTTAGTAACCTGTCTGCAGGCATTAGAAGTGAGTCGAGTACATGACGTTGCACGTGCATGGCAAAAAAATCACAATGGGCTACGATCGGCAAACGAAAGGTTGAGTTATCAAACCTGGAGAAAGTTCTTTTTCCTGATGATCATATTTTAAAGGCTGAGGTAATTGAATACTATCTCAAAATTGCACCGACACTTCTTCAGCACATCAAAGGGAGGGCATTAACACTCATCCGGTTCCCGGATGGAATAAACGGAGAAAGCTTTTATCAGAAGAACCGTCCTGAATGGGCACCTGACTGGATCGAATTTGTAACGTTAGGCAAAGAAAAGAAAGATTACATTCTTGCTACCGAACCAGCTTCCTTGGTGTGGTTGGCAAACCTGGCTTCGCTTGAGCTTCATCAGTTGCATAGCCGGAAGCCAAACTATGATTTTCCGGATTACATGGTCTTTGATCTTGATCCTCCTGAGGGGTATACGTTTAAGAAACTCATCCCGATAGCGCTTGACTTGAAAGAGAAGACGGAGGCGTTGGGATATACACCCTTTGTGAAAACAACGGGAGGAAAAGGTATTCACATTTGTTGTCCCATTGAACCTAAATGGGATTTTCATACCGTGTTTGAAGCCGCACAGGACATCGCGAAACCTTTTGTTGATGAACGTCCTAACGAAGTCACCCTTCAGATAAAAAAGGATGCACGCAAGGGGAGAGTCCTGGTGGATATTTTCAGAATACGTTCAGGACAAAGTATTGTATCACCCTACAGTATCCGTGGACGAAATGGCGCGCCCGTTTCGATGCCGCTCTCCTGGGATGAATTGCGTGAACTTGAAAACCCGTTGGAGTTTAATATCAATACGGTATTGGACAAAGTAACGAAAGATGGTGATGCGTGGGAGGGAATTGATGCTTACGCGGTTGAGATACACACACACCGAAGCAAGAAACCGGCAAAGAGCAAAAAGTTGGGCCCTAATGCGAAGCACAAAACACCGGAACAATTGGCAGCCTATGAGAAGAAACGTGACTTTGATAAAACACCGGAACCAGGAGCACGCGTAATTGATAGCAGTGGAAATAATTTTGTAGTACACCGTCATCACGCTTCACATCTTCATTATGATTTGCGACTGGAACAGGATGGTGTTCTTAAGTCATGGGCGGTACCCCGTGGTTTGCCACCACATCCGGGTGTAAAAAGATTGGCCGTTCAGACCGAAGACCACCCAATGGAATATCTCACATTCGATGGTAAAATTCCTAAAGGGCAATATGGTGCAGGAGAGATGTGGATCTATGCGTTGGGAAAATACCAGATCACAAAAGACAAAAAGGATGGGTTTTACTTTCGGTTGAATAGTAAGGAAGTAAACGGGGAATACCGGATCTATAAGATCAAACAAAAAGAATGGTTACTGGAACGAGTGGATGAACCTCAGGTAAATTATCTGAAAACGAACATCGAGCCAATGCTTTCGGAAACGGCACCGGTTCCGCCAGCAGGAGACGATTTTATTTATGAGGTAAAATGGGATGGAATCCGGGCACTGATTTCACTGGAGGATGGTAAAGTGACTATTCACAGCCGGAATCAGAATGACGTAACAAAACAATTTCCGGAGTTGCATTCCGAAAAAGCTTTTCGTGCCACCTGTGGTTTGTTTGATGCTGAGATTGTGTGCCTGGATGAACATGGCAAGCCTGTATTTAAGCGTGTGATCAACCGGCTGATGAGCACTGGTGACACAACCATCCAGAAACTTCAGCGAAGTAATCCGGTGGTGTGCTATATTTTTGACTGTCTTTACCTGGATGGAAGATCACTCATCAACGAGCCGCTGTTAAAGCGAAAGGAGTGGGTAAAGGATGCCATTCGTTCGGATACACCTTACCGGTTGAGCGAGTTTGTTACCGATGGAAATGCCTTATTTGAAGCCGCTAAAGTACATTCACTGGAGGGTATTATTGCCAAACAAAAAGGGAGCAAATACCTTCCGGGGAGGCGTTCGGATTCCTGGCTTAAAATCAAGGTCAGGCAGTCTACAGAATGTTGTGTGATTGGCTACACCTACGGCAAGGGTGACAGGTCACAAACTTTTGGTGCCTTGCATATTGCCCAGAAAATCGGGGATGAATATCACTATCGTGGCAAAGTGGGAACCGGGTTTGATGACACTACGATGAAAGAGATATCTAAGGTAATCAAGGCTGTTAAAACGGTTAAAAAGCCAAAAGTGACCGGAACGCTGATCGATGAGAAGGTGTCCGTATGGCTGAACCCTGAAATTGTTGCTGAAATCAGCTACTCAAAGTTAACTCCGGATAAAATGTTCAGGGAACCCGTTTTTATACGCTTACGCCCTGATCTTATGATCTGAATTACCTTCCACCTGTGAATAGTTGAACTCAGATTTTATCCCTACCTTTGGCCCTTTATTAATTAATTTATGAAAGAAGGCGTAGTAAAATTCTTCAATGAAACCAAAGGATTTGGCTTCATTAAAGAGACAGCAACCGGACAGGACCACTTTGTTCACATTTCTGGATTGCTTGTAGACAGTATCCGTGAGAACGACCAGGTTACTTTCGAATTGAAAGAAGGTAAGAAAGGTTTAAATGCAGTTAATGTACGATTAGTCGATAACTAAGGATTGCAACTTTTCAAAAGGAAAGAGGTGTCGAAAGGCGCCTCTTTTTTTTTATGCCTTTTTACAGTGAAGTTTAATCCAAGGCATTAATAGTAACCCAGTACCGATAGGCAACTATAGCCCTGGCAGGCTTGGAAAGCTTAGTGATGTCCCGCTTACTATACCGGGGAAGTATCAGCTTGTTCAGTCTGGCCAGCGTTTTAAAAACCAGTTTTTTCATTATTCATATTTGAATGATGAAGTTACTGAATTACCTGATATGTTTTCTGATAAACAGAAGACAGCCACGAAGAAGTCAATTCTTCAGCTGCGAAAAGTCAGAACCGTGAAACGGTTGTACGATGCAGCGCATCTTTTTCTTTGGTAAAAAAATAATTGTCTGAAATCTGAAGAAGAGGCAGTTCACCAATTTCGATAGTGTAACCTTTCTTCACCGACCGGTCTTCAGCAAGGGGCCGCAATACACCGTACTTGTTTCGCGGCAATACATAGATAAACTTGTAGCCGCTTAGTTTCCAGTTCTGTAAGATTAAAGGATTGAATACAACCATATTCGGATCAAGGTTTAGTTAATTAAAGCTATCAATAATGCCCCATAATCTTCTACCGGATTTTTTGGGTGTCCACCTTTAACGCCATGTAAGAAATTGAAATGAAAGCAATCAAAAATGTATGAATGGTGTATGCAACAAAACTCCTGGCCTTACCCAATACTGGGTAATGATCTGAATGAATTATCAAACTTTTTAACGTCTTTTGACGAGATACGAATACGATTTCACTAATGCAGTATGAAGACTTTCCTGAGCATCTTCAGGCCTATGCGGCCGGGCGTCTTTGTTGTCCACTAAGGTTCAAGACAATGTGATATCTCCAATACCGATGTACGTTGATGCACACCATAAACCATGCAAGATTTTCACACTTTTTCACAAATGATAGTCATTCCGACCATAAGTCTGACGCACAGATTACTAAGAATCGAATCTTCACTAATAACGGAAAGAATAAATGACGGGAGATTCAGGAGTCAGACATTAAAAACTCCATAGCCTTAACTTCATCATTCAGAATTTTGAAAGGCATATTGAACTTGTTGACCGCGCTCAAAATAAGATTGATGTAATACATTTTAAAGGCATTGCCATCGGTAAGTACCACCGCGCGTTTCAGTCCGTTGGCAATGGCAGCAGGTACCATTTCTTTCTCAAACCATTTCCGGTTATCCGGTGACACCACCCCTTGCTTACGTATGTCGGATAGAAAACGGGTTACCACTTGGCCCTGTTTGGCCAGATTAATCAATGCCATAAAAGGTTTCTGATATTCATCTCCTTTGGGTGTTCCATGCCAGGTAATTTTACCCAGTTGCTTTTCTTTATCGAAAACAACCGTGGCATAAGGCAGTTCAAGAATGGTTTGAATCATAACGTATTTTACGATTAACGATTTGATAAGGCGATCGGAGCAGAGAGGCAGCTGTCCGGAATCCGGAAGGCATTAACAAGCGGAACCGCTTCCTGCCGGATCTCCCAGCAAAGCTGATTGACAAGTTTACGTATGGCCTTGGTTTTAACGCCTTCCATATATCCATTTTCAAGATACCACCCTTTGTGGATATCAATCTGATATAAGGCAAATAGCTGGCACAGCTTTCTGAGGATAGACTGACAGCCAGCATCCTTCGTCTGTTCAACTTGTTTTTGAAATTGCTCCAGAATGATCCGGTGAATGTAGGCCAGCCCTACTTCAACGAGATGATGTTGAACCACATTGAATGCATCAAATGAGTCCATGCCGCTATCGATATGCCGCTTGAGGCGCTTGGCTGCAGAGGTAAGGATATCGCGTTCGCGATACTTAAAAGCATTCAGGTGGAATTCCGGATTCATCAGATGTTCGTCATCGGTATTGCGTACGATCAATGGGTTCATTTCTGTAAGGGAAGTCTTGGCCTGATCCGCTACATAGTTCAGAATTCCGAAAACATTCATATTGCTGAATTCCTGCCTGAATTCAGTAAGCCTGCTCTTGGCTACGAGCTGAAGCAAAACGGTATTATCACCTTCAAAGGTGGTATAGATTTCTGAATCGTTCTTGAGTGCATCAATTCTGTTTTCCGCCAGGTATCCCTTTCCACCACAGCATTCTCGGCATTCCTGTAAGGTGGCAGTAGTGTTCCAGGTAGCAAAGGCTTTAAGTCCTGCAGCAAGCGCTTCAATTTCCTGCATCTGTTCTTCTGTCCGTGCAAGAAAGCGATTGGTGAGATGCTGCAGTGAAAAATGAAGGGCATAGGTATTTGCCAGTAGCGGCATGAGCCGCCTTTGGTGTGTCCTGTAATTCAGGATCGGAACCTCAGAGGCTCCTTCCGGACCAAATTGTTTTCGCTGATCACCATAGCGAATGGCTATGGTTAACCCAGACTTTGAAGCACTGAGTCCTGACCGCGGAATCCCGATACGTCCACCTACCAACGTACCCAGCATAGTAAAGAACCTTCTGTTGTCACTCGCTATCGGACTTTCAAACGTACCCTGCTCCGTAACTTTCGCGAAGCGATCCAGCATGTTATCATACGGTACTTTTACCTGATTGAAAATGATCTTTCCATTATCAACCCCATTCAATCCCATCTTTCTTCCGCAATCTTCAATGGTAATTCCGGGCAATGTGTTCCCTTTTTTATCACGGAGGGGGACAAGAAAAGCACTTACACCATAATCTTTTCCGTCAATAATAAGCTTGGCAAACACAGTTGCCATTTGACCATGAACAGCAGCATTGCCAATGTATTCTTTTTGAGCCTGGGCCACTGGTGTATGAATAATGAACGACCGTGACGGATGGTCATACGTTGCTGTAGTTTCAATTCCTCTAACGTTTGACCCATGGCCTGTTTCGGTCATGGCAAAGCATCCGGGGAGTTCAAGCGAACCAACGTCTTTCAGGTATTTCCGATGATGTTTTTCGGTGCCCAGGAAATAGATACTCATGCCAAACAATCCGAACTGAACACCAAACTTGATGACCAGGCTAAGATCATGATAGCTCAGGGTTTCCATTATGGTGAAGTATGCGGCCATGTCGTTTCCACCGCCATATTCCTTAGGATAAGCCATCGCGCCATAGCCTTGCGCAGCCAGCAGCCTGCACCATTGCAATACCTTTTCACGGTATTCGGATAAGTTATCCGTATCGATATACCTGAAAGCCGGATCGGAGAGGAGTGTTTTTACTTTTCGGATCACTGCAGCCTGATCTCCTTCCAGAATACTGGCGAGTGCCCCAACATCAAAAGTGACCTGTGTGCCGTGTTGTTGTGTAATGGTTTTCCGGCTTTCGGGATAGAAATGATATAATGCCTCACTGCTGATCAGCCCAAGTGAATCTTCCAGCGGCTGCAATGACTTCTGCGCACGCTTCAATGTATCCGTCATTGTTCCTCCGTCATGCGATTGCGCCAACCGGATCCCGATATCAACCAGGCTTTGCTTTTCAGAAGCTGCCGGATTTACAACTTTTCGAATTTCGGTGAGCCATTCCTTAAAATCATCTGGGGACGGAGGAGCGGATGGGTTAAGGTGCTCAAGCAGGAAATCTTTTTCACTTTCCGTTATCCAATCCTGGCTTCGGATCATTCCCTGCAGGGTTGCTACTTCGCTCGGGGTGAGTACGGCATCAGACCATACTGTATAAAATATAGGCAGGAAAACGAAAAGGTTTGGATTATTCTTTAGTGCTTTCGCATGGATCATGATGGAATGATTAGGGTCCGTCATAAAAATAGTAAATGCAGGCAAAAGCTGCTTTTTTTGGTTACTTTTAGTTTAGGCCGGAAAGTCAGCGTTAATTCTTAAAACACGTTCATCTCATTTCCGTATATGCCGTTTTCCGGTTAAGATGCTAATATGCAAAAGGTAATTGTACAGGAGGCTGTTGTCACATTCCTGATTGATCAATCAGGAATGGTAAAATTTTCCGGAGACTTTGATTTTGTACGCCTGGGTTTACAATCCGAAAATGCCAATCAGTCCCTTTTTTCGATGACTGAGAAAAACAGTGAAGCTACAGAGAACATCAGGCGTGCTTTTCAGGGGGAATTTGTAACACACGAAATTCGTGTTGATGGCCATACCTTTGCCAACAGCTATTCACCACTCTCTGATGACACTGGAAAAATATCCCGCGTCATTGGTGTATCGATCGATATAAGTGAAAGTAAACTTACCGAAGAGGTTCTCCGCAAAAGTGAGTTTCGGTTACGCACGTTATTCAATTCTGCGAGTGATGCCATCTTTACGATGGACAATAAAACATTCATTGATTGTAATGAGGCGACCCTGCGCATTTTTCAATGCACGCGTGAACAAATCGTAGGGCAAACACCGTATCGGTATTCACCGGAGTTTCAACCGGATGGTCGCACCTCTGAAGAAGCGGCTATGGAAAAGATCAATGCTGTTTTGAGTGGGAATCCCCAGTTCTTCGAATGGAGTCACATTCGCTACGATGGTACTCCCTTTGACGCGGAGGTTTCGCTTAACCGGCTTGATCTGGATGACGAAGTATTTATTCAGGCCATGGTGCGTGATGTCAGTGAACGCAAACGTGCAGAAGAAGAAAACAGAAGGCTGGCAATGGTTGCCAATACAACCACGAACATGGTGGTGTTAGCGGACAGTGAAGGATTGATTGAATGGGTTAATCCGGCCTTTACCCGGATAACGGGATATACACTGGAAGAAGTTAAAGGTAAAAAGCCCGGAAGTTTTTTGCGCGGCCCGCAAACCGATCAGGCAGCATCAGATTTTATGCATGATAAGATTCGTGCAGGTATGGGATTTAAAGATGTAGAGATCATCAATTACACCAAGTCCGGAGAGCCATACTGGGTATCCATTGAAGTGCAACCGATCCGTGATAATAATGGCAGAACCATTCAGTTCATAGCGGTAGAAAGTGATATCACAGAACGCAAGGCCACACAACAGGCATTACTCGACCGTAATGAAGAGCTTATTAAGATCAATGCCGAACTGGATCGTTTTGTATATAGTGCTTCCCATGACTTACGCGCTCCAATTGCCTCCCTGCTGGGCCTGATTGAAGTAGCCAGACTCGAAAAAGATATGACCAACATGTCGCAGTTACTGGATATGCAGAAGAAAAGCCTGCTTCGGCTGGATCGTTTCATCAAAGACATTGTCGATCATTCCCGGAATACCCGACTGGCGGTTCAACCTGAACGGATCAACTTTGAAAGTCTCATCTATTCCACGGTAGAACAACTTCAGTTCATGGATAATGTGAATCGAATCCGCAGGGTAATTTCAGTTAAACAGGACGTAGATTTTTATTCCGCTCCAACCCGGCTCGATATTATTTTCAATAACCTGATCTCCAATGCAGTTAAGTATGCTGATATCCGTAAAGAAGATCCTTTTCTTGAAGTCAGCGTAACCACCAGCAATACCCAGGCAGTGATTCGTGTCCGGGATAATGGTGAGGGAATACCTTCGGATGCTTTATCCAAAATATTTGATATGTTCTTCAGGGCTTCCGGAAGAGGCACGGGGTCTGGCCTTGGACTTTATATAGTAAAAGAGGCCGTTCAAAAAATCGGGGGAACCATTCAGGTACATTCCGAATATACAAAAGGAACAGAATTCATTGTTCAGATACCTAACCTGAACAGTATGATGCATTGAAGTTTAATGCTCCAGGTTAAAGCTTCGCATTTACTTCAAGTAACTCTTCATATCAGATAAAGATATGTTCAATGATGATTGATCTGTTGCTTGAAGTTCTCCAGCGTAAGAGGCTTGTAAATGACACCGTCAAATCCTACAGCCTTGAGTTGCTTCACCTGGTTGTCGTCAACATAGTTTGACAGAACAAATGCTTTGAACTTATCACGCTTTACCGTGTGCAATTCTTTCAGGACATCCGGGGCCAGAACGGTTGGTGTCAGGTAGTAATCGATCAGGGCAACATCAAAGTGGTTATCTTTTGCCCATGCTATGAATTCCGGAATGGTAGTGAATCCTTCTGCCTGAAATTCAAGACCTAACAGCTTCTTAGCTACAAACAAATCCAACGACTCATCATCCAGGATAACTATTTTCACACCGTGAGGAATTTATGCAAATAAAAAAATTGACCAGAATAAATTGTGAGCGCAAGTGTAAGATTTAAAGCGAACTTCCGCTAACTATCCTGTTAGTTTTTTACATTTTTGATAAAATTTTTGATGCTGTCAATGAACGTCAGGCGTTTTTCAGGACTTGTCTTTTTGTTGATAACTTTTTTCAAATCCTACAGCCAAGACATCCATTCGGATATTGCCTGGTATGAAAGCTTCTTTCAGGAAGGTGGACACCCCCTGGCTGAAAAGTCACTGGCCATAGCTGCGGCAAGACTGGAAGAATCTTTTGAAATTCAGGACATGCCCGTGGTTGTACGAACATTAAACGAATTGGGGCTTCTGAACCTGACCCGGGTTCATGACAACGAGAAAGCCATGGATTTTTTTATCCGTGCCTTAGCCATTGAAGATTCACTGAACATGTATGAGCAAAAGGCTTTTACCTACATGGGCATTGCACAGGTGTTTGAAATTGTAGGTGACTATGAAAAAAGTTCTCAGTTTCTGGAACAGGCACTTGAGCTTAAAGGTGTACAGGCTAACACAAAACTTCGTGCACGCATCCTTAACAAACTGGGAAAGACCTATGTTACCATGGGCAGGAGAGAGGAAGCCTTTGACTTTTATGAATTGGTGCTGGGGTTGGGAGATGAAATGGATGACCCGCCCGTAGAAGCAGAAGCACTCTTCAATCAGGCGCATCTTTACAGTTCACAAGGTGATTATACCGAAGCCTTGATACGCCACCGTGATGCACTTACTATACGCAGGGCTGAAAAGGATAGGAGAAATGAAGCAGTCTCTTTAAACGATATCGGTGAACTATACCGGTTGATGAAGAATGATGAACGGGCTCTGGCGAACCACGTAGCTGCCCTGGAGATCCGGCAGTCGTTAAAGGACAAAAGCGGTGTAGCCGAATCGTATAACAATATCGGAGTATTATATTATCACCAAAAGAATTTCCAGAAGGCAGTAGCCAACCTGATGCTGGCGCTGGAAGCCGGCCGCGAATTGCAGACGCAGGAACAAATACGTAAGAGCGCAGATTACCTCACCCAGTGTTATAAGGAGATTGGTGATTTTAAAAAAGCCCTGGAGTACAAAGAGCTTTATACCAATATCAATGACTTCATTCAGAATGAACGGAACGACAGACAGCTCCAGGAAACCCAAAGCCGGTATGTGATTGAAAGGAGCGAAGCACAGATTGAAGGGCTTGAATCCATACGCATTCAGCGTGAAAAGGAAATTGCGGAACAGAAGTTATTCAGAAATGTATTGGTTGCGCTGATCGGCTTTGGTGTGGTGATCGTGATACTGGTTTTATACCTGTATTTTCTGAAACAAAAGTCTAACCGGATTCTCAAGGCAGCACATGAGCAGGTGCATCTTCAGAATATTGAACTGCAAAACCTGAATGCTACCAAGGATAAGTTCTTCTCTATCATCAGCCATGACCTGAAAGGTCCATTGAATTCACTGATCTCCTTCTCCGGATTACTGATAAACCATGCGGATAGCCTGAGCAAAGAAGAGATTCAAATGCTGGCAAAGGATCTGGACAAGTCATTAAAGAATCTTTTTGCCTTGCTGGAGAATTTATTGGAATGGTCACGTTCACAGACCGGTAATATTGAGTTTGATCCGGAACCATTTGATCTTGCATCCACATTGGAACAGAATAAGGATTTGCTCTTGCAACAGGCACAGAGCAAAAATATAACACTGGTAAATGCTATTGCCACAGGTGTTCCTGTAAGTGCACATAAAAATTCAATCAACACGGTGATCCGGAATCTCATATCCAATGCTATCAAGTTTACTCCGCAAGGCGGAAGGATCAGCATGGGTGTAAAGGCAAATGGAAAAGAGTGGATCGTTTCTATTGCTGATAACGGTGTAGGTATGAGCCCCGATGTAGTTGAAAAGATTTTTCGTATTGATACCCGTCATACTACGAAAGGAACTGCGAATGAAAAAGGCACCGGACTTGGCCTGATTTTATGTAAGGATTTTGTTGAAAAGAATGGAGGAAGGATCTGGGTTGAAAGTGAAATAGGTAAGGGATCTGTATTCTATTTTTCACTACCTAAAACATGAGTCTGCTGAAACCGTTCCATCGCAGAACAGGCTGACTGATCTTCAAGGGTTATCTGTATATTGGGTCCTTCACTGAAACCCGATCTGTATGATTCGTGCTTTTGCCTCACTTACTATTATAGCGTTATGTTTTGCAGGTGTTCCTGGTTTTGCGCAGGAAGTTATTCCCCTGTGGGAAGGTGGCGCACCCGGTTTTGAAAGCCGCAGGAATGAACCTGAACAAGCTAAAGACTGGTGGGTAAAGAATATCCATAATCCATCCCTTACTGTCTTTCTGCCGCCCGCTGACATCGCGAATGGAACAGCGGTAGTCATTTGTCCGGGAGGTGGTCACAGCCAGTTGGTTTTCGATGCTGAAGGTAAGGATGCAGCGCTTTTCTTTAATAAGCTTGGTGTAGCGGCATTCGTGCTTAAGTACCGGTTGGCTCGAGAAGTATTTTCACCGTATACACTTGATGTGCACGTTCCGCAGGATGCTTATCGCGCCATGCGATTGGTCCGCAGTAAAGCAAAGACCTGGAACCTTGATCCACACCGGATCGGTATGATGGGTTTTTCAGCGGGCGGTGAAGTTGTGGCCTTTGTTGCTTATGCAAAGGGTGATGGAGATCCTGCTGCAAAAGATCCGATCGACCGTGAAAACGGTAAGCCTGATTTTCAGATTCTGATTTACCCCGGTCCTCTGGGTATTCCGGAGACTGTTCCACCGGATGCTCCACCAGCATTTATGCTTGCTGCCAATGATGATGTTTGTTGCGCGGGACCCATTGTTAATCTTTTAACCCGATACAGAGCTGCCAAGGTACCTGTAGAAGTGCATTTATATTCACAAGGCAAACATGCCTTCAATATGGGGCAACGATCAGAACTTAACGCTATCAAAACGTGGCCCGCCCGACTTGAGGATTGGCTGAAAGATAATAATTTCTTCAAGGCCAGATAGAGAATTGAAGCCAGAGAGTCACCCTGATAAGGTGCCTTGTTATCATGGGCGGTGTTTGGATAGTAAATGACAAAAGATTATTTTAGGTAAATTATTTAAACAGCTAAACCTAAATTTTTTTAAGCTATGCTCAATCCAACCCGTTTAGAACATTTCCGCAATCTTATTTCTCTTAGTGTAGCCGATGGTAAAATTGAAGATGTTGAGCGTGTTGCACTTTCAAAAATTGCATTCGAGCGTGAGATCCCATTGGATCGGTTGAATGTCATGCTTAACAAGGCGGATGAGTATACTTACCTCATTCCACAGAATCATTCTGACCGTGAACGCCAGTTGGAAGAGATGATAAGCCTTGCTCTGGTTGATGGTGAATTTGCCAAAGCTGAACTCGAGCTCATCCATATGGTAGGTGAGAAACTGGGGTTCACCAAGTCTCAACTGGATGAAATCATTGCT
Organism: Ohtaekwangia sp.; assembly: GCA_036503775.1. Lineage (GTDB taxonomy): Bacteria > Bacteroidota > Bacteroidia > Cytophagales > Cyclobacteriaceae > Ohtaekwangia. Next base: position 91,765 of record DASXWH010000188.1, read on the forward strand.
ACCCAATTGAAGCGTAGCGAAGAACAGTAGTCTTATTTGATTTCTACTTTCCGGCTGCCTTCCCGCACGGACTTATAGATAGCTTCCACTACCCGGATATCCTTTAATCCTTCTTCACCGGGAACAAGAACGCTGGTCTTGTTTATAATAGAAAGAGCATCATCATCCATTTGTTTGGCCTGTTGATTTGGAATTACTGCGTTGAGCGCTATTCCATCACTGGTTGTGCCTTTGAGTCCGCTGTAATATTGAAAGGGCATCAGGTTGTACCAGCCTTTCTCACAACTCACCTGCAGGCTGTTCATATTCTTGCCGAAGCTGGTTTCACAGGAAGCTGTTACTCCACCTGGAAACTCCAGATCAAAATTCATCGTTTCGTCTACTTCCTTATAAATTTCGGGCCGTGTAGTAGACTGTCGCGCGGTAACAGCAATGGGTTCAAGACCGGTACTGTATCGTGCGGCATTCAACGGGTAGACACCCATGTCGTACATGGCGCCACCACCCAGGCTCTTGGTTTGTTTCCAGTGCGTGGTTCGCTGATCAAAGTATCCGGCAGAAGCTTCTGCTTTCAATACTTTCCCGTAGGTCTTGTCTTTTCTGAACTGGATGATCTTTTGTGTATTGGGTTCATGGTGCAGCCGATATCCTATGCTGAGCTTTACTTTATTTTTATTACAGGCATCGATCATGCTCTGGCATTCGGTAACCGTCATGGCCATTGGTTTTTCGCACCACACATGTTTTCCGGCTTTGGCCGCACGGATAACATACTCTGCATGCATAGACGGAGGAAGTACAATATAAATGACATCGATATCCGGGTTGTTGGCTATCGAATCAAATGTGTCGTAGTTGTAGATATTCTTGTCAGCAATTTTATATTGTTCTTTCCACTTCTCAACTTTAGCGGGTGTACCGGAAACAAGACCCGCCAGATAGCAATGCTGTGTTAATTGTAATGCCGGAGCCAGAAGGTCTGTACTGTAATAGCCCAGCCCCACGAGTGCCACGCCAAGTCTTTTTTTCTGAGGGATAATGATGTTGGCAAACGCGCTGGTACTTAACGCCAGACCGGCAACTCCGGCTGCTGTATGTTGAATGAATTTTCGTCTGTTGATCATGGTTGTTCTGTTAGTAGGTATGGAGAGATAAAACCGAATATAACTTTATCGGTGAAACGGATCAATCGAATTTCAACCAACAGCAGTCTAACAATCTGATTAGCCGGTAATAACTCCTTTTTCGGCAAAGGTGCGGATGATGTCTATATCAAGCCGGTCATTAAGCCCCTGTGAATAATACAGTTTACGGATGACCAGGTCTTTGTCTATTAGAAATTCTGCCGGTATGGTATTGAACGATTCACCACTGGCCATAGCATGAACGGGCAAACCTGCTCGCTTTGCTTTGATGACAGTCTGCACAAACGAAGTAATGTGACTCTTTACAGACTTACCAACCGATTCTTCCAAACCGTACGCTCCATACCATTCCTTGTTTGGATCCGCTATCAGTGGAATAGGGGATACTTCTTTATGAAAAATACTTCGCAGCAATACCTGCTCTTTGGATTCGAAGAAAAAGATCATCTCCAGCCCTTTGGCTTTAAATTCTTCAAATACCTTGGTCAGGGCATGTACCCGCAGATTACAAAATGGACATCCGGCATGCCTGAAAAATGCTATAAGGACACGCTTGTCCCGGTAAGTATTCAGATCGATCATCCGGCCAAAAATGTCTTTCAGTTTAAAAACGGGTGCTTCTGTGTTTTGTGTGAGATTCATATCTGTTTGGTGTAGTACAAACAACATACGCAATATAAGTTGTTACCGGATTTTACTTTCCTTAAAAAATGAGATGGATCGGGATTTGTATATTTATACACTGATCGACCCTATGAAAAAAATATCCCTAATTATTCCCTTTCTGTTTTCTACAAGTCTTCTGATTGCTCAATCAGACCTGAGTAAGCTTCATTGGCTTGAAGGCTCATGGTCGCGCACCAATGGCAAACCCGGCCGCAGCACCCATGAATACTGGACGAAAATTTCTGATACCGAATGGCATGGGTTGGGTGTTACACGTAATGGAACGGACACGGCTTTTGTGGAGAAACTTAAGCTCATCGTAAAAGATGGAAACTTGTACTATGTGGCGGACATACCAGAGAACAAGCAACCTGTTTATTTTAAATTCAGGGAAGTAACTGAAAACAGCTTTGTGTGTGAAAACCCACAGCATGATTTCCCTAAACAGATCGAATACGTGCGGCAGGGCGATGGGTTAAAGGCAATCATATCCGGCAACGGAAAATCCATTGAATATCTTTTCGAGCGAAAATAACAGGTTTAGCGCCCTCACGTAAATAACGTCAGCTCAAACAGGCTGATGTAAGGAATTGGAGCATTATCAAACATTGTAACCTTATTTTAACCGTCCGCCAGCGAACGATTTCTTTTAACCCTGAGTTCGTGATTTTATCTTTGCCCGCGTGATGAAGGATGAAATCGCGGGGATTTACCACCGGTATAAATTCAGCTTCCGAAGTATTTTTTCCTTTAGAAATTTCGTTTCTAAAGTGCTGCGGTAACCTCTTTGCCTGACAGGAGTTTACGTGCTATGGACCTAACTATAACCGAAGTATCAGGGAACTGATCCGAATTTTCATGAAGTGCATTATCCTGATAGTGATCACGTTGTTCAGCTATTACATGACCATGGCCCAGACTGATTCAGTCAGGTCATACACCACCCGGTTCCTGGAAGGTGCTCCACCCGAGATCGATGGCAACAGTGATGATCCGGCCTGGGAACAGGTACCCTGGTCAGACGGAGACTTTACCCAGCTGGAACCGGATGCCGGTAAGCCGGCCTCTGTAGAAACACGCTTCAAGATTCTTTACGATGCTAAAAATCTGTATGTACTGATTTTGAACCTGGATCCCGAACCCGAAAAGATCGTGAAGCGTATGTCGCGCAGAGATGGCTTTGAAGGTGATTTCGTGGAGATCAATATTGACAGCTACTATGATAAACGTACGGCTTTCTCCTTTACCGCTTCGGTATCCGGTGTGAAAGGTGATGAGTATGTATCCAACAACGGTAATGAATGGGATGCTAACTGGGATCCGATCTGGTATCTGAAGACAAGTATTGTAAAGGAAGGATGGATTGCTGAATTCAGGATACCGTTGAGTCAGTTAAGGTTTGCTGACAAACCAGAGCACGTATGGGGTATGCAATTCACCAGACGTTTTTTTAGAAATCAGGAGCGCTCAAACTGGCAATACATTCCACCGGATGCAGGAGGATGGGTCCATCTATTCGGACAGCTCAAAGGTATAAAAGGTATACGTCCTCAGAAACAACTGGAAATTCAACCCTATGTGGTAGCCAAGACAGAACGCTTTCAGGAAGAAGAAGGTAATCCGTTTGTTACCGGAAAATCATCGTCTGTTGATTTCGGACTGGATGCCAAGATTGGTATTACCAGCGATATAACGCTTGACCTTACGGTTAATCCCGACTTCGGCCAGGTGGAAGCTGACCCGTCACAGGTTAACCTCTCCGCATTCAGATTGTTCTTCCAGGAGAGACGTCCGTTCTTCATTGAAGGTAATAACACGTTGAACTTTCCGATCACTGATTTTAATTCCAACAACCTGTTTTACTCCAGACGTATTGGTCGTGATCCGCAAGGTTCTGTCGATACTGATGAAAGCGGTGAGGATGATGTAGATGAATATGTAAAGAGACCAACGTACACCACCATTCTGGGCGCTGCGAAAATAACCGGCAAGAATAAAAACGGTTTCTCCTGGGGTGTGTTGGAATCCGTTACTTCGCCCGAACGTGCTGAGATCGACAGTCTGGGGCACCGAAGTAAAATAATGATAGAACCCTTAACCAACTACCTGGTGGCTCGGGCTCAACAGGATATTAACAAGGGGAATACCATTGTGGGAGGAATGTTCACGGCTACCAATCGGGATATACAGGATGATAACCTGTTGTGGCTGCACAAGAATGCCTACAGTGCCGGGCTCGATCTGGTGCACCACTGGGATAACCGGAAATACTATGTGAGTTTCAAAACACTGGTAAGCCGGGTGTATGGAAATGCAGAGGCTGTTACGAATACGCAGGAAGCATCTGAAAGATATTTTCAACGCCCGGATAATAATCATGCTTTTGTAGATACAACAAGAACTTCACTCACGGGGAGTGGTGGTACGCTTGTGATTGGTAAAAAAAGTGGCAAACTGGTATTCGATGCCGGATTCTCCTGGCTTTCTCCGGAACTGGAATTAAATGACATAGGGTTTCTTACCCAAACGGATCTCATGACGCAATGGGTATGGGCACAGTATCGTATTCTAAATCCGGTTGGCATATTCAGGTGGATGCGCTACAATGCTGTTCAGTGGCAGGATTTTGATTTTGATGGGCGAAGTGTTTCGCGTGGTTATGAACTGAATGGAAATGTTCAGTTCAAAAATTTCATGTCGGTGCAGGGGGGCTCAGCACTCACCACCCGGAATGTATCGAATGCCGATCTGCGAGGCGGACCAGCGCTTCGCTATCCCGGAAACATCAGCGCATGGCTTTTCTTTTCTTCAGATAACCGTAAGAAGTTTCAGTTTACGATCAACCCGCAGATCTCGAAAGGATTCGACAGCTACATGCGGAATTCTACCATAAGCTTTGCCGTGAATTACAGGCCGGTAAATGCACTAAGTCTTTCACTGGCGCCAAGCTTTACACACAGCCGGAATGAAGTACAATATGTGGCTACGGGAACAGGTGCCGACAGTGATGATCGACATATCGTAGCGGAGATCGATCAGGCTACGATGCGGATCTCACTCCGGATGACATACATGATCACGCCCAATCTTTCGGTTCAGTACTGGGGACAGCCTTTTGGCTCTTCAGGCAAATATTCCAACTACAAATATGTAACGGAAGCTGATTCAGAAAACTACAATGGCTTGTGTACTGCCATCCCGGATGACTGGCTCACGTTATCAGATGATGAATACAGTGTGGATGAGAACAACGATGGTGTTGCCGAATATACATTTGATAAACCTGACTTTAACTTCGGTCAGTTCCGGTCCAACATGGTTGTTCGCTGGGAATATATTCCGGGGTCAACATTGTTCCTGGTCTGGACACAGGAGATGAACGGAGAATTCTATGACAAAGGATCCGGTTTCTCCGACAAGTATTCGTTCGATTTCAGCGATAAGGCACACAATATTTTCCTGATCAAGTATACCTACCGCTTTGTGTTATAGGCATCAGGCAAACAGACTGGTATGAGTGATCAAACACGAACCATACTGATACACAAGTCTGGATGCCCAATGCCTGTTCATGGAATTATTTCAGATCCAGGTACTGGCTGACTTTCCACTGCTCATGAATGGTCATGGCATTTTCTATACGGAGGCTATGCTCTTTTCCATTGGCCTGGAAGAACACTGTAACAGATGCTGATTTTGCAGAAGAGATTTTACCAACTTCCGTGCGAATGTATTCAATGGCACTCCAGTCAATACCTTTCTTTTTTCCTTCGATCAGAATATGCTGAAACGCTTCACGCACTTCAGGCAACAACTCGTTTTCATATTCGCTGGCAAATTCTTTTTTGGCTTCCGGCAGAAAATCACCGTACAGGGCTGAAGTTTCGTCCATGAGTTGATGAAATTCCTGAAGGGTAGGGAAAAGGGTCACAAATTCCTGAGGCGAGTTGTGCTGAAAAGCAGACACCACATCCTGCGCCATTTTCTCGGATGTTTCTGAATACTTAACGGTAAACGATGACATGGTCATGGTAACGATGGTTAAAAGAGCACTTGCTGTTTTCATACTAAATTATTGTTTGAGGGTTATTGTTTGCTGTAACCTGACCTGCATCGATACGTGATAGGACTTCATAGGGTTTGAAGCAACCGATGAATCCACATCTTCATGGAGTAAGTGAAAATCTCATAGCGGTTGTCTGATCAGTCAGGGATAATAGTGGTGAGACTAATTGAAAAGATAGCCGGTATCACTTTGCCGTTCATTCCCTGAAATAAGGATTCCACATAAGGTAACTGGATGGTAACATGAATATTAACTAGCTTCCATTATAAATATTTCAGGATGGCTACGTACAAATTACAGATTAATGGAAGGAGTTATGAGGCTGATGCCGATGCTGATACTCCGTTGTTGTGGGTTCTCAGGGATAACCTGGGATTGGTGGGAACCAAATACGGTTGTGGAATAGGACAGTGTGGTGCGTGCACAGTGCACCTGAATGGTAAGGCAGTCAGGTCGTGTTCATTGCCGGTCTCAGCAATTGGTTCCAATAAGGTGACCACAATAGAGGGGCTTTCCGAAAAGGGTGATCACCCTGTTCAACTGGCATGGGATGAAGTGGATGTTGCTCAGTGCGGCTATTGTCAGGCCGGACAAATTATGTCAGCCAGTGCATTGTTGTTAAAAAATCCCAAGCCTACGCTGGAAGAAATAGAGAATACGATGCACAGCAACATCTGCCGCTGTGGTACATATCACCGGATCCGTGAAGCAGTTGTTCTCGCCACTACTAAAATGCAACAGCCATGACCATACTATCCAAAACATCCAGACGTGATTTTCTGAAAGTCGCAGCTACCGCTGGTGGTGGGCTGATGCTGGGATTTCACTGGACGAGCGCGTCAGCTTCAACAATCGAGGTAATCAAAGACACTGCACTGGTAACGGATGGCATACGATTCAACAGTTACTTATCCATATCACCTGATGGCCTGATCACGATCTTTTCTCCGAACCCTGAGCTAGGACAAAATATTAAAACATCATTCCCGATGATTGTGGCCGAAGAACTTGATGCGGATTGGTCGAAGGTAAACGTGCTGCAGGCAGCGTTGGACCTCAGTAAGTTCGAGCGGCAGGTAACGGGAGGAAGCGGAGCTGTTCCGCATTCATGGGAACGCCTTCGTAAAGCCGGAGCTACGGCAAGACACATGCTGGTTGAAGCGGCTGCGAAACGATGGAATGTTTCTTCATCTGAACTGACCGCTACGAACAGTGTAATAACACACGCCTCAAGCGGACGCACATTGTCGTATGGGGAGCTGGCTACTGATGCTTCGGTCATTCCGGTTCCAGCGGAAATTAAACTGAAGGATAAGAAGGATTTTAAACTGATCGGTACAGCGGTAAAGAATGTTGACAATCACGAGATCCTCACCGGAAAGCCTTTGTATGGGTTGGATTTTCACCGAGAAGGAATGTTGTTCGCGATGGTACAGCGTCCCTCGGCATTTGGAATGAAAATAAAATCGGTTGATACATCGGCTGCCAAAGCCATGACCGGCATTGTTGATGTGGTGACATTCCGGAATAACGTAGCCGTAGTAGGGAAGTCAACCTGGCAGGTGAACAAGGCACGCAAGGCACTGAAAATTGAATATGAAAAGGAAGGAAATATTGAAAGTACTTCCGACCACGATGAATTATTTAAGAGACTGCTGAATAGTACGGATACCACGGTGGTTGCGGTGAAGCGAAAGGATGGCGATGTAGAAGCCGCATTTAAATCAGCCGCTAAAGTGATCAGCCGTGAATATCAATGTCCTTTCCTTTCACATGCTCCGATGGAACCTATGAATTTCTTCGCGCATGTTCGCGAAGATGGAGTGGAATTGATCGGACCGACACAAACACCAGACCTGGCCCGGAATGAAACTGCGAAGCTTCTGGGCATTCCTCCTGAAAAGGTTACGGTGGAGTTAACCCGACTGGGTGGTGGATTCGGCCGCAGATTAAAAGCAGACTATGCGTTGGAGGCGGCTGAACTTTCAAGCCTTATCAAAGCTCCGGTTAAAGTAATCTGGACCCGTGAAGATGATATGACAGGTGGCAGTTATCGCCCGGCTGTGCGTTATCGTTTTGAAGCCGCACTCGATCAGAACGGAAATCTGATCGGGTATAAACTGCGAGGAGTCGGCATCAATGCGGGTAACTGCACACGTGAAGATAATTTTCCCTCCGGTGCTGTGGACAACCTGTTGATTGAATCGGTCGAACATAAATCACCGATTACAACCGGACCATGGCGCGCACCCATAACAAACTTCCTCGCCTATGCCGAGCAATCGTTCATTGATGAGGTAGCCGCTACCGCCAATCAGGATCCGATTCAGTTCAGGCTGGCTTTGCTGAATAAGGCAAAGGCTTCGCCTGTAGGTGCGATCAAGTATGACATCGACCGGATGAAAGGTGTCATTGAATTAGCTGCAGAAAAATCAGAATGGGGAAAGAAGAAAGGGATATCGCAGGGATTCAGTGTTTATTTCTCACACCGCTCATATGTGGCTCAGGTGGCTGAGGTGGTCATGAAGAAAGACAAACCTCATATTCAGAAAGTACATGCTGCTGCGGACTGCGGTGTAGTAGTAAATCTCAGTGGTGCAAATCATCAGGTGAGGGGAGGCGTCATTGACGGAATGGGGCACGCACTCTTCGGCAACCTGACATTTAAAGATGGTGCTGCGGTACAGAAGAATTTCAATACCTATCGCCTTATCCGCATGAAGGAGGTTCCTGAGATAGATGTACACTTCGTTAATAATGGTATCGATCCGACAGGGCTTGGTGAACCTGCTCTTCCACCTACCGGGGGAGCTATTGCTAATGCACTCTTTAAAGCGACAGGGAAACGATTATACAGCCAGCCATTTTCGTTAACGGAAGAGCTTAAAGGAGTTAATCTGGGAGAAAGATTATAGTCACAGGTCAGTAGTCATTGGTCAGTAGTCATTAGTCAGTAGTCATTAGTCAGTAGTCAATAGTCATTAGGGAATGCACCACCAATGACCATTGACCAATAACTGCTGACGATTGTATTTAATGCATTCGTCTCATCCAGTTCTTTTCTGCATCTGCTTTCAGCTTCTTTTCATTTTTGTTCCAGGCAATAAGCATGTTCTTTCCATTGAAGTTGCTGAAGAGATAAACTTTGCCGTCAATGATCTTGAATGTGGTGGGATCTACACGTTCACGTCTTCCATCCAAACCAACATGATAAGCACACCAGCCACCATAAGCGGGTTCATACTTGGCAGGTGATTTCTTGAACTCTTCCAGATTTTCAGTGCTGGCAAAATAGTATGTGATGCCTTCGTAATCATACTTGATCTTCTGAGTTCCCTTTACCGGCTTGGGACCTTTGAAATAACTCACGGGATCAAAGTCGCGTAACGCGATGCCGTTTTCAGTATTAAAGTTCCGGATACGAATGGCTTTCTCAGACTGTGCAACAGCACCTAAAGAGACAATAAGCAAAACAAGTGTGAGGTACGTTTTCATAGCGATCAGGTTTACGTGGCAAAGTTAATGCGCTATCCATATTACTTCCATGAATTCTACCGAGTAATACATCCTGCCACCGTAGGCGAAGAACGTCCGCTCCGCAATAAGTTCCTGGCTTGATGTAAGATATTCTGCAAAGGCGTCAATTTTCTGAATAGAGGATTCGCGCATTAATAATTATTTTTAGGTTTAACCCTTCCAGTACTATGAGCAAAATGTCTCGTGAAGAAAAGCTATTCCGAAATGAAACCAATGTACTGGAACATTATAAGGGAATGATCACTCAGGAAACTTCACCTGAAGCCACCAAAGAAGCTTTGATCAAACTTACAGACCGGTACGAATCGCTGCTCACACAAACGCGCTTCCTTACCTGGATCAGTGGCCGGCTTGAACGTAAGTTACAGCGTAAGAACAGGGAACTTCAGGAAAACAATGTAACGCTACAACGTACACTAAATGAGTTAACCAAAGCAGAAGCCAGCCGGAATACCTATGCGATCATCTATTTTATCGCCATCGTTCTGTTTGTGCTGGAAGAGCTTTTTATCGAACCGATTATCAACATGATGGGTAACAGCATTGGGTATGGCATTCTTATCAAGCTTGCCATTGTACTTGTGCTGAAAATGTCAGAAGGGTTTATTGAAAAGAAGATAACAATGCGGAAGAGGCTTATGCGGAAGAAATCCGTTTGACGTTAATCGTTATCCGTTAATCGTTAATCGGGTGTGTGAATTGGGGTGTGAGTATTCACAATTGTTGAAGGTCACACACATGCTCCTGCAGACGAATAACGGATAACGATTAACGACTAGTACGTTCAATCTCCCGTAAATTCTCCATCTTCTTGTTGCGTAAGAATCCGTTTATATCCTCAAAGTGCTCTCGTATCCGCTTGTTACCGAATTCAAACACCTTGTCGGCCAGACCGTCAAGAAAATCACGATCGTGTGAGACCAGTATTAATGTTCCATCAAATGCTTTCAACGCGTCTTTCAGAATGTCTTTGGTCTTGATGTCAAGGTGGTTGGTAGGTTCATCCAGGATGAGCAGATTAACCGGTTGCAATAGCAGTTTGATCATCGCCAGGCGGGTCTTCTCTCCACCGGAAAGTACTTTTACTTTCTTATCGATAGTATCTCCGCTGAACATAAACGCTCCCAGGATGTCTTTGATCTTGGTACGTATATCACCCACGGCAATCTGATCGATGGTCTGGAAAATGGTGATTTCTTCATCCAGCAGGGCCGCCTGGTTCTGTGCAAAGTATCCAATCAGACTATTATGGCCCAACTGAAGTCGCCCTTCAAAATCAATTTCACCCATGATAGCTTTCACGAATGTAGATTTACCCTCACCGTTCTTCCCGACAAGGGCGACTTTTTCACCCCGGTTGATTGTGACGGTAGCGTCCTGGAAAACAACGTGGTCACCATATCGTTTGGTCAGACCTTCCGCTACCACGGGATAATTTCCAGAGCGTGGAGCAGGAGGGAATTTCAGGTTCAGCGAAGAAGTATCCACTTCATCAACCTGGATGATCTCGATCTTCTCGAGCATCTTCACGCGGCTCTGTACTTGTAAGGTTTTGGAATAGGTTCCTTTAAACCGGTCAATGAACGCTTGTATATCCGCGATCTCCCGTTGCTGATCAATAAAATGCTTTTGTTGCTGCTCACGTCTTTCTTTTCGTAGCTGGAGATAGTGTGAGTAGTTTGTTTTGTAATCGTACATCTTACCCATGGTGAGTTCGATGGTACGGTTAGTCAGGTTATCTACAAATGCCTTATCGTGACTGATCACGATCACGGCTTTGGCATTGGTTTTCAGAAATTCTTCCAGCCATTGTACCGATTCAATGTCGAGGTGGTTGGTAGGCTCATCCAGCAGGATAAGATCCGGTTTTTGCAGAAGGATCTTGGCGAGTTCAATACGCATACGCCATCCACCACTGAATTCGCTGGTAGAGCGTGTGAAATCTGAGCGAAGAAACCCGAGACCCATCAATGTCTTTTCAACCTCTGCATCAAAGTTGATCTCTTCAATAGAATAATACTTCTCACTTAGCTCCGAAACCTCTTCAATGATTTTGGCATAGGCATCTGATTCATAGTCCGTGCGTGTTTCAAGCTGCTTGTTGAGCTCTTCCATGCGGGTCTTCATGTTCAGGATCTTTGAAAACGCCTTGGAGGCCTCTTCAAAAACTGTAGCATCATCTGCAGTAAGAAGGTGTTGCGGCAGGTAGGCGATCACGGCATCCCTGGGAGCAGATACCTTACCTCGCGTAGGTTTGTTAGCCCCGGCAATGATCTTAAGCAGCGTGGATTTACCCGCGCCATTCTTACCCATAAGGGCTATTCTGTCGTTTTCGTTGATGTTGAAGGTGATGTCGCTGAAAAGAGCTGACCCATTGAACTCTACACTTACCGCGTCTACTGAAATCATGAGCTAAAATAAAGGGGGCAAAGATAATAAAGGCGGGCAGAGGGACGAGGTACGAGGTACGATTTTTTTTACATACTCTTCATACTTCGTCCCTCGTCTTTTGTACCTTGAATTTATACTGTAGATTTCATTGCCAAAAACTGAAACCAAAGAAAACAGATGACCTTCCTTAAAGTATCCGGTGTCCGAAAACAGGTAGACCAGAATTTTACACTCAGAGATATTAAGCTTTCTCAAAACAAACTTCAAAAAATTGCTGTCGCGGGCGAAACAGGTTCAGGCAAAAGCACCTTGTTGAAAACCATTGCCGGCATGTCACAACCGGATAAAGGTGAAGTTCAGTTCGAGAATAAGCCTGTGTATGATAAGGTTGAAAAACTTATTGGTGGTCATCCGGGCATTGCCTACTTATCACAACACTTTGAGCTGCCGAAATTCCTGCGCGTTGAACAGGTATTGTCTTACGCCAATACATTGCCGCAACAGGATGCCACACGTTTATACAAGATCTGTCAGATTGATCATCTGCTTTCACGCAAAACAGATCAGCTTTCGGGAGGAGAGAAGCAACGTATCGCTATGGCCCGTCTGCTTATTTCGTCACCACGGTTGTTATTACTCGATGAACCGTTCTCGCATCTGGATCTGGTTCATAAGAATACCCTCAAGGCAGTGATTGATGACCTCGGTGCCAAACTGAAGATCACCTGTGTATTGGTTTCCCATGATCCCGATGATACCCTGGCCTGGGCTGACAAAATCATTGTGTTGAAAGACGGAAAGATCGTGCAGCAGGGCTCACCTGAAAAATTGTATCGCGAACCGGCTAATGAATATGCCGCAGGATTGTTTGGCAAGTATAACCTGATCAACACAAAGAAAGCTCCGGTTGCCTATAAGAAGCTTGCGGGCAAACCGGGTAGAAAAGCTATCTTGGTCAGGCCAGAATACCTTCAGGTAACATCTAAAGGAAGAAATACACTGGCAGGCAAGGTTACGCACATCAGCTTTTTTGGAAGCCACCGTGAAGCGGTGGTTGAATTGCCTGAGATGTCACTCACCGTGAGAACGAACCGTGCGGTCAAAACAGGTGATGCCGTTCATATTTCCTGCAGCAAAAAGGATCTGCATTTTGTGTAGTTAATCAGCGATGATCTTCTTCTTCCGGAAATTCCGCGGACTGACACCCGTATATTTTCTGAATTGTTTGCTCAGGTGACTTTCATCGGAGAACCCAAACTCATCGGCTATCTCTGACAATGAGAGGTCACTGTACAATAACCGCGTTTCAATGAGCTTCAGTTTATACCGGGTGATATATTGTTTCAGCGATTCACCGGTGTGACGTTTGAACCAGGTACTGAGGTATCCGGGTGCATAATTGAATTCACGCGAAAGACTGCTCAATCGTAAACGTGATGCCGTATAAATATTCTGTCGGATGTAAAGCAACACATCTTCAAGCGAAGCATTTAAACCTTGATTTTTCTCCACCAGTGATTGCCGGCTGATGTTTCTGGCCAGTATGGTCATAATGGCTTTCATCAGACTGTCACGCATCACTTCGAAAGCCGGATCCAGCCGGTTATAATATTCAGCCTGTAATATCGACAGCAATTGAAACAGATTACGTTTTTCATTTTTATCCCGAACAATAGAACCCTGACTGATATGCGGTGTATGCAACAACGCTTTCAGCGTTTGCTGCCAGTGTCGTGTTTTATCCAGTGGATGACTCTTGCTGAAGGTCTCCATGAAACGGATGTAACAG
>DASXWH010000189.1:0-21745 GCA_036503775.1 Ohtaekwangia sp.
CCATAAAAGTGTGAGTCCGCTGGCCAGACACAACAGTACAAACACTACCACGGCAGCCTTCATCTGCGGGGCTGAAATAGCTCCGCTCTGCACAGCCCTTGAAGGACCTTTACGCTCGATGCTGTCGGCACCATGAACAGAATCACCGTAATCATTGGCGAGGTTAGACAATACCTGCAAAAAAATTGTGGTTGTGATACAAAGCAGAAAAATATTCCATTGAAATGCTCCGGCTGCGGAAGCCATAAAACCTCCCATCAGAATACAGGATAAGGCCAACGGAAGTGTGCGAAGTCTGAATGCAGAGAGCCAGGCTTTGATATTCATGGGCTCAAAAGTAAAGATCACGAAGTGATTTTGCGAATGATCTTTGGGTCCAGCGGGTTGACTTTAGAGGGGTAAAAGTCTGCCACCTCTCCGCTTCTGTCAATCAGGTATTTACAGAAATTCCAGCTGGGTTGGTGTCCTGATTTTGCCCAAAGCCATTGGTATAACGGATGCTGATCTTTTCCTTTCACAGAAATCTTTTCGAACATCTGGAACTTCACGCCATAGTTTATCTCGCAAAACTCCGCGATGTCTGCGTTGGCACCAGGCTCCTGCCACATAAAATTATTCGCAGGAAAGCCCAGCACAACAACCTTATCACCATACTGTTCATGAAGTTTTTCCAGATCGGCATATTGGGGAGTATAGCCACAACGGGAAGCCGTGTTTACAATCAACAGGTTTTTTCCCCTGAACTGATCAAAAGGAACGGCACGCCCATTCAATCCGTTTAATGTAAAATCATACACCGAACCGGAAACCGGTTTCGGTTTTCTGAATCGTGAAAATTTTTCAGCGAAGAACGTGATGATGCCCATAGCTACCGTAAAACCCAAAGATATTACTTAGCGCTGAAAATAGAGAAGTGTTTCCGGTTACCGATAATCATTATACCAACAACCGGAAACAGCTTAGTTGAGCTCGTCAGTGATTTGTTTATCCAGAGGGCCGACCTTGGAAGCAAAGAATTTTACGGTTCCGTCTGGTTTCACCAGATACTTGCAAAAATTCCAGGAAGGTTCATTACCGGTTTTCTCTTTCAATAATTTGTAGAGCGGATGCTGATCATCACCTTTTACGGAGATCTTTTCAAACATCTGGAATTTCACGCCATAGTTTTTCTGACAGAAGCTGGCAATCTCCAGGTTTGAACCGGGTTCCTGAGAACCAAAATTATTGGCCGGAAATCCGAGTACTACCACTTTGTCTCCGTATTGCTCATGGAGCTTTTCGAGATCAGCATACTGGGGCGTGTAACCACATTGTGAGGCCACATTTACAATCAGCAGATTTTTTCCTTTATAGGTTGAAAAATCAATTTCTGCTCCATCAATGGAGTTAATCTTGAAGTCGTAAACTGAATTCATAGATGTGAGAAATAAAAAGGAAATGAGGGCAAGCGCTTTCATAATGTTTGTATTTTAAGGTAGAACATAATCTGCTCCGATTTGTTCCCACGGATTATGTTTCAATGCATGCAAAGTAACGCAATGCCCCTTTCAGTTGCACTTCCGGCCTGTAAAAACTTTGGTGACTCCGACTAATGAACAGGTTAGTTCAACGACTGCAGATCTCCCGGTACGGGCAGAACATACAGTTTTTTTCCTCCGGTGTCTGATCAAACGGTTGAGCCGGATCGTACAGTTCGCTTAACAATGCCTTCAGCAATCCTTCAAACTCTGAAAGGTATGGTCGTGCGTCATCCATCCGGTGCTTGTCCATATACAATCCATAAACAAAATCCTCGCGGAAACTTTCCTTCCGGTTTATCAAACCCGGCTGAAGTTTAGACCCGGTATCGGAAGCATTCAACCGTTCATATACCCATGTGTACAACATAGCCTGGAACGCAGCTTTGTTACGCTTCAAATCCCGTGAAAATAATCCCGGAACAGAATCAAAAGCATTGTCGTCTTTACCGGTTTTATAATCCATGATCCGCACCACATCGCCTTTGCGGTCAACACGGTCGATCTTACCTCCGATGGAGATCTCTACCGTGTTTGTTTTCTGCTGAACCGTAAGTGACGTATTGAAATTATTCGCTTCGAGTAATTCAATCGTAAAAGGAGCATACGCTTCATCCTGATTAAGAACCTGCGATACAAACAACTTCACCATTTCTTTTACCACCAGTTGCCCACCTTCATAAACAAACTTCTTCGTTTCGGGAAAATGAAAATGCAAACGAAACGCACGCTCAACCAGTCTTTCCAGTTTTACTTCCTTGTTGGCAAAATGTTCTTTACGAACTTCCCACGGTCCTGCAGGAGGTTTAATGTCCTGATAGAATAATTCCATCACCTTGTGAACCATGTTCCCGAAGATGCGGGCATCTGCTTCCTCTTCTACTTCATCCGGTTCTTTTATCTCCACCACATGCCGGAAATAAAATTTCAGCCGGCATTCCAGGTACATATTAAGTCCGGATGGGAACAAAGGCTTGCCTGAAAATTTCTCCATCTTCTCCAATACACTGGCCGTCTTGGGTATGACAATCGGATCGATCTTCTTTACCTGTACCGGATTATACAGGATCTTCCGTTCGTGTGGCCATTTCGTTTCATAGATCACCTGGTACAGGTAGCGGCTCATCTCGCCCATGCCAAGCACATCCGGCTCTGTATTATAATAGAGATCGACTTCACCTGCCCGTTGCAATAACCGATAAAAAAGGTAAGCGTACATGGCATCCTGATGTTCTGAGGTAGGCAGACCATACGCTTTCCGGATGTTGTGCGGAATGTATGATCCCTGCTTCGGTGCAGCCGGCCAGAGTCCTTCATTGAGTGAAAGAATGATCACATGATCGAAATCCAGGTTACGCGTTTCCAGAACACCCATGATCTGCAAACCCTTCAATGGTTCACCACTGAAAGGCACTTTCTCGGAACGCACCACCTGCCGGAACATACGTTGCTGCATGCGCAGCTCCATGGGAATGTGCGAAGCAATTTCCTGTATGCGTGAAAGGATCCGGTGAAAATGAAAGGCAAATTCTTTTTCCATCATATCGTTGCCATCGACAGCCATGTACTCAATGATGGTAATGATATAGGGAAGAAATTTATCAGAAGGTACAAGTGTAAAGATCACCTCCAGGATATCGCCTTTTCCTTCAAAGGCAGCCGGTGAAAGATAGACCTGATTTCGTTTCAGAATATCCTCACGCAAATGTTTTACGCCATCACTCTCTTTGGCTTTGAGGTACGGATGGTTCAGCAGCGCCAATACGTAACGATGATAAAATTCATCGTGACGTTTGTGCAGGTGAAGTTCAAACAGGAAATCAATGAAAGAATAGTATGGTGTATTGGCCAGCGGATAGCCCATGGTGACGTTCACATCAACACCTTTTGGCAATGCATACATCACGGGAAGCAGCAGACTTTCATCCGCTAATACAATTACGGTATTCTCTACCGCAGGCCGATCCCTGACAATCTCCTGCAGTTGCTCGGCCAGCAGTTTAGGTTGGCCGGCTTTCTGCGGAACACCCAGTACAGTGATTTTGCGTGGCTGATCCAGAAATGATTCCGGTTCTGGCGGAAACGTTTTTCCCAGCACCGGATGTTGCCGGTACTGACGAAGGAATGAGCCAGCCTCCCGGTAATTTACCTTCACATAGTATGCATCTTCATCCCAGAACATTCTGGCGTTCCGGTGTTCAACAAACCAGGAGAGGATTTTTTCTTCCGCAACGGTCAATGCATTGAAACCGGCAAACACGTACTGAGTTGAAGATGCTGAACGCGAAAACAGTTCCGGATGATCGGCTACATCGCGATGGATCATGCCGCCATAACCAATACCTTCCGTACGCAACGCTTTTTTGAACGCATCATAAACGCTACTCAGACTTTTCCACAACTCTAAAAACCGTTGCTTGTTATCGGTAGTGTTGAATTCCAGCGTCTGCCAGAATTCCATCAGAAATGTCTTTTGTTCTTCGGTGAGGTAGTCAAAGTATTGATCCAGCTCTTTTTGATTGCTCAGATCGCGGAACATGCCGGCTGCGTTCACGTGGTATTTATCCAGCTCTTCGAAATCGCGCAGCAGCATTTCTCCCCAGAAGTAGAACCGGTCAAGGTTTTCATCAGATGATGTTACTTTTTTATAGACCTCATGCAGCCTGACCACCAGCGATAATTTATCCGCTTCCTGCAGGTCAGAGAATGATCCGATAAACTCTTCAATGCTGACAATGTGTGGGGCCCATCGCGGAGCCGTAACCTGATCCGTGAGCGCCCTGCGGAAATACAATGCTGCCCTCCGGTTGGGAAAGACAACGGTCAGATTTTCCCACAAAGGATATTCGTTTGCTATTTTACCGGCTATGCTTTGTATGAATGTTTGTCTGGGCATGAGGATGAAAACGGTTACACTTCCACACAATTACGATCAGCCGGATAAACCAGAAAACCTTTTACGGATGAAAGGCCCATGCCCGACAGAATGGCGATGTACTCTTTCACCTGCACACGATCTTCTGATTTTGGTTTCCCGGTTTTATAATCGATCAGAATAGCTTTTCCATTGTCAATCCGGATGCGATCAATCCTCCGCTCACCTCCGGCAGGAACGATCAGTGAGGCTTCTGTTTTCAGCACACCTTCCGCAGCAAATGCCTCCACCAAGGCAGGATGTGAAACAATCCACTGAACCGCTTCTTCGATCTGATTCCGCTCGTCATTCATGATCAATCCTTCCTGAAGGCTCTGTTTGATCACCATTGGAATATCATCTGCCGTGCGAATCCGAGACATCAGGGTGTGCAAAAATATTCCATAGTTGATCTTCTTTCGTTGCTCCGTCTCCTGGAAAAATTCCTTTCCGCGTGTGCGCACATGAATGTGATCACGCCACGGGGTAACGCTGTACTGCCGAAGACGGAGGGCTTTGTTTTGCTGGGTCTCTTCCACTGCCGTACGGAATACCTCACCGACCATCAGACGCTGATCGGATTCATTCCAGAATTGCTGGAGTTCTATATTGCCTTCGATAGCTTTCTTTACCAGGTTACCCACATGCGAAAGTTTACCTTTTGCTGCAGGTGCCTGCGCGATCAATCCTTCTTCTGCCCGGGTGAACGCTACATATAAGAGATTGAGGTTGTCCAGGAATATGCGTTCGCGTTCCTGCTGATAGGTGTCTTTGAAGAATGTATTTTCTAAACTACTGGTGTAGCGAATGGGCAGGAAGCCCGCATCAGCAAATAGCGGATCATCAGACCTGCACCACAAAATCGGAGCTTTCGTCCCCATGTGATTCAACTCCCAGTTCAAAAACGGAATGATGACATACCTGAACTGAAGGCCTTTTGATTTGTGAATGGTAATGATCTGTGAAGCCTGAACACCGCCTGCCACCTGGATGGATTTTTTATGTTTATTGTCTTCCCACCAGGTGAGAAATGACGCGAGGTCGCTCTTCTCACGCACGATGAATTCAAAGATCACATCCTCAAACGCCTGCAGGTAAGGAATTTCAGCCGGCAGTTTTCCAAGAGAGAAAATATGAATGAGGTTTTCTACCAGCTCAATCATCGGGAAAGCCGAAAGTACCTCGAGTTGTTCCGTAAAAGCCTTCGGAACAAGTTTCGCGAAATGTTTGGTGCGGCTTTGTGTAAACAATGCGTGATGATCCGGAAATGTATTTGCGGGCCACAGCTTCTGATACTCATACGCAAGGTGAGCATGCGCGATTCCGTTCTTCGGATTTTCCAGAATGCGCATGGCATTGATCAGAATCAGAACAGATGATGCCTGGTCCAGCCGAAGCGATTCGTTGGATACCACATCATACCGGCAATCCGGATTCGCTTCCGCAGAAGCACCATACTCCATGAAGTACTGCGCGATCATTTGCCCCTCACTGTTCTCCCTGACCAGAAAGGCAATGTCCTGAAGCGGAATACCTTTCAACTGCAACTCTTCGAACACTTTGGGAATGCGTGCCAGCGAAAGCTCTTCAAATGATCTTTCTTTTTCTTCTTCCGTTTCAGGTTCTACAAACTGAATGTTTACATACCCTCTGTCCTTATCACGAAAGATCTTTTGTGCGGCATCCGTATAGGATTTTACCGGAAAATCCGTGCGGGTCTCCATTCCGATAATTTCACTGGCACTTTTAAAAACCAGGTTATTGAAATTTACAAGGTTGCCCAGGCTTCTATAGTTGGTATCCAGTGAGAATGTCTGGATCACCGATTCGTCCACGTCACCTTTTACTTTTTCCTGCAGAATGTTGAGATCGCCACCACGCCACCGGTAGATAGATTGTTTGATATCACCTACAATCAGGCTCTTGTAGTTTTGTGACAATCCGTTTTTGATCAGCGGGAGCAAATTCTTCCACTGAAATCCGGAAGTATCCTGAAACTCATCGATCAGAAAATGACGGTAGAAGGAACCTACCTTCTCATAAACAAAAGAAGTATCCTGATCTTTCATCACACCCTGTAAAAAATGCGGTGCATCAGAAAGTAACATGAGGTTGTTTTCCGAAAGGTATTCTTTAAGGGTCCGGGAAATATCCGATACGAGTCCGAATACATATAAATTCTTTAATGCCTGACGGGCTGATTCATACCGAACAATATTGTTCCGGATATAATCAACTAATGTAGCCAGCTGCGCCTGCCATCCACTCTGAACCAGGGCAAGCATCTTCTTTTTATCCGTTTTTGGACCAGACCATTTCTCAGCGTCCTCCAATCCGGTATTGACCCGTGCTCCCGGAAGCTCAATTTCTCCGCGCGTAAGTTTTTCGAGATAGGTATAAATACTTCCGGCCCTTCCGTACCAGAAATCATCTACAGACAGGTGCTGTGCATGAAATTCATCCAGCAGGCGCTGTGCATCCTTCCGGATGGTATTCTCAATTACTTTGGTTTCACGCTGAAGGGTGTTCTTGAAATTCCGGAAGAATTCTTTCTTCGAGGTTACCGCCAGTACCTGGTCTTCAATCGCCTTGAACTCTTCTTTAAAAATCTCTTTGGAGAAATTCATCAGCGTGGTGCGGATGTCCCAGTTCTCACCATCCTTCAGTCGTTCCAGGGAATAGTCCATGATCCAACCGCGAAGGTCATCGTTGTCGGTAAGTTCATCCATCAGAAGTCCAACCACTTCTTCCACAACGAGTTCATTCTCCACCTCGAGTCTGAAATTTCCGAGCAGGCCGGTCTCCCGTGTGAACGAACGGATAACACGCTGAAAGAAAGCATCAATGGTGCTGATTGAAAATTGTGCGTACTGGTGCAATACCAGGGTTAACACTTCACGGCTTCTTTCCCGCAGCTGGTCTGTTGAAAAAGTTCTTCCTTCGTTTTGAAAATCAGCGATGATTTCAAGGGCAAGGTCTTCACTTTTGCCGGAAGTAAAATCATCCAGGTAGCGGATGATCCGGTCTTTCATCTCCTGTGTGCTTTTATTGGTAAACGTCATCGCCAGGATATAGCGGAAGTATTCCGGATAACGCAGAGCAAGCTTGAGGTATTCCTTGGCGAGCGTACGGGTTTTACCCGAACCGGCAGAACTTCTGTAGATGGAGAAAGTTTTATCCACGAGGCGTTGATGAAAGCAGCTAATCGAAGCAATTTAATTGCTAACTTGTAAATATCTACAACCGACTTATGTTGAGGAGTCTTTATTTTTTAACACCGAAGATTTATTATTCGTTTCCTGTCCAATTACTCCTGAACAACTTCAGGCGCAATCACATCCTGATTTTATGCTGGATCATTCTCTTTGCCATGATCACCGGCAGTTTCGGTAAATACCTGGGTATACCTTATCTCTTTCTTGACCCCGAATACCTGAATAAGGTGAACTTCAGAAGTTTCTTCATTATCGGGCTGGCGCTGGCCGGTTTTTCTACCGCATTCCATATCACGTGTTATATTATGGATGGCCACCGGTTCTCCTTTGTGGGCGCGTTATCAAGGCCTTTTACAAAATTTGCGATCAATAACAGCGTGATCCCCGCGTTGTTCATGATCCTCTATGTATATGAGGTAGTAACCTTTCAGATCAACAATGAATACTCCACAAAATCAGACCTTGGCTGGAACCTGACGGGTTTGTTCACCGGCTACCTGGTGATGACCCTGATCTTCTTTGTTTACTTCTGGGTTACGAACAAAGACATATTCCGCTATGTGGTGTGTCGTATTGATGAAAAAATAAAACTCAATGTACAGGTTACGCGTGCGAGCGCGATGAAGAAACTGGATATTGCCCGAAAGAAACAGGTACGGGTAGATTACTACGTTGATCATAACCTGAAAGTTAAAGCGGTAGAAGATTCTTCATTTTACGATAAGGCCACGATTCTGCAGGTATTTGACCAGAATCATTTCAACCTGGTGGTTATTGAGTTGCTCATCTTCGCCCTGGTACTTGTACTTGGCATTTTCAAAGACTTCCCGTCATTTCAATTGCCGGCCGCTTCCAGTTTCATCATCTTTCTTACCATCTTCGTTATGCTTTCGGGCGCATTCTCGTATTGGTTTGGCGGATGGTCAGCTACCACGGCATTGATTCTTTTTCTGGTATTCAATTACCTGGTGGGTGAAGAGTTCTTTACCAGGCGGTACGAAGCATTCGGTCTAAAGTATACCCAGCTGCCCGTGGAGTATTCCGTGCGATCCCTCCAGGCACTTAATGATTCCACGCACATTGAACGCGACCGAAAAGCCGGACTGGTGATGCTGGAGAACTGGCGAAAGAAATTTCCGGCAGACCATAAACCAAAGATGGTCTTTCTCTGCGTGAGCGGTGGCGGCAAACGCGCTGCACTGTGGACACTAACGTCACTGCAGGCAGCTGACAGTCTTTCACAGGGAAAATTAATGGACAATACCATCCTGATCACCGGTGCTTCCGGTGGATTGATTGGTGCCAGCTATTACCGTGAATTGAAGCTGCGGGAGAAAAGCGGAGAAAAGATCTGGCCCAACGCGGCTTCACACCGGCAGAAAATTTCTACCGACAATCTGAATCCGCTCATCTTCAGTTTACTGGCTAACGATCTGTTTGTTGGCTTTACAAAATTCCAGTACAAAGAAAATTATTATTACCGCGATCGCGGATACACGTTTGAAGAACAACTGAATCAGATCACGGAAGGATTAATGGACAAAGCAATCCAGGAATACGACAGTGCTGAACAACATGCTGTCATCCCAATGGTTATCCTTACGCCTACCATCGTGAATGATGGACGCAAGCTGTACATCGCGTCACGTCCTGTTTCGTACATGAATTACGACATTACCAATTTTCCACATTACACACAGTCAAAGATAAGCGGTGTGGATTTTCAATCCCTGTTTGAAGATCGTGGTGGCAAGGATCTGCGTTTCCTTTCTGCCCTGCGCATGAGTGCCACGTTTCCATACATCACGCCAAACACATCCCTGCCAACAGATCCGTCTATAAAAATTATGGATGCCGGCATCTCCGACAACTTTGGTGTTTCCGATGCTGTCCGATTTCTCTTTGCATTTAAAGACTGGATCGCTGAAAACACTTCGGGGATTGTATTTGTGTCAATTCGCGACTCCCCAAAGCTGGGAATGATCACACATAAAACCGGACAAACCATTATCGATGACTTTACACAGCCCATCAGCAGCGTCTACAACAACTTCGAAAACTTTCAGGATATCAGCAGCGATATGCTGATCAGTCATGCGCGGTCATGGTTTAAAGGAAGTATCGACCGCATCGATATTCAATACCAGGCTGAAAGTTATGTTTCGATACTTCAGAAAATGGATAGTATCCGTCAAAACAGTGCAAGAGCATCTTTAAGCTGGAGATTAACCACTCGTGAAAAATTTGGTGTAGAAAGTACAATTTATTCAGAGGCCAATCAGCAGCAGCTGAAAAAACTTGTTGAACTCCTGCCGTAAATTATCCCTAAAATTCTGTTAACTTAATAAAGTGAGGAAGCCCCTGACCTGCCTTCTTATCATGTTATTTTTTTCAGCGAAGAGTCAAAACGCTGATCAGCCTGTTTTTGACAGTTTGCAGCAAGAACTCCGCAAAGCTACTTCTGATCAACGGAAAATAGACATCCAGAATGCCATTGCATTGCAGTATTATAATGTTGATCTGAAAAAATCACTGAACACTGCACAGGAAGCCTTTGACAAATCAAAATACATTGAATACGACAAAGGAATGCAGCAGTCCCTTTCCGTATTGATGCGCGTCAACAGAAGGCTTGGAAATTTTTCAATCGCTATCGAATACAACCTGGCCAAGTTACCAATTGCCGAACGTCTTCATGACACGCTTGATCTGATCGATTCCTATTCTTCGCTGGGAAATATCTACTCAAGCCTGGAACGGTATGAAGAATCAGGAAGGTATTTGCGTAAAGCGTATACCATGGGCAAAGAAGTCGGAGCAGCAAATCTCGGCAGCATCATGAACTTTATCGGCAGAAGCTATGGTAAAGAAAAGAAATACGACAGCGCTACCTTCTGGATCAGAAAAGCCATGAAGCACGAGCTTGCTTCCCCGCAACCGGGATACACCCTCTCCTATATTTATAACAACCTGGCTGAAATACATTATTTCATAAAGCACTATGATAGTGCAACCTATTATTACCAGCAATCCCTGGGTCTTCCGGATAATCATAAAAGTGCTTTCGGCATTACATTTACACTCAACGGACTTGCCTCTATTTATAAAGAGCAAAAGGATTTTTCCAAAGCCATTGCATACGCCCAAAAGGGTTTACAACTCGCGGAGAAAAACAGCTATCGTGACCGGATCAAAGACGCATATCGTATTCTCCATGAAGTGTATGAAGCCAAAGGAGAGTTCTATACTGCACTGCAGTATTACAAGCTTTTCAATCTGTACCAGGATAGCATCTTCAGCGAAGACAAACTTCAATACATAGAAAACCTGAAACTGACGCATGAAACCAATCGCATCGAACGGGAAAATGAGTTGCTGAAGAAAGACGCAGAACTGAAGGACGCCCGGTTGCGTGAACAACGATCGCTGGCCTGGGGATCTGTTCTGGTGATCGGATCACTTTCTGTTCTGTCCTTTATATTATACATCAACTTCAGGCAGAAGAAAAAAACCAATACACTGTTGTCGAACTATAATAGTTCACTCGAAGCCCAGGTGGATGAACGTACGCAGGAACTGGTTCAGACCAATCTTGAACTCGTCCGTCAGAATAATCAGCTTGAACAATTCGGTTATATCATTGCCCATAACCTTCGTGCCCCGGTTGCGCGTATCCTCGGGCTGACCAACCTGATCAAAGGACCGAACTTCTCACTGCCTTCAGACCGGATTGTACTTGACAAACTGCAGGTGTCTGCAGAAGACCTGGATACAATTATCCATGACCTCAACTCCATACTGGAAATAAAAAAAGGCGTTCACCATTCTTTTGAATCCATTCAGGTGGCTGATCGGTTCAGCAAGGTCAAGCATATGCTGAAAGACAAGATCAGTGAATCGAAAGCTATTCTGCATGAAAACTTAAAAGTTGATACCCGCTGCTATGGCATTCCGGCATACATCGAAAGCATACTTTATAATCTGCTCAGCAATGCGATCAAGTACCGGTCTCCGGACAGAAACTTGGAAATAAAAATACATGCCGAATATGCAGGTGAATACCTGAAAGTTGTGATCGAAGACAACGGCATAGGAATGGATCTGCAACGGAACAGTGACCGGATCTTTAATTTATACCAACGTTTTCATGATCATGTTGAAGGTAAGGGCATAGGTCTCTTCCTGGTGAAAACGCAGATCGAATCCCTCAATGGTACAATCGACCTGGATAGTGAGGTTGACCGAGGGACAAAATTCACAATTGGTATTCCGCGCAGGCCGGTGGAAAAGTAGGTGTCAATAGTCCGCAGCCGACAACCAACATTAAAACTGTAGTCTGTGAACTGTCGACTGTGGACTAAAAGACTGCTATCTTGCGCAGGCATGACTGTACCGGAACAATTACAAAAGACTTTTGAACTTATTAAACTTGAACGCCAGGCTGACCTGGAATATTACCGGCAAAAAGTGTTGCTGCGTTCCATTCATGAGCGCGCTAAAGAAGGTACAACCTGGTACCCCCTTCGGTTCAACCGGCATTACATCGGCACTGGCGAACGCCTGATCATTGAAGTAGAGCGCACCAACAACCTGGACCAGCCTCATGCCTTTCAGAGTGGAAAGTCAGTAAGCGTTTTTTCCAATGCTTCGGGTAAGCCAGA
This sequence comes from Ohtaekwangia sp., assembly GCA_036503775.1. Classification (GTDB taxonomy): domain Bacteria; phylum Bacteroidota; class Bacteroidia; order Cytophagales; family Cyclobacteriaceae; genus Ohtaekwangia. The sequence goes on from DASXWH010000189.1 coordinate 12,308, forward strand.
AAAACATCACATCAACGGAGTGATCAATTACGTGCGCGACAATCTCATGCAGATCACCCTTAACGGAGATGAAACTCCGGAATGGATTGAAGATGGCCTGCTTGGCGTTGATGTCATGTTCGATGAGATGACCTACCGCGAAATGGAGTTTGCCCTGAAAGAAGTGATGAAAGCGGAAGACAATCGCATTGCTGAATTACGCGGAATTCTCTTAGGCAATGAAAAGAGCAGGAAGAAAGATGGAGACAGTAGCAGATTATCCGCAGACCACGGTTCACCACCAGAAGCCTCCCTATTAAATAAGAGTCAGAACGAAGCCCTGCAGAAGGTACTTGAAACCGCAGATGTTGCTTTTATACATGGCCCTCCCGGAACCGGAAAGACCACCACCATTGTACAAGCTATTCATGCCACGGTAAAAGTTGAGCAGCAGGTTTTGGTTTGTGCGCCCAGCAATGCTGCGGTTGATCTGTTAGCAGAGAAACTATCCGAACAGGGATTGGTGGTTCTTCGTGTCGGGCATCCGGCACGGGTTACCGAACAATCACTGAGTAAAACCATGGACGCACGCATAGCAGCACATGCCAACTACGCTGAACTTCGTGAATTGCGAAAACACATGGAGCACGTGCGCGGTGCTGCGCTGAAATACAAACGCACCTACGGTTATGAAGAAAGACAGGAACGAAAGCTCATGATGCAGGAAGTCAAAGCGCTAAAGGCGGATGCTGACCTGCTGGAGTTTTACATCATCAACGACCTGCTGCAGAAAAGTGATGTGATCTGCAGCACATTGGTTGGTTCATCTCACCCGATGCTGCGCGGCAAACGATTCAAAACCGCTTTCATTGATGAAGCCGGACAGGCGCTTGAGCCTGCATGCTGGATTCCGATACTCCGTTCGCAGCGTGTGATCTTTGCGGGAGATCATCTCCAACTGCCTCCAACGATCAAATCCAATGAAGCTGCCCGGGCAGGCCTGGCCAAAACACTTTTTGAAAAAGGTATTGAGAAACATCCCTTACAATCATCCATGCTGCAGGTGCAATACCGAATGCATGAAGATATCATGCAATTCTCTTCCCAGTATTTTTATAAAGACGAGTTGATCGCACATGAATCCGTAAAACATGAATTGCTCAGGCCCAATCAATCACCTGTGGAATTCATTGATACGGCAGGTTGTGGATTCAATGAAGATCAGGATAAAGAAACCCTTAGCCGCTTTAATAAAGAGGAAGCTGATCTGTTAATGCGTTGTGTTGAAAAACTGATTGACGATGTAGGGCCTGAACAGTGGCTGGAGCAAAATATTACTATGGGTATCATAACACCCTACCGGGCGCAGGTAGATTATCTGCACAAGCTTGCCGAAGGATCATCATGGCTTGAACCGCTGCATACATTGATCTCTATCAATACGGTGGATGCTTTTCAGGGACAGGAACGCGATGTCATTGTGATCAGTTTTGTCAGAAGTAACGACAAGGGCGAAGTGGGATTCCTGAATGACATCCGCAGAACGAATGTGGCCATGACACGTGCAAAGAAGAAGCTGATCATGATTGGTGATTCGGCAACCCTGGGATCACATCCGTTTTACCTGGGTCTGCTGGACTACGTTCAGCAAAAGGAATTTTACAAGAGCGCATTTGAAATACAGGAGTAACCCCGCCATGTTTTTTGATTCCAACATTCTCCAATTTTATAAAAGTCTTCAGCTTAAGGTGAGGCTTCCGGAGGGTGTGTCGTTTATGAACCCCTACCAGGATAAGCAAGCCTTTGCTCTGGCAGAAAAGTTCTATAAAAAATTTTATGGCGATGAGGGGGAGCGTACGCTGATACTGGGAATAAATCCGGGAAGATTTGGCGGTGGTGTTACCGGTATACCGTTCACCGATCCCATCCGGCTGGCATCAGATTGCGGAATTGAAAATCCGTTAGCGAAAAAACCGGAACTGTCGTCAGAATATATTTACCGGATGATAACCGCTTACGGGGGGCCGGAGAAATTCTATCAGCGATTTTTTATCAGTGCCGTAAGTCCCTTGGGTTTTACGAAAGACGGCAAGAATTTAAACTACTACGACATCAAAGAACTACAGCGTGCTGTTGAACCGTTCATGATCAAATCGATCAGGGCACAATTGGATTTCAGAATCAACCGGGAGCGGTGCTACTGCCTTGGCGAAGGAAAGAACTTTGAATACCTCACTTACCTCAATACGAAAGAAAGTTTTTTCAAAGAAATTATCCCGTTGGCCCACCCCCGATTTATTATGCAGTACAAACGCAGGTTTATCGATCAATACATTGAGGACTACCTTTCTAAGTTTAAAGCAGAAAGTTCAAAGCAAAAAATCTAAATCTGGCACCATGGCGTTAAGCTTTATGCTATCCGCTGCCCGCTACCGAACGCCCTCGTTCATTTGTGACCGCACCAAAAAGGTGAAAACCCGGTCAATCACTACAAAATGAGCTATTTCAGGATGGCACTGATCTTGGAATCGTTGATTTCCATAAGTTCTCGTTTGACCATTGACAGACCATGCTAAAGAATTACCTGAAAATCACCCTTCGGAATCTGAGACGCAATTCCACCTACTCCCTGATCAATATCGCAGGATTATCGGTTGGTATTGCCTGCAGTATTCTGATCTTACTTTGGGTTCATGATGAATTATCATACGATAGTTTTCAGCCTAAATTCAACGAACTGCACCAGGTGTGGATCAATGGACATTACGATGGAACCATAAATTCCTTTACGTCCGTTTCGCAGCCGCTTGCCGAAGCATTAAAAAGTGCGGACAGTCACATTAAAAACACAGCCATCGTAGACTGGGGTGGCGAGCACCTTCTTACTGTTGGTGAACAGCGACTGATGAAACAAGGTCATCGGGTGAGTGAAGCATTCCTTGAAATGTTTCAGTTTCCGCTGGTAAAAGGTGATGCTGCCACGGTACTGGATGATCCTACTTCTATCGTGCTTACCGAGTCTGCTGCACGCGAATTGTTCGGTGATCAGGATCCCATCAATCAGCTCGTTCGCATCAACAACGATGCTGATCTGAAAGTAACAGGCATATTGAAAGACATTCCGAAGAACTCTTCATTTCAGTTCGATTGTCTGGTAACCTGGGCTTACTACAAACAATCCTCACTGTGGGTAAAAAACAGTGAAGACGACTGGGATGAACTTTCCTTCCAGGTATTTGCTGAACTCGCACCGGGCACGGATCTCACCTCCGTAAATGCCGCAGTACACGATATCATGAAAGGCAAAGGGAAGTCAGACCTGAAGCGTGATATCTTTTTATATCCCATGTCCCGCTGGCGCCTGCACGCTTCTTTTAAAGCTGGCGTTGAAGAAGGTGGTGACATTGACTATGTAAATAACTTTACCACGCTGGCCATCTTTATTCTCATCATTGCCTGCATAAATTTTATGAACCTGGCTACAGCACGCTCTGAACGCAGAGCCCGTGAAGTTGGTATCCGCAAGAGCATCGGTTCACAACGCAAGCAACTCATCATACAGTTTCTGGGAGAGTCCATCCTGATCGCGTCCATGTCATTTGTGATATCACTGGTGCTCGTTGAACTTCTTCTTCCTTTCTATAATCAGCTGGTAGAAAAACAACTGACGCTCGATTTTAGCTCTCCCCTCTTCTGGTCATTTGCTGTTGGCCTGATCTTGCTCACCGGGGTTTTATCAGGAAGCTATCCCGCTTTTTATCTGTCCGGATTTCAACCGGCTGCCGTATTAAAAGGGAAAGTGAATACCGGCAAAGGTGCCAGCTCACCCCGCAAGGTTCTGGTTACACTGCAATTTGTTTTCTCCATTTTGCTCATCATCGGCACCATGGTCATCCATGAGCAGATCAACCATATCAAAAGCCGGGAGCTCGGTTACGATCAGAACAACCTGCTGGTGGTAGATTACACAGCCGACATCGATAAACATTTTTCCGTCATGAAGGAAGAGATCCTGAATGCCGGTGTGGCCGATGCATTGACCAAATCGCAGGCTCCGATCACTGCAATATTCTCCAACAACTTTGTTGAATGGCCTGGAAAACCGAAAGATGAAAAAGTGTTGTTCACCACGCTGCGTACGGATTATGATTTCACCAAAACCATGGGCATCACGGTATTTGAAGGACGTGATTTTTCCGAGCAATTCAAGAGTGATACCGCAGCCGTCATCATCAACAAAACAGCTGCAAAAATCATGGGACTAAACGAACCGATCGGCCAAAAGCTCACCATCTGGGAACGTCAGTTTGAAGTTATCGGTGTGGTCGATGATGTGCTTATGGGATCACTCTTCCGTGAAGTTCCACCGATGTTCATGGTTTATATGCCCGGTGCAGCTAATTATATCACGATACGGTTGAAACCCACGAATAATCTTTCTGCCTCGATCGAAAAGGTTGAAGACATCGTCAACAAATACAATGCGGCTTATCCGTTTGATTACACATTTGCGGATACAGAGTTCGCTAAAAAATTTTCCTCCATACGCCTCATCAGCCTGCTCTCCGATATTTTTGCCATGCTGGCCATATTCATCACCTGCCTCGGGCTATTCGGTCTGGCATCATTCACGGCAGAACAACGGACAAAGGAAATCGGTATCCGGAAAGTGCTGGGTGCTTCATTAGGCGGAATTGTTCTACTGATCGGAAAAGATTTTTCAAAACTGGTGATCTTCGCTTTCCTGTTATCAGCTCCATTGGCCTGGTGGTTTATGGATAATTACCTGGACCGGTATGCCTATCGCATTAATATTCCGGTTTGTATATTACCGGCTGCCGGAGTACTCGCATTATTGCTGGCCTGGATCATTGTGAGCACACAAGCCATCCGGGCTGCGCGAACAAATCCCGCGCAGTCATTACGAAGTGAATAAAGGTACTGATCCCTAACCCTGTCCGATACGATATGTTACAGAACTACATCAAGATTGCACTCCGGAATATTCAACGCAATTCCATATACTCCTTTATCAATGTATTCGGACTGGCCATCGGATTGTGCTCTGTATTGCTGATCATGCTATGGACCAGCGATGAAATACAATACGACAAATTTCATGAGAACGCAGATCACATCTACCAGGTGCTGCAAAATAATCCAGGCGATAACGGAATACTAACAGGGTATGCCCTGCCACTTCCGCTGGTAGAAGAATTCAAAACCAATGAGCGGGATATAAAATATGTAGTACCCACCGATTGGGGAAGCAATCATTTGTTAACCGTTGGTGATAAACGCATCACGCTGGATGGTTTGTATGCCGGAGAAGATTTCCTGAAGGTATTCACGTTCCCGATGATAAAGGGAAATGTATCCACGGCACTCAGCGATGCGGGTGGCATTGTGCTTACGGCATCCACGGCAAAAGCGTTGTTTGGTGAAGAAGAAGCACTGGGAAAAGTAATTCGTGTAGACAATGATGCAGACCTGACCGTAACCGGAATTGTAGCGGATGTTCCGACCAATTCTTCGTTGCAGTTCAACTTCATTCTCCCCTTCTCCTATTATATAGCATCACAGGAGTGGGTAAAGAATGTAAAAGACAACTGGGGCACCAACTCATTTCTGATCTATGTTTCCCTTACTGAAAATACAGACGTAAACACATTACAGGCACGTGTCAAAGATGTGATCGAAAAACACGAACCCGATTCGAAGAGCGACCTCATCTTTCATCCGATGAAAAGCTGGCGGTTGTATTCACAATTTGAAAACGGAAAGAGCGCTGGCGGAACGATTGATTTCATCCGGTCGATAAGCATCGTAGCCGGACTCATTCTTCTCATTGCCTGTATCAACTTTATGAACCTGGCAACGGCACGGTCTGAACATCGTGCACGGGAAGTAGGCATTCGCAAAACCATTGGTTCGAAGCGAAAGGAACTCATTCTTCAATTTCTCGGTGAGTCTGTTGTGGTCGCTTGCTTTGCCTTTGTGCTATCTATTGTGTTAGCCGAAATAGCCCTGCCGTTTTATAATGCCCTCACGGGTAAACAACTGGCTATTCCCTATGGCAAACCCCTGTTTTGGGAAATTTCCCTGGCCATTGTATTCCTTACCGGTCTGATCGCAGGAAGTTATCCGGCTTTTTACCTTTCATCCTTTCGTGCTGCAGCCGTATTAAAGGGCAACATCAATGTTGGCCGCAAGGCAACGCCCCGTAAAGTGCTGGTCACTGTTCAGTTTTTCTTTACCATATTCCACATCATAGGAGCCATCGTATTTTACAAACAGGTTGAGCATGGCAAAGATCGCTATCTCGGCTATGACCGTGAAAATCTCCTGCTGATTGAAAACTCCGGAGATATCTCAAAAAATTATAAAGCCATTAAGCAGGCGTTGATTGATCAGGGCCTTGCCCTTGGTGTCACGCAGTCCAATAGTCCGATAACACAGACTTACGCTTTCATGAGTCCAACGTGGGCGGGGAAGTCTGAAGAACAGCATACATCATTTGCTACCATCGCCACAGAATATGACTACCTTAAAACAACTGGGATAAAATTGCTAGAAGGAAGAGACTTCTCTGAAAAATTCAATGACTCTTCTTCCATCATCCTGAACAAGGCAGCTGTTGACTACATCGGCCTAAAAAAACCGATCGGTGATAAGATCACCTGGGACGGAAAGGATTTTACCATTATTGGTGTAACTGAAAATATACTGTCATCACCGTATCAAAAAGCCGGGCCTTTTATGTTCGTGTTCATGCCTGACTGGATTTCAGATTATACGATCCGTATGCCGGCCGATAAAGACCTTTCAGAGACTCTCCAAGGAATTGAAAAGGTATTTAACACTTACAATCCGGCATATCCGTTCCAATATCGTTTTGCCGATGATGAGTTCAACCGGAAGTTCACCAGTATCAATCTCATCGCGTCCATGGCATACATATTCTCAGGGTTAGCGATTATTATTTCGTGTCTTGGTCTGTTTGGTCTGGCTGCATTCACGGCTGAGCAACGCAGTAAGGAAATTGGTATCCGGAAAGTGATGGGCGCCACGGTTACACATGTAGTGATGCTATTGTCGAAGGACTTTACAAAATTGATTGTCATTGCCTTTGTACTGGCTGCACCAGGCTCCTGGTTTCTGTTTGATATGTGGTTGCAGCGTTTTCCGTATCGGATTCCCATGGAAAGTTCCATCCTGATTGGTGCAGGCTTTACAGCACTTTTCCTGGCGATCACAACCGTAAGCTTTCAGGCGATAAAAGCCGCAGTGGCTGATCCGGTAAAATCGCTTCGGAGTGAGTAAAAGAATTGGGGTACTTTTTCATCAATCGGATTTAAAAGTATTGCACACGAAGCCATAATCTTTTACAACGCTCAGGCAGGATAGTTTTCCACCTATACTTTTTAACAGGGAAAACTATGGCATTGAATCTTCAACTCGTCTGGTTATTTGTTCTGGCTGTACCCATTGCCTGCGTGGCCTGGACGGTTACTCATGAAGAAGTTTTTCGTGAGCCACGTGAATTCTGTATCCGTCACAGCAAGACAGGCACCACCATGATGAAACGGAAATTCTTTTACCTGTTTACCTGCGAATACTGCTTCAGCCATTATGTGACGATCTTCTTTATTATACTCACCGATTATCACTTATTGCTTCACGACTGGAGGGGATACATCATTGCTTTCTTTGCGCTGGTGTGGATCGCCAACCTGTACATGAGTATCTTCGGACGCATTCGGCTCAATATCAAAAAAGAGAGAACAGAGATCGAGGTCCTGGAAGAAAAGGTTAATTCATCTGATTTATCCAAAGAGAAAAATCAACCGTCATTGTCTGTTACAAAACGGAAGTGAAAAACCTTTCTTCCGCGCACTACTTATTCTGAAAGTTTATCATCCAGTTAATGCCGAATTTGTCGGTGAAGCTGCCGAAGTAAGCCCCCCAGGGCATATCCTGAATAGCCATTTCAACTTTACCGCCAGCGGAAAGATCATGGAAAAGCCTGTCGGCTTCTGCCTTTGTGTCGGGCTCTACATTAATATACATGTTGTTGCCCCGCGTGACGGTAAATCCCATTTCCTTTGGCGCATCGGTTCCCATGAGGATGTGGCCACCGATAAGGGGTAACTCAACATGCAATACCATCTTCTTCACCTTCTCATCAACAGGAGGCATATTGGGATCAGCCGGAAGCTCGTCAAACCGGTGGATGCCGTTGACGTAATCTGTCCTGAAAACGGATTTGTAAAACGTAAACGCCTCTTCGGTGTTACCCGGAAAATTCACATACGATGAAACCCGTGGCTTGTTGTCAGGTTTGTTTTGCTTTCGCAGGTAAAACTGAAGCGAAATATATTGATCCAGGTTTTCAAGGCCAGCTGTGAATCCTTCTTTAAAGCCCATTTGAATAATGGTTTCAAGATCTTTCAGGGTTTCAAAGGTCAATTGAATGTCTACCACGGTTTCATCGTCTTTCACCTTGAAATCATTTTTCCACTTTACTCTCGGCTTGCTGTTGTTTGCAACACCATTCTCATCACAAAAAGCATCAATACCTGAAAAATGCTTTAAGGGAGTAATGGTCTCATAATCAAACATGCACCAGTGCTTATCACCTTCAGGACTTAACATATAATAGAGCCAACGTCCACCCACTGAAAAATTCATAGACTTTGTAACCGCCTTGTAGGGTTTGGGAGCCCACCACTGATCCAGAATATCGGCTTCCGTCCAGGCGGCCCAAACCAGATCAACCGGAGCATCAAAAGATCTTTCAACCTTAATCTGGTTGTTCTCCTTGTCAACAAGGAAGTTGAATAAAATAGCTTTATTCATTTTTTATTGTTTTTAAGTTGTTTCAATACGTTGTCAAGCTGGTCAAATCGTTTGCTCAGCAGTTGTTTGAACTGCTCTAACCATTTTTCAATGTCTTTCATTTTATTGGCGTTCAGGTGATAATGTATTTCCCGGCCTTGCTGTTCCTGTTGCAAAATCTCACACTCAGTTAAAACCTGTAAGTGTTTTGAAATCGCCTGCCGGCTGCTGTCGAAATGTTCGGCAATAGCATTGGGGGTCATGGCTCCTACCGTCAGCAGTAAAATTATGGCGCGCCTGGTAGGGTCTGCAATGGCCTGAAAAACATCCCTTCGTGTTTCCATTTGTTTATTTGCTACTATATGGTTGCAAATATAAGTGCAACTATATGATTGCGCAATAGTTTTACTAAATTTTAATTCGTTCGTTTATGCAGACTGAAATGTCGGAAGCAGAGATGCGAAAGCCAGCCACTTTGGTATGGCTGGCTAATTCAGGGCGATATGCATTTACACGTTATTCATCCCGCAGCACACTGGCGGGATTGAGCTTGGTAGTGTTGTATACTTTATATCCAATAGATATGGCTGAGGCCACAAAAAGTATCACTGCAGAAATGAT
>DASXWH010000190.1:0-5287 GCA_036503775.1 Ohtaekwangia sp.
AAGCTCGTAACCGCAAAAAGTAAAAGCTTAGGATCACTGGAGAGTTGGAAAAAAGAAGCACACGGTTTATGTGGCGTCACCAGCCAGGGAAAATTCAGAATTCAGATTTATAATGACCAGGTTGCACGCATCGCTGTCACAGCAGAAGAAGATTTTGAAAACTTCTCCTATGCCGTCATTGCAGCAGCCGACTTTACACCACACATACAGGATACCGGAGAAACACTCGAGATAAAAACGACATCTTTCGTTTTAAAGATCACCAAGAACCCGGTGCGGTTCAGTTTCTATACACCCGATGGAAAACCTATTAATGAAGATGATCCCGCATTCGGCACCAGCTGGAACGGTGAACAGGTAACTACCTACAAAAAATTACAGGAAGGCGAACGCTTCATCGGACTCGGAGAAAAGACCGGGCCCCTTGACCGCAAAGGTCAGGGATATCAGAACTGGACAACCGACAGTTTCGGTTACGGCACCAGCGCTGATCCCCTGTATTGTACCATCCCGTTTTACATGGGTGTACATCATGAGCTGGCCTACGGAATTTTCTTTGACAACTCGCATAAATCATTCTTCAATTTCGGAGCATCCAATAATCGTTTCAGTAGTTTCTCTGCCGATACGGGAGAAATGAATTACTATTTCATTCACGGAAGTTCCGTTTCTGAAATCATCAGGCAATACACGCATTTAACCGGAAGAATGGAGCTGCCTCCCCTGTGGAGCATTGGCTATCAGCAATGCCGCTACAGCTATTATCCGGATAAAGAAGTGCTCAACCTGGCGCGTACGTTCCGTGAGAAAGATATTCCTGCCGATACCATTGTATTTGACATTCACTACATGGATCAGTACAAGATCTTCACCTGGAGCAAACGCGACTTCTCTGATCCAAAGGCACTCCTCCAGCAACTTCGTGACATGGGCTTTCATGTTGTTGTGATGTGTGACCCCGGAATCAAAGTAGAAGAAGGATATAAAGCGTATGATGAAGGTGTACAGCATGATGTGTTCATCAAATACCAGGATGGATCCAACTATACCGGGCAGGTATGGCCGGGATGGTGCAACTTCCCTGACTTTACCAATCCCGCAGCACGCCACTGGTGGAAAGAGCAATTCAAGGATTATGTCAATCTGGGTGTAGAAGGTTACTGGAATGACATGAATGAAATTGCCACCTGGGGACAGATGCTGCCGGAGAATATTGAAATGGATTTTGAAGGCAACAAAAGCACCATGCGCAGAGGCCGAAATCTGTATGGATTTCAAATGGCGCGCAGTACGTATGAAGCCGCGAAGTCCCTCATGAAAGGGAAACGCCCATTCAACCTCACGCGCTCAGGCTATTCCGGAGTGCAACGCTATGCAGCCGTATGGACAGGTGATAACGTTGCCTATGACGAACACATGTTGCTGGGTGTACGCCTGGTGAACAGTATGGGACTCACTGGTATCGCCTTTGCCGGATATGACGTTGGCGGATTTGTTGGTGATGCGAATTCCAAACTCTTTGCGCGCTGGATTTCACTGGGAGCCTTCTCTCCTTTCTTCCGCGGGCATTCTATGATTAATAGTCGTGATTCAGAACCATGGGCTTACGGTGAAGAAGTAGAACAGATATCCCGGAACTACATCAAGTTCAGGTATCAGATGCTGCCCTACCTCTACTCCCTGTTTTATGACGCGAGTAAAACCGGTATGCCGGTACAGCGATCACTGGCCATTGACTACACACACGACTGGAAGATCTATGAAGGCCAGTTTCACAATCAATACCTGTTCGGTCCGTACATGCTCGTGGCACCTGCCGAGAGCACAAAAGAATTTGTAAAAGTATATCTCCCGCAAGGTGACTGGTACTCATTATACAACGGCCAGAAATATCCCGGAAACACCGAGATCATCGTAGAGTGCCCCATCCACCGATTACCGGTATTTATAAAAGGCGGAGCCCTCCTGCCGATGCAGCGCGTTACACCACATACGAAACAGAAAGATGACCTGCTGATGCTGCATGTTTATCAGGGAAAAGAGAATTCATCTTTTACATTCTATGAGGACGATGGATCCACCTTCCAGTATCAGCAAAATGAATTTGCCAGACGTCAGCTGGAGTACTTCCCGGCTGAACGGAAACTGGTCATTGGAAAAATGGAAGGAACCTATACCTCCGCCATCCGGAAACTGAAGATCGTATTTCACGGCTTCGACAGATCGACACACGTTAGTATAAACGGCACGGCCGTTCACGTAACACCGGAAACAAATCAGTTCTTTAATTCCCTGGAGAAGTTTGATCCCTTCTTTGATCCCGAGCCGGCACCACAGGAAGATGTGCTCACCCTCACTATGGAATATACACCGGATCAAATTACCATTATCATCTGATCAGTGATTCCGGATTCAAGGTTTAATCTATAAGGTCTGAGGTATGAGGTTCTCCAACACGTAACCTCAGACCTTAAACTTTAAACTTTTTTTCGTAAATCAGCAATCGATTGAGTACGCGCTAACCACAATCCAATGAGTATATCGACAGCACAAAGATCCCGGATGTCCTTCTGGCAAATTTTCAATATGAGCTTCGGGTTCTTCGGAATTCAATTTGGCTTTGCCCTGCAGAACGGAAACGCCTCCAGGATATTGGGAATATTCGGAGCCGATGTTGAACACCTCTCGTGGTTTTGGCTGGCAGCCCCTTTGACCGGAATGATCATCCAGCCCATCATTGGATATTACAGTGATCGGACCTGGACATCCCTTGGGAGAAGAAGACCTTATTTCCTGGCCGGAGCTATACTGGCTTCAGCAGCATTGTTCTTTATGCCCAATGCCAACATTCTGGTTAGTGTTCTTCCTGCTTTATATGTAGGTGCGGGTATCCTGATGATCATGGATGCTTCGTTCAACGTGGCGATGGAACCTTTCCGGGCACTCGTGGCAGATCTGTTACCATCCGATCAGCGAACCCTTGGTTTTTCGATACAAACCTTTCTGATCGGATTGGGTGCTGTGATCGGATCCTGGCTCCCCTACATCTTCTTCAATTATTTTGGAATGAATGAAGAGGTGCTTCCCGGTGAAGTACCCTCCAACGTGACGTACTCATTCTACATCGGTGCCGTTACGTTTCTTATTGCTATTCTCTGGACAGTCATAACAACCAAAGAACTTCCTCCTGATCAATATCCGAAAGCATCCGAGCCAGGTACCGCTTCAAAAAAAGGGATAAGTGAAATATTCAGCGACTTTGCCGGAATGCCCAAAGCCATGAAGCAATTGGGTATTGTGCAGTTCTTCTCGTGGTTTGCCCTGTTCTCCATGTGGGTGTTCACTACGCCTGCTATTGCTGTTCATGTATATGGTCTGTCCGCCTCCGATAATTTTTCACCAACCTATCAGGAAGCCGGTAATTGGGTGGGGATTATTTTTGGTGTTTATAATGGTGTCTCTGCGATCTATGCACTCTTACTCCCCGCAATTGCCCTGCGCATCGGGAGAAAAGCAACACATGCTTTTTCCCTCGTGGCCGGAGGGATTGGGTTGATCTCCATTTACTTCATTCATGATCCATCATACCTGATACTTTCAATGGTCGGAGTCGGCATTGCCTGGGCCAGCATTTTGGCAATGCCTTATGCGATATTGGCGGGTGCAATCCCATCCCATAAGATGGGTATCTACATGGGTGTGTTCAATTTCTTCATAACGCTACCACAAATTGTGAACGGTATTATTGGCGGCCCTATTGTTAAACACCTCTATGGTTCCCAGGCGATCTACAGTTTGATCATGGCTGGTGTATTTCTATTGGTCGCGGCATTTTGTGTCCGGTTTGTAGACGATAAGGATGATGTTGTAAGAGCATGACACGTCTCATTTTTTTATTGGTCTGCATTATCCGGGTAATTCCATGTGACGCCCAGAACTATTCCCGCTTTACCCAGACCACCCGCATGTTCTACATTTCTCCCTCTGTAGCGGAAAAGGTCTTGCAAAATCTCTCGGCTAATGCACAGATTCCTTTCGTGGTCGAAGACTCGGTTGCATTTCTCTATCGCGGTGAAGCCACCAGCGTATTATGGATGGGCGACTTTAACGGATCGGGTTATGATAAAAAGTTTCCGAACAAAGGATCGCGCATCCCGGGAACCGATATCTGGATCTTAAAAGCGTCCTTCCCGCAGGACGCGCGCCTCGATTATAAAATCCTGGTGAATGAATCCACCTGGGTGCTTGATCCGGAAAATCCACATCAGCAATGGTCGGGTGTGGGTGGCGGAACACCCAATTCAGAATTACGCATGCCCCACTGGAAAGAAGATCCCATTACCCAACCCATGCCTGCCATTTTTCACGGACGTGTAATTCAGGATCTGCTCATAAAAAGTGAACACCTCGGTTATCAGATCTCCTACAGCATTTACCTGCCTCCCGATTTCAATCCATCAACACGCAAAGTATATCCCGTGATCTATGTAACAGATGGGTATGAATACCTGCATGAACGCATGGGCAACATGGCTACCATTCTCGATAACCTTATTCATCTTCAAAAAATAAAACCGGTGATCGCAATCTTCATTGATCACCGTGAACCCGTCAACCGGATCAACAACCGCAGGATGCAGGAGCTGGCCCTGAATGAACAATACCTGGCTTTCATTACGAAAGAACTGATCCCCCGGGTAGAAAGTAAATATCCGATCGCCACGGATGCCAAAAGCCGCGCCATCCTCGGGACATCCATGGGTGGATTAACAGCCGCTTACTTTGCGTTTTCAAAACCGGATGTATTTGGCATGGCGGGAATCCAATCGCCAGCGTTCTGGTTCCGGCCTGAGATCTACACCCTCTGCGATTCACCTGAAAATCCACCTGTAAAAATATTCATGACCACCGGCCTTATTAACGACACACAGGAAGGTGCAGAGAAAATGCGTTCGATCCTGGATAAGAATACCTGCAACTACCAGTTCCAGCAGGTCAACCAGGGTCATTCCTGGGGCAACTGGCGGGATCTCATTGACGATATTCTCGTTTACTTTTTCCCAACGGAATAGCAATAATTGCAAATCACGATCAAACCCTACATGCTGCTGTTGACCGTAGTCTGTTAACCGTGGACTATCAAAAAAAATGCGCTAAATTCGGGCATTGGAATTGTTTAGACCCAGGCTTAACTAACCTTTATGACACTCAGAAATCTACTGATTGCAGGTACCACTACGGTAATACTTTTAGCCTGCAGCTCCGGAAAGCAAGCGTACGAACGTGG
>DASXWH010000191.1:0-11668 GCA_036503775.1 Ohtaekwangia sp.
TTTGTACCACTTCGGGTTACGGCATTTATACCTGCACCGGTAAAGCCACCCTGGCGAACATCATAGGGAGCAATGTTTACAGTGATCTCCTCTAACGCATCAAGACTTATCGGCTGCGAGTTGGTTTGTCCGCCTGGTAAAGAAGCAAGGCCGAAAGAGTTATTAAAAAGTGATCCATCAATAGACAGGTTATTGTACAGGTTGTTGCGTCCTGCAAAGCTGGTTCCGGAAGCCTGCGGAGTTAGGCGTGTCATATCCGTGAAACTTCGGCTCAACGTTGGCATTCTCATCAATTGATTGGTGTTGATGTTTGTTGAAGCACCTGTGCGATCAGAATTGATAATGCTGCTTGAAGTCACTACAATTTCAGCGAGCTGTGTGCCACTTTCCTTCAGGTCAACTTTGACATTGAAGCTCTGTCCAAGGCTCAGGTATACATTTTCCTGAACTGAATTCTCATAACCAATAAAGCTCACAGTGATCCGGTAGGGTCCGCCAATACGAACAGCGGGCATGTTAAATCTTCCATCGGCAAGGGATGAGGCACCATATTCGGTTCCAGAAGGTACGTGCACAGCAATTACATTAGCACCGGGTAACGGTTCTCCGTTTTGATCTACAACTGTGCCCGCAATGGAAGCAGTTGTTACCCCCTGTGCCCACGCCATGCAGGCTGAAAACACAAGGAATGTTAGCAGTAAAATTCTCCTCCTAAAGTATAGTTTAGATTAATGGGTTTTGAGTTGAGCAAAAGTACCGGAACAGTAATAATTAAGCTTTAAAGCACGTTTAAATCTTTCCACAAATTGTTTACAATAAGTTAACAGCTTTCATGCATCACTCCCAACGTCAATTCTAAAAGTTTGACTTATAAATACTTAAAATGAGCCGTTACCAGGAGGACTTTTCCAGGGTGTACTAATAGTTAAATTATCGACCCTTTTTTCATACATCGATTGCATAACTTTTTCTGGCTTCCCGGCACAGACAGAACGGGGCAAAACCAGGGCTTTCCGGTTCCAATTCTTTTGCAATCTTTGTGATCCTATCAACCCATTTCTTAAACCATGATTGCATTCCTGAAAGGAAGACTCGTTCATCGTGACCCCACACATGTCGTTATTGATGTGAATGGGGTTGGGTACCAGGTGAACATCTCCCTGCAGACTTTTTCGGAGATCAAAGAGCAGGAACAAATTTTACTTTTTACACACCTGTCCATCCGGGAAGATGCTCACGTCTTGTTTGGCTTTAGCAGTGAAATCGAAAAGCGGCTTTTTCAGCAGCTTATTTCCGTCAATGGTGTTGGCCCCAGCACAGCCATTGTGATGCTTTCGTACATGAACACCCAGGAATTAAAATCCGCCATTGTGCATGAGGATGCTGCAGCCCTGCAGTCCATTAAAGGTATTGGCGGAAAAACAGCCCAACGGGTAATCATAGACCTGAAAGACAAGCTGAAAAAAGAAAGCTGGGAAGAAAGTCAGCCGACCATTTCTGTTGGCCCGCACAATACCCTGCGTAAGGAGGCGTTAACTGCTTTACTCACATTGGGTCTGCCCAAAGCTGCTGCAGAGAAAAGTGTGGATAGCGTTCTGAAAAAATCAGGAAATACCATTACCTTAGAAGATTTGGTAAAACAAGCGCTTAAGAGCAGCTGAGCTGATGTGCAAGGGGAGTTCCGGTGATGTGATGACGGCCTCCATTTGTACTTTTTTATTTTTAGCAACCCGGTAAATGTCAGTATGCATATCTGGTTTGCACATTTAGCTTACCGATAATGATAACTTAGTTTTGAGATTCGTAATTCCGAATAGCCCTACAACCTTTAAGCTCGGCCGCCTGATCATTTTATGGCTCAGCTTTCTGAGTATTCCCGATGAGGTTTTGGCTCAACGGCAAGACACTACGCGTGTAAGCCAGGATACGACCGGCAACAGACCCTATCAACCTTCGCGAAGACCTACTTACAGACCAACGGACCGCTACGGTGACCCTTTTTCCAATACTACTTCGGAGTCTCCCCTTTATCTCAAGGATCCCAACCAGATGAAACTGGATGTAGAGATCGACACCGCCCTGAATTATACCATCTATGAAAAGATCGGCAACCTGAATTACCGGCCCACATCCAGCATGTCGTTTGAAGAATTCAAACAATACCAGGACCGGCAGATTCTCAAGAGTTACTGGCAAAGTCGTTCCAAAGCGCAGGATGGCGAAAGTGCCGTGAGCGGACGTGGCTTTGTACCCAAGATCTTTATCAGCCCTGTACTCGACCGGATATTTGGCGGTAGTTACATTGAACTGGTACCACGCGGATTTGTGACGCTTGACCTCGGTGCGTCATTTCAGCGCATAAGCAATCCGCTGATACCTATCCGGCAACAGCGTAATGGCGGATTTGAATTCGATCAGCAGATCAACATGAGCGTGGTAGGAAAGATCGGTGAGAAACTTCAGGTAACGGCCAACTTCGATAACAACAATTCCTTCGACTTTCAGAACAACATGAAAGTTGAGTACACGGGTTTTAAGGAAGACATCTTACAAAAGCTTGAAATCGGTAACGTAAGTCTTCCCCTCAATAACACACTGATCCAGGGCGCTCAAAATCTTTTTGGTATTAAAGCGCAGATGCAATTTGGTAAACTTAACGTTACCGCCCTGGCCTCAACACAACGCGGAAAAACCTCCTCTATTGATATTGGCGGTGGAGCAGGAACAAGCGGGCAGGGACGGCCTTTTGAAATTATCGGATCAAACTATGATGATAACCGACACTTCTTCCTGGGGCATTTTTTCCGGGACAATTACAGCAAATGGATTGGCAACATACCGCAGATCATTTCCGGTGTGAATATCACCCGCGTGGAGGTGTATGTATTGAATCGTAACAGCGATACACAGACCTTGCGAAATGTATTCGGTTTAATGGATTTGGGTGAAGGCAGAAGAATCTACAACAAATCAGTGGTTTCCAATGGCACCGGTCTGCCCACTTCAAACGGAGCTAACAATTTGTTCCGGATAACCACAGAAGACCTTTTCCCGACTACAGAATCCAGAACGGCAGATAATGTTACCGCAGGCCTGGAAGCTTTTTTTGATGGAGAAAATAACAATGGTACCGACTATGAAAAAATTACCGGTGCCCGTAAACTTGCCCTGACCGAATTTACATTTCATCCTCAGCTCGGTTATGTAACGCTAACCCGCAAGCTTCAAAATGACGAAGCGCTGGCCGTTGCCTATGAGTATACATACAATGGCCGCGTTTACAAAGTAGGTGAACTCTCGGAAGATTATGCTCAGCGTCAGGATCAGGAAGTGATTTTCCTGAAAATGCTGCGTCCGCGAAAAGTGGCTATTCGTGATCAGTTCAAGAAAATAATACCTACCTGGGATCTGATGATGAAGAACATTTACACCCTGAATGTAAGTCAGCTTACACCCGAAGGATTTCAGTTACGCGTAGTTTATAAAGACGCGCGTACCGGTATCAGCAATCCGCAGCTTCAGGATGGTGATAATCAACTGCGGGAGAAACAACTCATTCAGATTTTAGGATTGGACAAACTTAATCCGGTGAATGACCCCGGGCGTGATGGGAACTTTGACTTTGTGGAAGGTATTACCATCAACACACAAAATGGTCTTATCATCTTTCCTTTCCTCGAGCCCTTCAGTGAAGGATTACGTGCTTCGTTTCGAAACCAGGCCGATGAAACTTTCCTCATTCAGAAATATTCTTACGACACCTTATACCGGACCACCAAGGCGGATGCCGAATTATTCGCTACCAAAAATAAATTCTGGCTGATGGGAACCTACAATGCCGGATCATCAAAAGAAATTCTCATTCCCGGCTTCGGAGTGTCACAAGGTTCCGTAAAACTATTTGCCGGTGGAATTCCGTTAACTGAAGGTGTCGATTACGTGGTGGATTATACTTTCGGGAAAGTAACAGTACTGAATGAATCCATTTTGAGTTCAGGAAAGAACATTGAAGTACAATTTGAACAGTCTGATCCATTTGCTTTTCAAACCCGAAGTTTATTGGGAACGCGCTTTGATTACCGGCTGAATGAAGACATCAACCTGGGCTCTACATTTTTATACTACAATGAACGTCCGCTGGTCAGTCGCAACCAGATCGGCACAGAGCCTGCGCGCAATATTCAATATGGCCTGGATTTCAACATCAACAAGAAGAGCCGGTTACTCACCAAGATCGTTGACGCCATCCCCATACTTCAAACCAAGGAACCCTCGGCCGTAAACATTACCGGTGAATTTGCGCAGCTGATACCCGGTACATCCAATATCATTGATGGCGAAGGCACAGCATACATTGACGACTTTGAAAATACAGCCACACCATTTTCATTAATGAGCCCTTCTTCCTGGAAATTGGCTTCCACCCCGCAAACCGAAGACAATGAATATGAAGGAGAAGACCCCTCCCCAATGGGCACAAACCTGAACGTGGGATATAAGCGTGCTAAACTGTCATGGTATCAGGTAGATTATCAGTTGTACCGGGATACGGGTCCTTACCGGCCTGATAACATAGAAGATTCTGATTTGGAAAATCACTATGTACGATGGGTACACCCGCAGGAAATTTTTCCGAAGAAGCAGTTGCAGCAGGCCATCACCTACGAAAACATTTTTGACGTTGCCTATTTCCCAAGTGAACGGGGACCGTACAATTACAATCCGAACGTTACCGGACCTAATGCACTTTTACCAAATCCCCAGGAAAACTGGGCGGGTATAACTAATGCCATCCGTTCTGAAGTTGACTTTGACAAATCGAACATTGAATACATTGAGTTCTGGTTGTTGGATCCTTTCATCGATTACACCGAACGCGGAATTGTTGTTGACGGTATCTTCAACAAATCCAATATCACCGGTGGTAAACTGATTTTTCAGCTGGGAAGTATTTCAGAAGATGTTACCCGTGATGGTAAGCACGGATTTGAAAATGGACTTCCTCCGGATGGTTCCAGAAATCCGGATGCCGTGACACCCACCGAGTGGGGTTATGTAACTACACAACAATTCCTCACCAATGGTTTCGATAACTCTACCACTTCACGTAATAACCAGGATGTGGGAATGGATGGCGTTGCCAATGAAAATGAACTGGCCTATTTCGATACAAACTTCATCGGCAATATTCTTGATGGCGCTGCACAGGAGAAAGTATCCACCGATCCATCCGGTGACAACTTCCGTTTCTTCCTCGACTCCTATTATGATGACATTGATGCCCAGGTGCTTCAGCGCTATAAAGATTACAATGGCCAGGATGGCAACTCACCTGTACCTGGGGCCAATGATCTGATTGCACGTTCGGGCAGTACCATTCCCGACAATGAAGACCTCAATGCAGACAATACCTTAAGTGAGCTGGAAGAGTATTATGAATACGACATTGACCTGGAGAAGGGCAAACTGAATATCGGAGAAGAATACATCACCGATAAAATCACCACATCCCTTGAACTGAAAGAATCGGTAACGTGGTATCAGTTCCGCATACCGGTTCGTGAATTTGAAAAGCAATTCGGAAACATTGAAGGATTCAAATCCATCCGGTACGTGCGTATGCTTTTGAAGGGATTCAGCGATCCGGTGGTGTTGCGCTTTGCCAATTTCCGAATGGTGGGAAGCCGGTGGAGAAGATACACATCAAGTTTACTTGAAGGTGGATTCATCCCCACTCCTGAAGAAGAGTTCGAAGATTTTACCGTATCCGTTGTGAGCCTGGAAGAAAATGCTGCCGGCAGTGAAAATAAAACACCGTACGTAATTCCTCCGGGTGTGGTGCGTGACCGCGACAATACTTCATCGGTATCACGTCAGCTGAATGAACAATCCGTTCAGATCTGTGTGGATGACCTGCAGGATGGTGATGCCCGTGCGATCTATAAAAACATGTCAGCAGACCTGTTTAACTATGGACGCATTAAAATGTATTTCCATGCTCATGGTGAAAATGTACCTGACAGTCTGGTGACCGGATTCCTGCGGTTAGGGCAAGACCTGGATTCTAACTATTATGAAATTGAAATTCCGCTCAAGCTTACCAATCCAATCAACACCACAACACCTGAGCTGGTGTGGCCTGAAGAAAATGAGATCGACATCGCACTGGATGAATTGTACCGGTTAAAAGCGGACCGTGATCGCGATGGTGCGTCAATGAGCTTATCGTATCCTACAGTACCCCGACAGATCGGCAGGCACCGCATCCGGATTTTCGGAAGACCAAACCTTACCAGTGTGCAGTCACTGATGATTGGGGTTCGGAATCCAAGATCAAATGATCGTCAACCTTTCACGCTTTGTGTGTGGGCCAATGAAATGCGTGTTACTGATTTTAACCGTACACCAGGCTGGGCTGTTAATTCCACGGCCAGCATCAAGCTCGCGGATTTCGCTACCATAAATGGTGCTATACGTTATACCAGTTTTGGTTTTGGAAGTGTCAGCTCGAAGATCTTTGAACGTACGCGCGAAGAAACGCTGGGGTATGATGTATCCGCCAATGTAAATGTTGACAAGCTTTTACCCGGGAACACCGGAATCAAGATCCCCATGTTTGTCAGTTATGAGAAAACAACCATCACACCGTTGTATGACCCGGCCAACCCTGACCTGAAGCTGGATGTTGCCCTTCAATCTTTTGACGAGGAAAAACGAAGTCGATACCTCGATATCGTTAACGATCAAACCATCGGGCGAAGTCTGAACTTTGTCAATGTGCGAAAGGTGAAAGTAAACCCGGATGCGAAATCACACATCTGGGATATTGAGAATTTTTCTTTCAGCTATTCCTACAGCGACCGAACGCATTCCAACTTCACCACGCAACAGGCGTTGCAAAAACAACATAAGGGTAGCATAGCCTATACCTTTAGTCCGAAGGCAACCGGCATTGAGCCATTTAAAAATTCTAAGTCGTTATCGTCACCATGGCTGAAACTGATAAAGGATTTTAATTTCAGTATCATGCCCAGCAGTCTGGGAGTCCGGTTTGATTTAGACCGGTCATTTTCAAAAACATTATATCGTAATGCCGCAGACCTGGAAGGTGACAATAGTGTGTCTACGCCTAACTACATGAAGTACTTTACATTCAACCGGCAATACAATGTGCGATGGAATCTGTCCAAGAATCTTTCACTCGAATACAGTTCACGCGCCAATGCCATTATTGATGAGCCTATCGGAGAGATAAACACTCAGGAAGAGAGAGACAGCGTGCTCACTAATCTTAAACGCCTGGGCCGGATGAAAAATTTCGAACAGAATATCACCTTGAACTACACCTTACCGCTGGACAAAATTCCGGTTGTAGACTGGATCGGTGCCGACTATCGGTACAATGTGGTTTATGGCTGGAAAGCAGGACCTGTCAATCACCCGGATGATCAATTCAGGGATGATGATATTCCGGATGAGTATGATTTCAAGAATACTATACAAAACGCACGCGATCAGAATTTCTCAGGAAAACTGGACATGGTGAAGTTGTACAACAAAGTGAAATTTCTGAAGACTATAAACACGCCTAAAAAACCAGTCACCACAAGAACTCCGGCTAATCAGCGCATCCAGCAAAAACCTCCGGTCAAGGCTGATACGGTTAAGGCTCCTGCTGAAATTCCATCCCTGATAAAAGGTTTCTTTCGCGTGCTGATGTCTGTGCGATCTATCAATGGAACCTATAGTTTAACCGAAGGCACTATACTTCCTGGGTTTAACAGAACACCGAAATTCCTGGGTATGGATGCAGACTGGGATGCACCCGGATGGGGCTTTGTATTGGGTAGCCAGGACCCGAACATACGATACAAGGCTGCCGCAAATGACTGGCTCACAACAAACCCAAGCCTTACTACTCCCTTTACGCAGACACGTAATGCTAACATTAACCTTCGCGCCAATATTGAGCCGACACCTGATTTTAAAATTCAGTTAGACATCAAAAAAGAAGTAACAAACACGTACCAGACTATTTTCAGGGATACAGTAGCCAGTGATCAATTCACGTTTTTTGATGATTTAAATCCGAGCCGCAGTGGAAGTTATCGTATCTCCACCATCAGCATTAAAACAGCTTTCAGTTCCAGCAATGACAAAGTAAGCTCTTCGGTTTTCAAGGAATTTGAAAATAACCTGGCTGCCATTAAGAATCGCTTTGAACAAGTTCCGGGAAATGCCGGACTGGAATATGACACCGCGCAGGATGTATTGATTCCTGCTTTCATTGCAGCCTATACGGGTAAAGACGTGAACAAGGTGACGCTTTCTCCTTTTCCTAAAACTCCGCTTCCCAACTGGCGCATTGATTATACCGGCCTGAATAAGTTAGGATTCTTTAAAGAAAACTTTCAATCCATTACACTCACGCATGCTTATCAGTCAACGTATTCCGTTATGAATTTTTCAAACTCCCTGAGTGACACGGTGAATAACCAAAACCTGTCAATTGACCGGCCGCTCACCGGGTATAATGAAGATTACTTTGGAAAAATGGTTGACGGTAGTGTCGTTCCGGTTTTTGTTATCTCGCAAGTGTTGATCTCGGAACAATTTTCACCACTCATTGGTATTAATATTCGTACTAAAGGAAAGCTCTCAGCCAACTTTCAGTACAAGACCAAACGCGACCTGGCGTTGAACATTTCCAACGCACAGATCACTGAACTCAACAGCAAAGATGTTTCATTCGAACTGGGCTATACAAAAAACAATATGAGATTGCCGTTCAAGTCACAGGGCCGGAGAGTCGTATTGAAAAATGATGTTACCTTCCGCCTGAACATGACTGTAGGTGATACCAAAACCATTCAGCGCAAAATTGGTGAGTTGAACATCATTACAAACGGTAACGTTAATTTCCAGCTTCGGCCCAATGTGAGTTATGTGGTCAACCAGAAACTGAACATTCAGCTCTACTTTGAACGAAATATCAATGAGCCCGTGATATCAACCTCTT
Organism: Ohtaekwangia sp.; assembly: GCA_036503775.1. GTDB lineage: Bacteria > Bacteroidota > Bacteroidia > Cytophagales > Cyclobacteriaceae > Ohtaekwangia. The sequence continues at coordinate 9,020 of DASXWH010000191.1, forward strand.
ACCGCAGGGCTACCACACGGTTTGGTGCGCAGATCCGATTCAGCTTAGCGCAATAGGATTATAAGATTGGATCATAACAAACGAATTTTTCAATCTTCCAATTTTCTGATCTTTCAATCTTATAATCTTCCCAATCTTTCCTGTATTTTTGGGCGCAATTTAAAACTCATTTACCATGAACATTCCGGAAGGCTTACTTTACACCAAAGACCACGAGTGGGTTAAAATCCAGGGCGATACTGCACTTATTGGTATTACTGATTTCGCTCAAAGCGAATTGGGCGATATCGTTTACGTGGATATCAGTTCAGTAGGCCAGGATGTTGCTGCACATGAAATCTTCGGTACAGTAGAAGCCGTGAAGACAGTTTCGGATCTGTATATGCCTGTAGCAGGCAAAGTTTTAGAAGTCAATCCCGCGCTTGATGGAAACCCGGAGAAAGTGAATGAAGATCCGTATGGCGATGGCTGGATGATCAAAATTCAGGTGTCAGGTTCAACAGACAGCCTTTTGTCTGCTGCCAAATACAAGGAACTTATCGGACAATAAAATTGGTTTAATCTGTGAATCCTGAAGTTCAGGATTCAATATCCGCATGATCGAACTACCGGTTATATCAAAAGACGAAACGCGCAAACGTAAGCCAGACTGGCTTCGTGTAAAATTACCGGTAGGCCCGGAGTATGCTAAAGTCCGCAAGCTGGTAGACAACTACAAGCTTCACACCATTTGTGAAAGTGGCAATTGCCCAAACATGGGTGAATGCTGGGGAGCCGGAACAGCAACATTCATGATACTTGGTAATGTGTGCACAAGAAGCTGCACCTTCTGTGCGGTGGCTACCGGCCGTCCAACAGAATATGATATGGATGAACCCAGGCGTGTCGCTGAAGCCATCAAACTGATGCAGGTGAAACATGCCGTGATCACTTCTGTTAATCGTGATGAACTGAAAGACCGTGGTGCTGAAGTCTGGTATCAAACTGTTGTTGAGACTAAAAAGATAAGTCCTGAAACTACCATCGAAACTCTCATTCCTGATACGAAAGGAAACTGGGATGCTTTATATCGCATGATCGAAGGCAAACAGGAGGTGGTAAGCCATAACATGGAAACGGTTGGCCGATTATACCGTATCGTTCGCCCGCAGGCTAAATACGAAAGAAGCCTGGAGCAGATCAAAAGAATTCGTGAGGCCGGCATGCGGACCAAAAGTGGGATCATGCTGGGTGTTGGCGAAACAAAAGAAGAAGTATTCAAGGCAATGGATGACCTCGCTGCCAACGGCCTGATGATCTTAACGCTCGGTCAATACCTGCAACCCACCAAGATGCACCTTGAGGTTGCTGAATTTGTTCATCCGGAAACATTTGAAATGTACAAAGAAGAAGGCCTGAAACGCGGATTGAAATACGTTGAATCTGGTCCGCTGGTCCGTTCTTCATACCATGCTGAACGGCATGTTAATGTTCCGCTGGATTAATCCTTTTTTTGAATTCTTCAATATATCGCTTTACCTCAGCCAGGGTAGATATAAAAAAGCCACCTCAATGTATTGAGATGGCCTCATTCCTTATCGGATCAAATTTTTATGGCTTCTTATCCGGCATGATCCGCTGCTCACGGTTCACAATTTCCCACGCTGTATAGAAAACACATTTAGCCCGGGTAGTCAGCAGATCAAATTCAATCTTCTCTACTTCATCACTCGGTTTGTGATAGTCTTCATGAATGCCATCAAAATAGAAGATGATCGGAATGTTGTTCTTGGCAAAATTCCAGTGATCAGAACGGTAGTACAAGCGGTCAGGGTGATTCTGATCGTTGTAGGTATAATCAAAAATCAGATTCGTATACGTTTTGTTGATAGACTCACTGATTTGATTTAGCTCGGTTGAAAGTTTATCCGCACCGATCACATATACATACGGTGCGCTGTCCTTATGCTGGGGGTCTCTTCTTCCCACCATATCAATATTCAAATCGACAACCGTTTTTTCCAATGGAAATACCGGATGCTGCGTATAATAATCTGATCCCAATAAACCTTTCTCTTCACCTGTCACCGTCATGAATAACATACTTCTTCGCGGGCCTTTGCCATCCTTTTTTGCCTGAGCAAAAGCTTTGGCAATTTGTAAAACCGATACCGTTCCCGATCCGTCATCATCAGCACCGTTGTTGATCAGATCACCTTGTCCGCTTTTCAATTTACCAATGTGATCATAGTGAGCCGTTACAATTACCAGTTCATCCTTTTTATCTGTTCCTTCGAGGTAGCCTAAAACATTATCGCTTTTTATAGTCTTCACCTCTACCGTAGTTTTATAAGCAACGGTTGCAGGCTTTACCTTTTTAAGTGCTCCTTTCTTGGGATCTTCATCCGTTGCTCTCGTAAGTTTTTCCAGGCTGGAATTGAAAATCGTTGACATCACTGCAGCGGAAATAAAAAAGGTACCGGTCTGCTGTGCATTAACCTCAGGTTTTTTTAGCGACAGATTCCGGGGAGACTGGCCACTTCGTGACTTAAATTGTTGTACGAGTTCTTCGAACTCCTTTGAATCAGAATAACAAATGAATACGATTTTAGCTTTACGGTCACGGGCCAGTAAAGCAACACCGCGTGCGTCATCATCACTGTTAAGCAG
>DASXWH010000192.1:0-27172 GCA_036503775.1 Ohtaekwangia sp.
CGGTTGCATCGGTCACCCAGGTTGTCTGAACAGGCTTTGAAGTTGTCGCACCTGAAAGGTCAGCATTCGTAGAGTAGATCACACTGAATGATGTAGGTTGCTTTGTTCTGGCCCAGACCCGGATAGAATGGCTTGAAATATTTCCAAGCTGAGGTCCATGTGTGATGACATCACTTTTTTCGATAGTCGGTGCCGTCTGCCCCAGTACGGACAGTGGTAAAGCCAGCGCTATAAATGCCCAGGCACCAAAACGTAATTTGATTTTCATAAAAGTTATAGAGTTGGTTGAAGGATTAGTTTACAGGCTTTGCTCGATCTTTTGTTCGATAACAACGCTCCGTACGATTCCATTAAAAGGATAAGTGCCTGCATATTGTTTGGTAACCGGAGAATTCAGATCCCTTCCAACGCTTACTCCATCCGATCCAAATGTTCCCAGGAATTTGTTCCGGGCAGTGACAGCCTGTTTCCCGGCTTCTTTGTTATTGACAAACAAAATCAAACCTGCATCGGAGTATTCAACCCGGATAGCATGCGTGCCTTTTGAAACACTTCCTGCGTTGATGGTATTTTCTTTCTGACCATCATTAAGCGTGTAGTACAAGGTATTACCCTTAATATAGAGTGTACTTCCACCGGTGAGCCCACCACTCGCGAATATGACACCTTCGCTTGCATCGCGTGTGAGCTCAATATTCGCAGTGATCGTAACAGCACCTTTACCGATAGGAACTCTTGTTCGTACGGTTGTTCCTTCGTAGATGATGGATTTTGATTTGACCTCCGGAGGCGCCATTCCATCCCGATAGTTCTTCAAGGGGTATACATTGTATTTCTTCGCTTCTTCATCCCAGAGCTTCTTCAGCCCTTCGAGCTTCTCCGGATATTTGCTTGCGAGATCAGTGGTTTCATTCCAGTCTTCGTTCAGATTATAAAGCTCCCACTTGTCTTTGTCAAAAGGAGCAGGGTTGAAATGAATATCAGTACCGGTTTCTCCGAAAATATTCCGTGGGTGATACACGGATGCTTTCCAGCCATCTTTGTAGATCGCGCGACCTCCGTGCAATTCATAGTACTGTTGTGTATGACGGGTAGCGGCCGCTGCATCGTTTAACGAATAAGCGAGGCTTGTTCCATGAAAAGGTCTTTGGTCATAACCGTTGATAACATCAGGTGCCTTAACTCCGGTGAGCTCAATAGCGGTAGGAAGAAGATCGATAACGTGACCGTATTGCGTGCGCAACGCACCTTTATCTTTAATTCCTTTTGGATAATGAACGATCAGTGGATTATGGGTAGCACCTTCCGCATTCACATCACTCTTCCAGTAACGGAAAGGTGTATTGGCAGCTTGTGACCAACCTAACGGATAATTCTGACTTGTATAGTCTGTACCAAACTTGTCATATTGACTTAACAGGAAAGCAATGTCCTGACCTTTTGCATTCGCGGCATTGCCAGTGGTTCCGGTATAGGACCCTTCCTTGCTTCCACCGTTATCACCGATCACCAGGAAGATGATGGTGTTCTCCAACTGACCGATGCGTTCAAGGTAATCTACAAATCTTCCGATCTCATAGTCGGTATAGGATAGAAAGCCTGCATACGTTTCGAAGAAATGCGCGTAAACTTTTTTCTCGTCAGCGCTTAATGATTCCCATGCTGCCAGATTCTGCTGACGGGGTGGGAGCTTTGTTCCTTTTGGCAACAGACCCAAAGCCTGCTGACGTTTGAAAACATCTTCTCTGTATTTATCCCATCCGCCATCAAATTTTCCTTTGTACTTTTCGATCCACTCTTTGCTCACCTGGTGAGGAGAGTGTGTTGCGCCCGTAGCCAGGTATAAAAAGAAAGGTTTTTCAGGATTGGTTGATTTTTGATTTGCTACATAGGAAATCGCTTTATCAACCAGCAATTCATTGAGGTGTTTTGTATTCGGCTCAATGTTAACAGCGTTGTTCTCTTCGATTAGCTCGGGATGCCATTGATCCGTTGCTCCTCCAAGAAATCCGTAGAAGTGATCAAAGCCTCTGCCTGTCGGATAACGATTGAATGGACCTGCGGCCGTGAGATCAATCGGCCTGTTGCCATGCCACTTGCCTAAGGCATACGTGTTGTATCCGTTCTCTCTGAAGATCTCAGCAACTGTTCCGGCTTCAAACGGAATGTCTCCGGTGTATCCGGGAAACCCTGTTCCAAGTTCTGCGTGATGACCCATTGCTACACTATGCGCATTACGGCCAGTGAGCAATGCAGCTCTTGTCGGACTGCAGATTCCGGTAGTATGAAAGTTTGTGTAACGAAGACCGTTGTTAGCCAGCTTTTCGAAGTTGGGTGTTTCAATCAATCCACCGAATGCTGAAGTGGCACCAAAGCCAACATCATCCATCAGGATCCAGACTACATTGGGTGCATCTTTAGCTGCTTTGACACGTTCGGGATACCATTGCTCGGATTCCGGAAGTGTTCTTCCGATTTTTCCTTTGAATGGCTGGACCGGATCATGCTGAGCTTCTGCCTGCAAACCCGCCATCAGCAGGGATGCAGTTAAAACAGGTATATAATTTCTCATGGTATTGAATGGTTTAGTTTTAATCCCAGCCTGGATTTTGTGGTTTAAGATTTGGATTGCGATCTATTTCAAATTGTGGAATGGGATACAGGTAATGTCTCGCGTCAGCATTTGTCTTTCCTACCTTATGAAGATTCTTGATCAACGTGCCGCGACCTTCAGGACCTACTCCGGTAACTTCACTTCCGGTTTGACGGATCAGATCAAAGTAGCGCTGATATTCACCCACGAGCTCAAGTCTGCGATCCAGGTAGACTGAATCACGGAATTGATCCTTGGTAAGTCCTTCCGTCAGATCATCAAGGCCAGCCCTTGTACGGATTTTATTAAGTGATGTATAAGCTTTTTCCGTAGGACCGTTCAATTCATTTTCAGCTTCAGCATGGATCAGTAAAATTTCGGCAAAGCGCAGAATGTTAGCATTCACCTCTGACTTATTCGTAGCGGGATAATTTGGATCCCAATATTTATTAAGATAAGGAACGGAATCACCTGGGATATTTTTGTCGTTCAGGCTACCATACCAGTTGCCATTGGTTGGACTTTTATAACGCGTAACAAACGTTACCCTTTTTCTTTTGTCTTTAGACCTGTACAGTTTGTAGATGCTGAAAAACTTATCTGTGCCTTCAGTATAGAAAGTTACCTGATCACCATATGATCCTCTCACGCCAGGAATCCCGGTAGCGATGTCCCGTGCAGTAACAGCATTGAGCTGGTTAGCTGCTACACTGAATTGTGCAGAGAAGATATGTTCTTTACCGTTTTTGAAAGCTGGAAGAAATACTCTGGAGTAGTCAGGTAAAAGGATATATCCGTAAGGTCCATCGATTACTTCTTCGGCAAGCGCTACTGCATTAGCCCAATCGCGCTTAGTCAGGTATACTTTTGACAGCAATGCTTTTGCAGCACCTTCTGTTGCACGACCTACTTCACCGGTATTACCCTCCTGGAACAGAGTAACTGCTTCATTCAGGTCTTCAATGATCTGATCGTACACTTCTTCTTTCGGAGTACGCGGTACCTGAAGCTCACTGATTGGTAGTTTGGTCTGATCCGTCAACAATAACGGAACATCACCAAATAAACGAACCAGGTTGAAATAATACAGTGCCCGCAGGAAACGGGTCTCACCCAGCAATCTGTTCTTCAATTCTTCATTCATATCGATAGCCGGTATTCTTTCCAGAGCAACATTGGCTTTGTTAACGGCTGAATAATGTTGCATCCAGATCTCCTTGCCACGAAGAAAGGTAGAGGAGTGTGCCAGAATAGCCAGTGACCGGACATCAGGATTGGGTGATCCAGGACCTGCTGTAATATCATCGGTCATGAAATCCATCCCTGTATTGAATAAAGAGTTATAAATAGGCTGTTGTCCCGCAGCGTTGGTGTTGAGGTGGAAATAAATTGAATTCACTGCAGCTACGGCATCACCAGACGTTTTGTAAAATTGTTCCGGTGCTATAAATGATTCAGGATCTTCTTCCAGGGAAACACAGGCCGATACACCTATTGATAAGGCTACCAAAAGAGCACTTGCTTTTTTGATCCGCAGATATAAGCGGTGGTTGGAAATAGTAATGTATGAGTTCATCGTAGTTTACTTATGATGTTAATTAGAATGTGAGGCTTACTCCGCCCAGGAATGTTTTGGAACCGGGATACACACCAACATCCACTCCGGAGTTGAGTGCGTTCTGCCCGTTACGGTTTACTTCCGGATCAAAGCCCGTGTAGTTTGTCCAGGTCACCAGGTTCTGACCGGAGATGTAAAAGCGTGCTCCTTTTAATCTTAACTTGGAAGTGATTGAGCTGGGTAGAGAGTATCCAAGCGAAATGTTCTTCAGTCTGATGTATGATCCATCTTCGATGAAACGACTGGACAGTGTGGCTGACGGATCTTCAATAGCACGGTGCATGTCGGTATCTGTGTTGGTAGGCGTCCAGCGATTTTTCAATGTTCCGTACGCACCAATAAATCCTGTTCCTACTTCAAGATCAGCACGGCTTCGGTTGAAGATGTCATTTCCATAAGAAGACTGGAGGAAGATCGTCAGGTCGAAATTCTGATACCGGAATGTGTTTGTCATGCTGGCCAGGAATTTTGGTTCTGCATGTCCTACGATCGTACGATCATCAGCCTGTGTGATGGCGCCATCGTCATTGAGGTCTTTATACTTCTGACTTCCTGCTTTTGTGTTTTGCGTAGGCGATACGCTGAAGTCATCACCTTCCTGGAAAAGCCCGTCTGCTACATACATGTAGAACGATCCCAGGGAGTGACCCACTTTAACAATTCCAGAAGGTGTAGTAACCGTTGCCGGGTTGATCGGGATGAAGAAGTCAACACCATCACCCAATCCTAAAACTTTATTCTGGTTAGAAGAGAAAATGAAGTTGGTAATCCATTCGAATTTGCCAACCGTGTTCAGTGTCTTCAGACTCAGTTCTATTCCTTTGTTCTCTACTTCACCAGCATTTTGAAATGCACTTTCGAGCCCGGAGGTGTATGGGATAGGTACTTCCAGCAGGAGGTCTTCCGTTCTCTTATAATACAAATCGCTGCTTAGCGTTACGCGGTTTGAAAACAGGGATACATCAATTCCGAGGTCGTACTGCTTTGTTGTTTCCCAGCCGAGGTCAGTGTTAGCGTAACTGCCGGGCGCGAATCCGCCAGCAATGGTATTGTTAAACGTGTAAGGATAATACACCAACCGTGCGATGGATTGATAAGGTGCAATTTCCTGGTTTCCGGTTTGACCTGCACTCAAACGGATCTTCAATGAATTTATCTGCTTAACATCAAAGAACTTTTCATTCGAAACATTCCACGCAATAGCGGCTGATGGGAACGTTCCCCATTTATTATCTTCTCCAAAGCGGGAAGAACCATCTGCACGAACGGTAAGTGTAAGGAAATAACGATCATCAAAGGCGTAGTTGATTCTGCCCAGATAAGATTTTAATGTTGATTCACTGCTGGCTGAAGTGGGAATTCCTATCACCGCTCCGGAACCCAGGTTGTTATAAGTAAATTCATCGGAAACGAAATTCGATGCAGCCGCTGTAAAAACTTCAGATGAGAATTTTTGTGAAGTGTTACCCAGCAAAACATCGAGGTTATGTTTTGTTCCGAATACCTTTTTATAGTTTAAGGTGTTTTCATTTAACCAGTTAAGGGATGACAATGATCCGATAGAAGCCTGCCCACCAACAGCTGCTTCATAAACAGTTGAGGGTAAGTAACGATTTTGTTTATTGTTGATAATATCTGTACCGAGAGACACTCTGAACGTTAACCCTTCGATGATTTCAAATTGTCCGTAACCATTCAGCAGATAACGTGTAGTATTGGTTTCATTTGTTTGACTGTATAATGTATTGACAGGATTTGCAACGGCAGAACCATAATTGCTGTTGGCTGTGAAATTTCCATTTTCGTCTCTTACGGATACTACGGGTACAATCGCCAGCGTATTCTGCACAACACTTTCAGGAGCTACATCGGCATGGGTGATACTTCCATTTAGTGTTGCCCCGATCTTGATTTTGGAATTAAACTCGTGATCTATGTTCAGTCGGCCAGAGTATCGGTCGAATCCTGTTTTAATGATGACACCCTCCTGGTCGAAGTAGTTTACTGAAAGCAATATTCTGGTTTTATCACTACCGGTTGCGACAGAGAGATTGTGATTTTGAATAGGGGCATCCGTGAATACTTCTTCCTGCCAGTTTGTTCCTTCACCCAATTGATCAAGTTGTTCCTGTGTGTAAAGTGCGGGCTTACCGGAATCAGCGAGTGCATCATTTTTAAGATATCCCCATTCTTCAGCATTAAGCATAGGAAGAATCCGGATCACTTCCTGTGTTCCGTAGTATGCATCATACGTAATGTTTGTGGCATTCTTTTTTGCATTTTTTGTAGTAATGAGAATTACCCCATTGGCTCCACGCGAACCATAAATAGCTGTAGCCGATGCATCTTTCAAAACATCAATAGATTCGATGTCACCGGGATTAAGTGATGAAAGCGGATTGATACGCGGGCCTACAGTTACACCGGCATCGGTGGCAGCATCTCCATTGTAAACCGGGAAGCCATCAATTACATAGAGAGGTTCGTTACCTCCTGTGATCGAAGTACCTCCACGGATACGGATAGAAGTTCCTGCACCGGGTTGCCCACTCGACTGTGTTACCTGCACTCCGGCAACGGCACCTTGTAATAATCTGTCCGGAGAACTGACGGGTTGCATTTTTAACTCCGTTGGCAATGAACCAAGAGACCCGGTAAAATCACTTCGCTTCTGTTCACCATAACCAACAACAACCACTTCATTCAGAACACTTGCATTTTTTAGAATGATCTCGGCAATTTCATCCGTCAGTTCATAGATTTCGATTTCCTGTGTTTGATACCCTACGAAATTTACCTGTAGTGTAAATGGAAATTCTTTCGCAGCTGCAATGGCGAATTGACCTTCAACATCTGATACCGTGTAGTTGGATGTACCCTTTAGTACAACCGTGGCACCGGGCAGTGCCTGACCAGTCTCATCTTTGATCAATCCTTTTACCGTTTCCTGCCCCAGGGCAGTACCCGTAATGGATAGATAGAATAGTACGTGTAGAATTTTTCTCATATGATTTAAGTTGGATTGTTCTTCTTCTGAAAAAACTTACCTGATGCCTGCTGTACCGCAGGATTGTCATTTGATAAATCTTTATTAACCGATTACTTACGTGAGGCGCGTTGTTCGAATTTTTCTTTATCGGATTCAAAACGCTTTAGCTCTGGTTTAAGAAAGCCAAATGTGTTAAGGTCTGCCTGACCGTTATCAATTACCCAAAGCAGAAATTTTAATGCATCGGTATTGGTATTGAGTTTACCGATGGACAAATGGAGATATTCTACCGGAATATTTTTTCGCTCTTTTTCCTCCAGTAATTGAATAACGTGGTCAAGAGATGCATAATCTTTCTCAGACTCCGATACGCGGTTGTTATCATCCAGATCAGCCGGAATAACCGCCAGGCCGGGAACTATACCTCTGCTTTGACGATCATACACTAAACTCAGGCTGGCGAAAGAAATTCCGCTGGAGTCTTTCAAGACGGCCTTGATCAGGTGTTCGTCAGCACCACCAATCGCTTTGCCTTTTATATTTTGCTGTTCATAGCCATAGTAGCGTGCAAAGGTTGTTGGTGCCCCGGCTTTTTGAAGACGCGTATAAACGGTAACCGGTATAGTTATTTGATCGTCTTCATTCTTTTCGGAGAGGATATCATGAAAATAGAGGAGCTTGATCTGATTCTTCGTTAATCCTTTTTTTTGGTAAGTAAGCGCAAAAGCTGAAGAGGCATTGGCAACGGGAAGCAGTGCATACCGACCAAAGTTCAGATAGTCCCGCGTTTCTTTTACGGTTGGATCTTGTTCATAGGCTTCGATGAGAAGATCATACTTGTCTGGATCGTTGACAGTACGGGATTCAATGATTATTTCGGTTGATGGATTTACAGTTTTGTAATCCTGGATCCATTTCTCTACCAGGGGATAGGCAAATCTAACTCCGGTGATGATTACTTTATTCCGGGGCGCCTCCTGTGCTACAGCAGCACTGACAAAAAGTAACAGAAAGTAAAATATGATTATAGAAACAAATGATTTCATGACAGTAAAGTCTTAAATGATTACGATGAATTGGATAGTTGAAAATTGGTGGCCGCGGTATGCACCAATGTCTTAAGGAAATTCCACCAAAAAATCATTAAGACCGGTGCACCCGAGAGCCATGTATGAGTTGCTTATTTCGGATAAGCCATCAGGATGACAGAGTTGTCATCACATGCACGTGCTGTTACAACAACAGCAGCTGCGAAAATACAGTTGGTGAATGTCCACCAGACTTGATTTACGTTCTTTACGAGGAAAAATGCTTTGCTTTTTCATCACCTTTGATTTTATAGTTCCTCCCGACACCTTGTCGGAGTTGGCAGGCATGAGCACCGCGGTCTTTGGTGGAGACTGGTTGCCAGAAGTTCACAGAGCCTGTTCTCTCCCTTCTTCGCTATAAAATCAACCTGGTGGGAATTGATTTATCTACTAATTCGATAGACAAATGTAGGTATTGCGGTCTATTGAACAAGAGATTTGAGAAAAAAAGTTTAAGAATTTTTATCGTGATGTATTACGGAGATATTAAATCGATTGCTCCCTTCCCCGATTATTTCAAATAGAAAGCTCTATTTCGCGTATTTTTCTCAATCTGTGACCTACGTAGTTAGCAATGTGTTCATTCATATTAACAGTAAGGCCTTTTACTTCCTGACTGTACGTACTGGTATGTGGTTGTATACCTTGAAACAGAATAGTGTTTGAACGTCTGTCAGTTATAAAACTGATGCTTCCCACGTCCATGAGCGATGCGTGAGCAATTTTCTCAAGGGCTGTAATGATGTTGAGCGGAGGTGTAAAGACCTCCATATGTGCTTCCAGTGACCAACCTTCCGATGAATCTCCAGCACAGAATATCTTTACCGCATATAAAAACCGACCATTGAGCATTTCGGCCCTGACTGTATGATTTCCTTTTGACGGGATATATTCCTGTATCACGAGTGCTCTGTTGTCAAAATTTAGCTGGTCGAGTATTATAGCCTGAACAAGTTCTGCTTCCGACTCGAATCGGGTCTTTTCCGAACAATCATTGTAACTAACCAGTATAGGAAATTTTAATTCGTGAATTGATTTTAAAAACTGTTCTGTATTGCTGGCCACAATGGTTTTTGGAAAAGGCATGTCAAGTGAAGCAAAAATATTAAACTGCCGGGTTTGGTAAGTAAACGTTTCACCAATGCGTGAGCCATTAATAATGGATGCTCCTGTGTGTAATCCTTCAATTAGTTTCAGGTATTCAATCAAAATACCGGATTTGTTTTTCTGATATGACGGGTTACTCATGTCATTCAGAACCAGGCTGAAGGGCAGCTCTCTTTGTAGTGGATTGAAGTATTGATTTGACGGGTCAATTATTTCATAGGAAAGACCGCTTTTTTTTAGTTCTGTGAAGAGTGGGTTGAAATGTTCAGCATGTCTGTAAATAACCCCAATGGGCTTTTCTGAATTGTAATGCATAATTTTGATCAGGTATTATTTTTATTGTACCAGTTGAAAGATCTGCGTGTAATCGGTGAATATGTAAAAGGAGTACCCATTCAGAGCGATGGTAGCTAACCAATGTATCCATACAGGAAACAGAGTATTATGTGCGTCTTTTTCGACCGTGTGATGTTGCTGGAATAAAAGAATCACGCCCATTCCAAAACCTGTCATAACACCAGCTACATAAACCGGAGATACGTAGGTGGAGAAAAACCAGGCAGACAAAGCAGCAGCGGTCAACAATAATATGATGCTTTGATAGAATACCTTTTTTGAATATTGCTCATCATTACCGGATGCAGGAATAGGGAAGAGTGCTGCCAGAACCAGACTGCTTACTAAACCAGGTATAAGAATCTTCAACTGAAGGACGGTTGCAACAGGAAGATCATTCAGACCTATATAATAAAGAATAGTTGCACCCAATCCCTGGGTGATTCTTACAATACCCCAGGTTAGTCTTGTCTTCCTTGACAAAATTCCAGTCAATCCGGCCGTATGGGTAATCAGCCCATACAATAGCGTGAACAATGCAAAGGTTAAATTCACATACACAAATCCAAGAACCACAGCGAACGTGTGAAAAACAATGGCCGTATATAGCCAGGCGTCCGAATTATTATAGGATACAGTTAATCCATTGATTGACTTCGTGCGTACAGCATAAAAATTCACATATGTATTCACGCTTCCGTAAAGTAGTCCATGTGTAATGAACAAAACCCAAAGTGATCTCCATTCATTCAGATTAGGCGAGATAGACAGTACAAGCCAGAATAAAGGAAGCAAGATCAACGTATATGGAATCCGTGCCGGAAGCCAGGACGATCTGAAAAACATATCTGTAGTATTTAAGCAGCCTTACGAAATGCCGGTATCAGGTTTTTATGTTTCTTACGTCCCACCAACGGCAGCAGGTGTAAATAAAGAGGTGTTGAGCTCTTTTCATGTTTAGGCTGAAAATCACCTACGATCATGGGAATATACATAACCCTCCTTCGGCTCGCAGCACCGGTCAGGGGAGAAGGTGCTACACGATGCCATATTCTGCCATCATGAATAACCAGGTCTCCGGCCCTGGCTTCTACCAGTACTTCATTCTTATCAGCCTCATTATTGAGGTAGTATTTTTTTCTGAAGAGAAGATCCCACAGTGTTTGTTTATGGGTTCCGGGAAGTATTCGGAGTCCACCTTTGTCCGCACCAGAATCATCCAGGTAAAAACCGATGTTCAGCATAGGAGCTACTTTTTTGCCATAGAAAATGTCGCGTGCGCTGTCTGTATGCCAGCCCATATGGAAGAAATTACTTCCCTCTGTATTTACATAGTGATTGAAAACGACACCATCTTTTTCATTATGTCCCAGTCTTGCACCGGCAGGCATCAACACCTTCAATGCATCGAGATTAGGGTTTGACGCAAATTGTTCAACCGCTGTACTGTACTGATTTGTGAAAGCAAATCGCTGAACAATAGTCTTTCCATTTTCATCTACTCCATATTTAATCGGAACACCATTTATTTTCTGTACGTTGTTCGCAACCCATTGTGACTGTACGACTTCGGTTGAAGCGATAATATCCTGCACCGTTTCCTGTGAAGCATAGTTCTCAAAGTGAATGAATCCGTTTTTGTTGAAGAAATCAACCTGTTCTTTCGATAATGTTCCTTCGAACGTGAATTTTTTATAAGTAGACATACTACGTTAATTAATACGTTATAGAATTAGATATAATAATTGTGATGGGAGGTTATCCGGCAAAAGATTCCCACAATGCTTCTTTCGTGAAGCACAATTCGATTAATAATGATTAATTGCCTGGAATGATGATCAGCAGCAACAACAACGGTTGCACATGATTGGTGAGATGGGAATTGCTGCGTAAAGCATGTTGCTCCTAACGTGATTCTCTTCTTTCTGTTTCATGGTTTTTAAATTTTATAGTTCCTCCCGATACCTTCGGGCCGGTAGGAATTAGCACCTTCTCGGCACTGCCGCAGGTTGCTAGGGTATCGCAGAGCCTATTCTCTCCACCCTTCTGTATAAAATCAATCTGGTGAGAATTGATTGTCTACTAAATCTATAGACAAATGTAAATACTCTATTTTAATCACCAAATCTTTTTGGTTTTTTTTATAAAAAAGACCTGCCGGTAAGCAGGTCTTTTTGAACTGGATTGATTAACTGATGCTCAGTTGGCTTTCCGGAGATACACATTACCATACTTGGATTCAAATGTGTACCGCGGACCTGATCCGGGTTTTGCGGATACATAGGTATGGAAATCTTCTTCTTTAATCTGGCCACCAAATTTGGTATCCAGGTTGGTATAGATCTCTCCATAGTTTGTCTCAGCAGACAGCTCCCCGGTATTCTTTTCGGTTAGGGCTGCATCGACACCACCATAAGTTGACACTACGGTCAATGGACCAATAAAATCTTTGATCTCTACCGTTCCGTATATGGACTCTATCCTTGTTTCAGCATTACGCGGTACCTTGATTTCAAGAACAATATCCATATCCACTCCCCAAGACTGACATTCAAATGCACCGCCAAATTCATCCTGGTATTTTTTCAATGCAGCCTTATCCCGGAATACTACCTTTTGCCCATCACGAACTACGGTAATACGCTGCGGCAAATTCTTCATATTCTTTATTTCATTTCGAACCGTAATAGTTGATCCGGAGGTACTGTTATCCAGAATAAAGGCATCATCATTCTCGCCATTGTTAATACTCACGGTTCCCGAAATAGCAATCTCATTTTTATCCCAGGTAGTCACTTTGATCAATTCCGGATAGTCGAAGTGCATGGTGATCTTTTGTCCGGATTGAACCGGAATTGATTTGTTTACGGCTGTCTGTGCATATTCTTTGATGGGCAGGTATAAGCATGCAACGGCCAGTACTATTTTTATTTTCATAGTTAAGAGCGTTTAATTACTTCTTTCTCAGGTAAACATTATCATGTGTAGATGTCAGACTGATATCAATACCACCACCGTTGATCTTTCCATTTACGTTGTCGCTGTACTTGATCATGTCACCCGAACGTTCGATTTCAATCTTGAAATCCGGGTCTACGAATATCTCACCATAAACAGTGGTCATTTTCAAAGTAGCTTTTGTAGCTACCGGAAACGCTACGTCAACGTGCCCATGTACGGAAGAAAGTGAAGTATTTTTGGTTATCGTGCTGAATGCCGCGTCAATGTCACCATGAATGGTTTTGATATTAACAGGGCCTGTTGCATTGGTTAGCACCACACCATTGTGAACAGTAGAAACTTCGATCTCTCCTTCAAAATTTTTGAATTCTACCTCGTCTCCGTGCGGTGAATTGTGTGAAAAATAAACGGTAACTCCTTTAGGTACTTTAATAGTGATCTCTGGGCCATCCATTTTTTTCAGTTGGCGTACTTCAATAACATTTCCTTTATCCACAACAGATATACCCAGACCGGTGTTGTCTTCAAGACCGGTGCTGCTAACCGCACGAAGGCCTGCAGCACGTTCATCGTCCTCATGGTCATGATCTTTTCTTACGAACACAATTTCGTTTCCTGTGGTACCTTCTATCGTTACGTGGTTTACTTCACGAATGTCAAGCCGGCCGGTGCTCTTCGCTACCTTATATTCCTGGGCGTGAACGGTTCCTGCGAGCAGGAGGAAAGAGAGCATAATGAATTTTATTTTCATTTCTGTAAGACTTAGATGTACTGATTATTTTTTGCGCAGGTATACCTTGCCATAGTTGCAGTTCAGATCGATGCTCGTGCCTCCGCCATTGATCTTTCCGGAGACCTTGTCACTGTAGGCAATCAAATCACCTTGCTTTTCGATATCGATCTTGAATTCAGGGGATACGAATATTTCTCCGTAAGAGGTGCTCAATTTGAGATCGGCTTTAGTGGTTACAGGCAGTGCAACGTCAACATAACCATATACGGAGACAATCGACAGCGGACCTTTTACAGTTGAACCCAACGTAGCTTCAACGTGCCCATAGATCGTTTTGATCGTAAGCGGACCGGTAACATTTTCCAGTTCGATGGAATTGTATTGCGCGGAAACCTCAATTTCATTTTCCATATTTTTAAAACGCGCCTCTCCGCCATACTGTGATTCATAAGCGAAGGAAACGATAATACTTTTCGGAACGAGTATTTTGATTTCAGGTGAATTCATCTTCTTGAGCTGACGTACGGTTACCACGCCATCTTTTTCTACTACGTTAATACCTAATCCGGTATTGTCAGTTAGCCCCGATCCGGTAACAGCTGTCAGCCCTTTGGCGCGTTCGTCCTTTTCATCATCATGATCTAAAGAATAGAAAATGATTTCATTTCCATTATGCCCTTCTACGGTAACACGCCCGATGTTTATTTCCAGACGACCTGAGCTTTTGGCCAGTTTGAACTCCTGCGCACTTGCCCAACCCGTTATTAATAAAGCCAGGATCACTAATTTTATTTTCTTGTTTTTCATTTCAAATCAATTGTTGTTTTACACTTACTTCTATATCTGCTTTCATGAAAGTTTCAATATTCCGGAGTAGGCTTCATCTTTTACAGCCTTGATGGTGGTGTCGTTGTCAATGATCCGTTCAAGATCCCTGACAACACCTTTCTCCTTCATGGTGACCATGAGTTGGATCAGCGCGATCTGTACAACAGGGTCCGTTTGTTTAGCCAGGGAGGCAACTAATATTTTTCGAACTGCAGGCTCTTCGTGAAATTTGCTTAAAGCCTCCAGTGCAGCCAGCCGCACGTTTGTATTCGGATCTTCATTCATTGCCTTTACCAAAGCGTTTACCACTTCATCGTCAGCCTGGGTAATGGTGAGTGCTACATTTACGCCTTGTATGCGTTGGCTGGCAGAAAACTCATTTCCCAGCTTGGATATGATCATCTGCTTGGTGAGTTCCATCTCTTCTTTGAGTCTTGCAATCTCATCCTGCTGTTTTTGATATTTACTGATCCAGTAACCAGTGCCACCACCGAGTATTAACAAAGCAATTGCGGCTGCCACACGATAAAAAGCCGGGGTAAGGAATGCGACTTTTGTTTTTGTTGAAGTAGATATCTCTTCTTTCAATATTTTATCGAATGAAATTTTAAGAGAAGCTGAAGGATGAAGGCTGGCTGGACGGTCCATCACCCCGAGCACTTCCTTCAATTGGCTATAAAGCTTTGAAGCCTCCGGATTTTCAAGAAGTTGCTTTTCAACAACCTGTATTTCGGTATCATTGAGGTTACCATCAATGTAATCGATGAGCAGGCTTTCCAGTTTTTCTTTTTCCATGAGTCTTTCTTATTCTATGTCTTCTCCAGTTCAAAATAGTTTTCCCGTAGTTTGGCAATAGCCCGGTGTACTTTCACTTTTATGTTGGCTACAGTTGTATCCATAATTTGTGCTACCTCTTCATACTTCATGTGCTGATATCGGGTCAGCACCAATAACTCTCGTTGCTCTTCTGAAAGTAATGCCATGGATCGCTGAAGTAACTTTTCCTGCTCGTCCATATCGGCAGCTTCATTCGAATCGGATATATGGTCACCTATTCTTTCCACGTCTACAAAGTCATTGAACTTGTTTTTATGAGCCTGGTAATGATCCGAAAAAACATTTCGGGCCACCTGGTATATCCACGCCTGGAATTTTGCTCCATCTTTATAGCTGTTCCGATACTTCAGGATCCGCAGAAAGACATTTTGCGATAGGTCTTCAGCCAGATCCCGGTCAATAGTCATTCGGGCCAGGAAATTGTAGATACGTTTGTTATACCGTTCAAAAAGTACAGTAGCCTGCTGAAGATCACCGTTTTTCACGGCCTCCATTATCTGTTCATCTGTCATCAGGTCTGTGCTTTTCGTCAAGTTCGTGTTATTTACCAGGGGACGTCTGAATGGTTACAACTGAATGTATTGATTTTTTTGATACACTCCATAGGATCGAATTCAGCCAAAATTGTAAACCCGAAAGATTTCATAAACTATTTTACATACATTTACGTAATTAATCATCAGATATGAAAGGAACCAACCTCGGAGAGTTTGAGGAACTGGTGCTGCTGACTATTGCCGCACTGGTAAATGATGCCTATAGTGTTTCGGTCTGTGATGAGCTTACCAAGCATACCGGCCGCGAAGTGAAATTGGGTGTAGTGCATGCTGTGCTCAACAGACTCGAAGAGAAGGCTTATATAAAAAGCAAGTTGGGTGAAGCTACCAGTTCACGTGGTGGAAAACGCAAACGATACTACACCTTAACCAACAGTGGAAAAGCAGCATTGGTGAAAGCTAAGGAAGTACGCGATCAGCTATGGAGTATTATACCTGACTTTGGTCTTAAAGGAGCATGAGATGAAACCAAAAAAGGAAATACATCCACCGGGTTGGGCAGAGTGATTGCTTTCATGGTATTGCAAACCTTCTCTGCTGGAAGATCTGCAAGGTGATCTGAATGAATACTTTGAGCGAAACCTCAAAGTCAAAGGTGCACGAAGAGCACGCTGGATCTATATTATTGATGTATTTAAATTTTTCAGACTTTATACTATTCGTAAACCGGAATTTATCAACATTTTAATTCACTGGATTATGATCGGAAGCTATATCAAAACATCCGGACGCAGCATTGTCCGCAATAAATTGTTCTCTGCTATAAATATTGCCGGGCTGGCCATCAGCATGTCAGTGGGATTGCTGATGATTACTGTTTTGGTGGATATGTTTTCCTACGATAAATTTCACGAGAATCATTCACGCATATATCGCGTAATCAGCCAATACCAGTTTCTGGGTGCTAAGGACAATGATTTTATGGCTACAACTTCAATCCGTGCCGGTAAGATCATTCAGGAATCCTTTGCTGCTCCGCAGGAAGTTACGATTCTACAGAGAGACTTCGGTGGGGATATGCAAGCGGGTGAAAAGAAATTACCCCTTTCAGGTTTTTGGGCAAATGAATCATTCTTCAACGTTTTCACATTTCCGCTCGTGCAGGGTAATGCGACTACGGCTTTAAAGCATCCTTATTCCGTGGTGCTCACAGAAACATCAGCTAAAAAGATTTTTGGTGAAGGAGACGTGGTAGGGAAAATATTAGTTCGTAATGGCACACAGGAATATACCATCACTGGTGTAATGAAGGATGTTCCCCGCTTTTCGCATATGCACTTTGACATGCTTGGTTCGTTGAGCACCTATGAAGATCTCGAAAAAAATAACCCCGATGCATGGAAGTGGGACAACATGTGGAATGCGTGGGTGTATGTGTTATTGCCAGAAGGATCTGATCTGAAAAATTTTAAGGAGAACCTCGATAAACTAAGTAGTAAAGAAGATCAAACCGTAAAGAATACCCACATTGAGTTAGCTATTCAACCCCTGGATGAAATTATGATGGGAGATGATCTGGGTAATCAGATTGGTACAACCATGGGTAGAACCCTGATGCTGGTTTTTGGTGCACTCTCTTTTGTTGTATTACTGTCGGCTTGTTTTAACTACACCAATCTTTCCATTGCCCGTTCGCTCAGAAGGTCACGTGAAGTAGGTATTCGCAAAGTGATCGGTGCATTGCGTGGTCACGTAATCGGACAGTTTATCGTAGAGGCTGCAATTATTTCAATATGTGCATTGATAGTCGCTTTTTTTATTTTTTTGTTGGTGAAGCCTCATTTTATAAATATGCAACCGGATTTGCAGGAATTGCTTGTGCTTGACATTTCTCCCGAAGTGGTCGCCTGTTTTATTGGCTTTGCTGTTCTCATTGGGATAGCAGCAGGTTTTTTTCCGGCATTCTTTTTTTCAAAGATTAATGCCATTCAGGTTTTGAAGGACGCATCTTCAATGCAGGTCTTTCGCAAATTAACCATGCGTAAGGTGCTGATTGTATTTCAATATTCGATCTCATTGATGCTGATCACCGGAACGATCATTATCTATCAGCAATACACACACTATCTGGCGTTTGATCTGGGATTCAACACCGAAAATATTCTGAACATTCGGCTGCAGGGAAATAAAGCCGAATTGTTGAAGAAGGAACTTAGTGAACTGCCTGAAGTGAAAGGTATATCGCAATCCGTATTAGTCACCAGCGTTGGAAATTATTGGGGAAATTCTGTGAAGAACCCCGCGAACCCCGAAGATTCAGCTTTCGTATTTGCGAACCTGGTAGATGAAAACTACATTCCCCTCCACGGTCTTCCACTACTGGCGGGAAAGAACTTCAGGGCGCTTGCCGACAGTGCAACGGAAAGTGAATTGATTGTAAACACGGAAGTGTTGAAACGGTTCAATATTTCAGACCAAAACCCGGCTAAAGCCCTGGGCGAAGTTCTGACGGTGAATGGAAAGGAATTACAGATTGTTGGTGTTGTAAAAGACTTTCAATACAGCCGGGCTAATGCAAAGATGGGAACCAAAGAAGTAATGCTTAGGTACTCCAAACACGAAGTGGAGTACCTGAACGTGAAGATACTTTCAGCGGATCTACCGGCTACATATGCCAGGATTGAATCCATTTGGAAAGAAATTGACAATGTACATTCGTTCGAAGCGAAGTTTTTTGATGACCAGATTGAGGAAGCTTTCAGTGGATTTTCTGCTTCATTGAAACTAATAGGATTCATTTCTTTCCTGGCAGTCTGTATAGCTTCCATGGGCCTGCTTGGAATGGTTGTCTTCACTACGGAAACCCGAATACGGGAAGTATCTATCCGAAAAGTTCTTGGGGCAAGTGAGGGTTCTTTACTGTACCTGTTGAGTAAAGGATTTATTATTCTCCTTATGATCGCTACTTGTATTGCGATACCTGCTACGTATCTGTTTTTTGATCGCATTATGTTTCCAACCATTGCAAATCATCTGCCGCTCGATATAACAAGTGGTCTTACGGCTGTCTTTTCAGTGATGTTCATTGCCATAATCATGATTGCTTCTCAAACACTAAAGGTATCCCGTTCTAATCCGGCAGAAGTCTTGAAATCAGAATAATACCATTCTTAAAAAATAAAAAGCCATCCTGACAAAGGATGGCTTTTATTTTATGCGGTTAACTGAATTCTATCCGTGAAGATCAAAACGATCCAGGTTCATTACTTTAATCCATGCAGCAACGAAGTCTTTTACAAACTTTTCTTTTGCATCAGAGCTTCCATAGACCTCAGCAACAGCGCGTAGTTCAGCGTTCGATCCAAACACCAGGTCGGCACGTGAGGCGGTCCATTTAGGTTGACCGGTTTTACGATCAGCTCCCAGATAACCTTCTTTAGCTTCATCCATAGCCTTCCATGCTGTATTCATGTCCAGCAGGTTTATAAAGAAATCATTGGTGAGCTTGCCTGGATTCTGTGTGAATACACCATGCTTGGAACCATCGAAGTTTGTATTCAATACACGTAAGCCACCTACTAATACTGTCAACTCGGGTGCCGTAAGCGTAAGCAATTGCGCCTTATCGATCAGCAATTCTTCGGTTGAACTGAAGAAGTGATGTCCTGCACTGCGATAGTTACGGAATCCATCAGCAACGGGTTCAAGGTAGCCCACGGACTCAACATCAGTTTGTTCCTGTGTAGCATCCATGCGGCCTGCAGTAAAGGGAACACTCACGGAGTGTCCGCCATCTTTAGCAGCTTTTTCAATGGCAGTACCACCGGCAAGCACGATCAGGTCAGCCAGTGAAATTTTTTTGCCACTTTTCTGAGCGCTGTTAAATTCCTTCTGAATGCTTTCCAGTTTGTCCAGTACTTTTTTCAGTTGTGCCGGATTATTTACTTTCCAGTCTTTCTGAGGTGCCAGGCGGATGCGTGCACCATTTGCACCACCGCGTTTGTCTGATCCGCGGAACGTAGAAGCTGAAGCCCATGCGGCAGATACCAATTCGCCTATACTCAATCCGGTGGCAAGGATTTTTTCTTTCAACGCTTTGATGTCACTATCATCAACCAGTTTATGATCAACAGCCGGGATAGGATCCTGCCATAATAATTCTTCTTTCGGCACTTCTGATCCCAGGTAACGTGCACGAGGTCCCATATCACGGTGTGTTAATTTAAACCAGGCCCGGGCAAAGGCATCAGCAAAGGCATCCGGGTTTTCCAGAAAGTGCCTGGATATTTTTTCATATACCGGATCAAACCGCAATGACAGGTCGGTGGTAAGCATAGTAGGTTTATGCTTTTTTGATTTGTCGTAAGCATCCGGAATGATAGACTCGCCATTTTTCGCAACCCACTGGTGTGCACCTCCTGGGCTTTTGGTCAATTCCCACTCGTGACCAAATAAGTTTTCAAAGAAATTATTGCTCCATTGTGTCGGAGTTTTTGTCCACGTTACTTCAAGTCCGCTGGTAATGGTGTGAGCGCCTTTACCGGAGCCAAAGCTGTTGTTCCAGCCAAAGCCCTGAAGTTCCATATCAGCAGCCTCGGGTTCTTTGCCCACGTGTGTCGAAGGAGCAGCACCGTGTGTTTTACCAAATGTATGGCCACCGGCAATGAGTGCAACGGTTTCTTCATCGTTCATAGCCATGCGACCGAATGTATCACGGATGTCTTTCGCAGCTGCGATCGGATCAGGATTTCCGTCCGGGCCTTCCGGGTTCACGTAGATCAATCCCATGTGTGCAGCACCCAGTGGTTTTTCAAGGTTACGCGCATGTGTTTTGCCATCGGCATTTTCATCAGATGACACAACACCATGTCCGCCTACGCCAGACTTTCCATTCGAGTAACGAACGTCATTACCTAACCATTTTGTTTCTGATCCCCAGTACACATCCTCCTGAGGTTCCCACACGTCTTCGCGGCCACCGGCAAATCCGAATGTTTTGAAGCCCATGGATTCAAGTGCCACGTTACCGGCCAGGATCATCAGATCAGCCCACGATATTTTCTTGCCATATTTCTGTTTGATCGGCCACAATAGTCTGCGTGCCTTGTCGAGGCTCACGTTGTCAGGCCAGCTGTTGAGAGGAGCAAAGCGCTGCTGTCCGGCACCACCACCGCCACGGCCATCAAATACACGATAGGTTCCAGCACTGTGCCATGCCATGCGGATGAACAAACCTCCATAATGTCCAAAGTCTGCCGGCCACCAATCCTGTGAATCAGTCATCAGGTCGGTCAGATCTTTTTTCACTGCCTTCAGGTCGAGTGATTTAAATTCTTCGGCATAGTTAAATTTCTCATCCATGGGATTGGATAAAGAAGAAAACTGCCGGAGGACATTCAGTTTCAATTGATTTGGCCACCAGTCGCGGTTGCGTGTTCCACTACCTGCGGTTTGTTTTGAAGCGCCATGACCGAATGGACATTTGCCTTCACCATTTGTGTTATCTGCCATTTTTTTAACGATTTTAATAAGTGGTTCTTCGATTAAGGCTTCGAAGGTCTTCTTTTGGGGTAGATAGATCAAAGCGATAATTTCTATCCGCTAATAGAGCAGGTCTATGGCAGGCTTAACGGTATTTTTTGAAAGCTTGTAATGCTCTTAATTCCACCGAACCCGGATATACTTTTCATTCTTTTTAAAATGCGGAGGAATAGCTTTTAGGATAGCTTCCCGCAGTTTGTCGAGTAAGAGTTCTTTGACAAACCCGTTGTGTACGGCAAGACTCACTTCCCGTACAGGTTCTGGTGAGGTAAAATGTTTTACATGCTTGTTCTTGCTGTTAACCGCCAGTTCAGGTATCAGTGTATAACCATAGTTATTATCCACCATCGCCTTCAGCGTCTCAAACGAACCGCTTTGATAATTGAGCTGATGATGGGCCTTTTTACTTTTGGCTGAACACAGATTCTCCACCTGCCCGCGGAAACAATGCCCCTCTTCCAGCAACAGCAAATTGTCATAGGTGAGTGACTTCAGGCTTACTTTATCCTGCTGGTAATACTTCAGGTTTTCGGACGTATATAATAGAATGGGTTCGTAGAAGATGGGCAGTTCACGAATCTCCTTGTCGTCCAAAGGCGTAACGAGGATAGCCACATCGAGGCGGTTTGTTTTTAACAACCGTACAATTTCTTCCGTTTGTAACTCCATCACGGTGAAAGATGTACCCGGATGTTTTTGTAGAAACTCATTTAGAAATTTCGGCAGCAGGTAAGGGGCGAGGGTAGGAATAACTCCCAATCGGAATTCTCCTTCCAGCGTGTCTTTTTCATTCCGGATAAATTCTTTCAGGTTTTTGATCTCCTGCAAGATCATACGGGCACGGGCAATGATGATCTCTCCAGACTTCGTGGGTTTAAGCGGAACACCCTTGTCGAAGATCTTTACACCGAGTTCATCTTCTAACTTCTTCACCATCATGCTTAATGTAGGCTGTGTCACATGACAGTGATCAGCGGCTTTCACGTGATTACGATGAATGTCAAGTGCGACAATATATTCCAGCTGCTGTAAGTTCATTCGATTACAATATTAGTTAAATCGGTGTAATAAATCTGGTTAATAACCGGATAGTAATTATTGATATGATTTATACAGGCCGGACCTATACATTTATGACCAGGACAGTGTGCTGAGTGTACACGCTGGTTAGAGTGAGGAAATGCGGGTTCGGAAGGACTCGCATTTTTTTATGTTGATTGTTCCCGGGTCAAGAAACACAGGATCTCATCAGGTAGCTTCCCTTTAAAACTGGTAAAGTCACTTTTTTCAATACCTCTAAGGGTTTGGATTTATAAGGGATTCACAAACAGACGAAAAGCATTTTTGTTCACATGTCAGGGCTACTGAACCCCGTAAACGAAAATGATACTGTAAGTTTTGAAACCCGAGATGACGGTAAAGGTCTAAGTGGTGTGAAGGTAAAAATTATGAAGTGACTTTACTCCGAGTGAAACCATAAAAAAAGACAGGATTTAAGTCCTGTCTTTTTGTTTAACAACTTTTTCTTTAACAAGATTGGCCAGCCGATTAATCGGCTAACTTAACGTTAACGGCATTAACGCCTTTCTTTCCTCTTTCCGTTTCGTACTCTACTTTATCATTCTCCTGAATCCTGTCGATAAGACCTGAAGTGTGAACGAAGATATCTTCGTTTGAATTTGACGGTTTAATGAATCCAAAACCTTTGGCTTCATTAAAGAATTTCACTGTTCCTTGCATTGTTTTTTAATATTAAATAATTCATCGTCAGTATAGCTAGCCTGAAACCAATTACGACTCTATTAAATTAAACTCCTGGATGTGGAGAGAAGAGATAATGAATGGATATTAAAGTAAAACGGAATTAAGAAAACGATGAGAAGGTGACTTAACTCTGATAACTAAACTATATTGTAAAGGTACTTCTTTATTACCGCCTCACCTACATAATCTTTTTATTCTGTAAAAACCACGCTGGTAGCGTTTAAAACTGGTAAACCATGGCATTTATGTTCATCCCAGCGCCAACAGATGCTATAATTATCTTGTCACCTTGGTTAAGGGAATGGCCTTGCATTTTTCCTTTCAGAATAAGGTCGAGTAAAGTGGGAATACTGGCGACTGAGCTGTTCCCTAATTTGTCAATGGTCATTGGCATAACGGCTGACGGAACAGTGGAAAGGCCATACAATTTGAACACTCGTTGAAGAATTGCCTGATTGAGTTTGTCATTAGCCTGGTGCATGATGATTTTACTGATGTCATGAATGGGGACGTTTGCTTTGTCGAGAACTGTTTTAATAACAGGTGGTACATGTTCAATGGCAAACTCGTACACTTTACGGCCATTCATCTTCAGAAATAAATCATTCTTATCTGAGCTGAATGGTGAATAGGATGAATTCATATTCAGCAAAAACGCATGTTCCAGGGTATGCGTCTGTGTTTTGTGAGAAAGAATTCCAACATGGTCCACTTCCGTTGACTGCAGAATAACTGCACCACTTCCATCGCTGTAGAGCATGGAATCGCGATCATGGGGATCAATTACTCGCGACAATGTTTCTGTACCGATAACCAAACAGCTCGATGCATCACCGGAACGGATAAAATAGTTGGCTTGAATCAGTCCCTCAACCCATCCGGGGCAACCAAAAGGCAAATCATAAGCTACGCAGTCCGGATTCTGTATTTTAAGAAGTGCTTTAACTTTTGAAGCTAATGTGGGTAGTGTATTCACACGGTTATTCTGATGCGTAACATCGCCAAAATTATGCGCAACAATAATGTAATCGAGTGTTTCTTTATCCACGCCTGAACTATGAAGGGCATTTAGCGCAGAAAGGTAAGCGAGATGTGAAGCGTTCTGTTCAGGTTTGGCGTAGCGCCTTTCGGAGATGCCGGTTATTTCCTGGAACTTTTCAATTATACTTTTCTTGTTTTTATACAGCTTGGTTCCATCCTTTTCAAAGAACTGTGACGTAATAAAGTTTGCATTGGGAACAACGATTTCAGGAATATAGCTGCCAGTACCAACGATTACAGATTGCATAGTAAAAGATCAGGTTACAGCGAAGGCAATATCCGGGTAATGTGTAGTACGAATTGTTTATCTAATGTGAACTCAAAATGAATTTCTTCCAGTAATTCTGTGGCTTTTCTTGACATATTTAGCATGGCCAAAAATTCCTGGGCTGTTGCGGAGGTCTTTATGCTGTTTACAGCCTTTCCCTGAAACGCATGAAGTTCAAATGCATAAGCCCTCTCCTTAGGGTTCAGTGCTTTGAATTCATGATGGGAGAGTTTGTACTGCTGCGGTCCATTTTCGGAGGCCAGCATAAGGTGAACAATTGCCGGACGATATTTATTCCACAAGGAAGCGTAAAGTGAGTTAGCCATAGAGCTAAAAAATTTTGGTTCCATTTAATCTTAACAATTTAGGTTGATTTACCCGAGATAGGCCATGAGAGATCTGCTTTTGCTTGTCGTTCTTAGCCTTCGGGTTGCCTTTTCTTTTATCTGTCTCACCCGCTCACGTGTCAGGCTGAACTTCACCCCAATTTCTTCAAGCGTCATTGGATGCTGGTCATTCAAACCAAAATAACAGGTTATGATCTCAGATTCGCGTATGGTCAGCGTTGACAATGCACGGGCTACTTCCCTTTTAAGAGAATCAATCATCAAGTTACCATCTGGTGTTGGTTGATCAATATTCGTCAACACGTCCAGAAGACTATTATCTTCTCCCTGAGCAAACGGAGCATCAACGGACACGTGTCTGCCGGTTGTGCGCATTGTACTTTCAACCTCTTCGACCGATACCTCCATCGACTCTGCGAGTTCTTCTATGGATGGTTCACGCTGAAATTTCTGTTCCAGGTAACTCACCGATTTGTACATCTTATTGAGAGATCCAACACGATTGAGTGGTAATCGAACCACCCGCGATTGTTCAGCCAAGGCTTGCATAATAGACTGCCTAATCCACCACACAGCGTATGAAATAAATTTGAAACCGCGTGTTTCATCAAAACGGAGGGCCGCTTTTATGAGGCCAAGGTTTCCTTCGTTTATCATATCACCCAGAGATAAGCCATTATTTTGATATTGTTTTGCTACTGATACTACAAAACGAAGATTGGCTTTGACCATTTTGTCCAATGCTTGTTGATCCCCTTGTTTGATGCGCACCGCAAGGTCGGCCTCCATTTCAGCAGAAATCAGATCCACCCGGCCGATCTCCTGTAAATATTTGTCAAGAGATTGCGTCTCACGGTTAGTGATCTGTTTTGTAATCTTTAATTGCCTCATGGAGATATGTTCAGTGTTATAATGACGAAATCAATGTTTTTTATTGTTCATGAATGTGTGTTCTGAATAATACAGCAAAAAATACTCAATGCACGGAAGTTTTCGGTCTGGCCTTGGTCACCATCAGGGTCATGCCAAAGAAATTGGCATGCGTAAGTTTTTTAATAGCAATTGCAGCAGCATGCTCATTCTGCATCTCAACAAAACCAAAACCCTTGGAAAATCCTGTAGTTCGATCAATCACAATCTTAACAGAAGTGACTTCACCAAATTCAGAAAACAATGCCTTCAAGGCATTTTCACTTACTTCACGACTTATATTCGCCACAAAAAGATTCATAGAGATTTTTATTTTGGGTAACAGAAAAGTACACGTTAGGGCGAGGAGCCCATTCAATTGGAAAAATCTAGGAGGAGGTAATGCCTCTTTTTAGAGGAAGAAGATAGCCTTCAGCAGGATTCAAAGAATTGAAGCACAAAGATACAGATAATTTGTAAGAAGGTAGCTATGTTTCTCAGGTTGCGCCATTAAATGGTGCCCACATCCTTTTATTGAATATTGTCTTTAAGTGGATTTAAAAATATCTTATCGCAAATGCTAACAGATGTTCAGTTGAAAAATATAAATCGATTATGCTTCAAAATGTATACGAATAGTTTTAGAAGTTTTCCTTTAATGGCCGAATTCCTCTACCTGGACAGTATAGTCAGGTAAATGTCACGAGGTTTTAACCGGATTATTTTGGAAGCGATAACCTTTTTTCTTTGCAGAAACGGCCACGGGTCAGATTGTATTTGCCATGAGACGGGAAAGGAGCAACTGAGCAGAATGAGAAACGCATTTCAGATATCTTAAAATGAAACATTATGTACCGATAATAGTATCTGTTAGCAGAAAAATCCAGCGGTAACGTTATTTTCCTGATATCCGATTGAATGCTTGTCTAACACCTTGGTGAACAGCAGCGAATAACAGAATACGCTTTTCGTTCAGCTGCGTTTGTCCGGCTCTTAGTTTTTCATGCAGATTTTCCCGTATGATCCATCGGAAAAGCAATCGTTTAAAACGCGGTGCATGTTTTTCAATCTTGGCCTTAATGACTTTTGTAAAAATCTCAAAAACAATAAACCCGATTACTATGGATATTATCCATTCAAGGTTTTGAAATGTACTCTTATCAACCACCGTTTTCTTTGCGGTAAGCCCCCACAGATTTTTCAGACTCCGTGTTTCAAAGAACTGTGATACCAGACCTGTTGCAGAAGCCCCAATAAGGAAACCCATAAAGTTCCCGGTGAGCTGATCATAGAGATACCGTAATATTGTTTTTAAACGTACTTTTTGCATAGCTGCCAATTGACGTAAAGAAAGCAAGTGGTGTATTAGGAAATATGTTAAAATGGATGGAAACCCTACGCAGGAACCTCTTTGTTGTAAAGTTCTTATTCATCGATCTGGTTAGTCTGAGTGCATTTTCGAAAATGAACAAGCGCTTTTTCATAGTCAGCATCCGGATAAGCTCCCCAGTAGTGAATGGAACAAATGATAACCGATGAGATTTATCCTCAGATCGGATCGGAATACTAACAGGAAATCTTTCATAAATATTAATTTTTTAAGTTTTACAGCCCCATATCGATTGAGGGTGGCGGATTTGGACAAGACTATCAATTTTTTTTTTAAAGTACCAAACGATGCCTCAAAACGGTCTCTTAATAAATAATAACACGTT